>CAZQKR010000014.1:0-98575 GCA_964594045.1 uncultured Saprospiraceae bacterium | reverse complement strand
ATTGAATATTCTAATATAAAATAATTTTAGCTTATGCTTTTCAAACATAACTACTTTGTGGAACTAAAAAAATCATACATTTCTTTTCTTTATTTCGGTTATAAATTGTTCAAACAGGAAGGCGGTGTCTGTCGGGCCACCGGAAGCTTCCGGATGGAACTGGGTGGCGAAGACAGGCTGGGACCGGTGGCGGATGCCCTCACAGGTCTGATCGTTCAGGTTGATGAAATACGGCTCCCAATCTGCTTTCAGTTGGGAGTGATCGACGGCATAACCGTGATTCTGGGAAGTGATATAGCAGTGGTTGGTTCCGTGCTCGATCACCGGCTGATTGTGGCTGCGGTGTCCGTATTTGAGCTTGTAGGTGTTGGCGCCGCTCGCAATTCCCAGCAACTGGCTGCCGAGACAAATGCCGAAGATCGGTTCCGGCCTGCCCAATGCCATCTCCAGCTGTGAAATAGTTTCTTTGCACATGACCGGGTCACCCGGACCGTTGGAGATGAACAAGCCGTCGTAATTTTCGGATTGAATGTTGTGGTTCCAGGGAACGCGGATGACGGTCGTGTCATACTTCATCAGGCTGCGGATGATGTTGTATTTCACCCCACAATCGATCAGCAGGATGCGGTATCTGCCGGTTCCGTAAGTGACTTTTTCCTTGATGCTCACCCGGTCGACCAGGTTGTCCTGGTTGGGGTCGTACCAATCCACGTCCTCATCGTTGACGACGATCTTACCCAGCATGCAGCCGCTTTCCCGGAGGACTTTTGTAAGGGCGCGCGTGTCGATGCCGAAGATGGCGGGGATCTTATTTTCCACGAACCAGTCACCCAGGCTGCTCATGGCGTTCCAGTGGCTGTATTCAAAAGAATAATCCGAGATCACCAGCCCGCTGATGTGGATCTGGTCGGATTCGAGGTATTGCATGAGTCCGTGTTGGTCGGTTTTGGCAGGCGGTACGCCGTAGTTGCCGATGAGGGGAAAGGTGGACACCAGGATCTGTCCCTTGTAGGAAGGGTCGGTGAGGCTTTCCGGGTAACCGGTCATGGCGGTGTTGAAGACCACTTCTCCGGCGATGGATCCGGGATATCCGAAGGAACTGCCATGGAAGACTTTGCCGTTTTCCAGGATGAGGCGGGCATTGATGGGTTGGGTCATGCAGATATATTTAATAGTTCAACAAATATATAAAAGAAAATTAAATATATGGGTAGAACAGGGTGGTGTTGGTATTTTCCACAAATGGCACAAATGAAGGGGGAACACGGATTTGACGGATTTGACGGATTTTCGCGGATATCAGTTATAAAAACCCGTGAAGATCTGTCCGATCCGTGTCATCAGTGTTCAAAAAAAGACTACTTAAATTTTTGTGATTTCCCGATGCAAAGCTAAAACTATGTGCGCCTATGTACCTATGTGTCTATGTGTTAAAAGATTATTTCACCACATAGTTACATAGGTACATAGATCCATTGAGATCATTCATGAATAAAGGCCATCAACGTGGATATCAAACACCTGATCAATTCAGTTTTAATTTTGATCCGTCCCATGTGACAGTGAATTTATTGTTTTTTTCATGGTTGATCTTATAGTCAACAATACTTCCTAAAACTTCTCCATTTCTGCCAGCCCAAAAATTATAATGATATATTTTAGGATACTTGTCTTCACTCCAGGTGAGGTGATTTTGTACTGATCTTGTTTTCCCTGGCGTAAGTTTATTAGAAGAATCAAAATCTTCCTGGTTGGTATAACTGAGTTCACCTAACTGAAGATAATACAATTCATAAAAAATATGAATATCATCATTTGAAGTATTTTTGAAAATAAGTTCCTGGTTACTTGATTTTTCATCTATATCTTCAGTAAATGAACATGAATAAAAAGTATATAAGAAAAGAAAAAGTATCAGGAAATTTGATCTGAATAGAATTTTCATAGCATAAATTTTTAAGTTAAGAAAAGTGCATAACGTGCGTCAAATTTAACTATTTTTTTAAAAAAAAAATATCAATATTTTTAATAACCTGAACAGTCATAGAAAATTAAAACTACCTGGGCATTTTCCCGAACAATCTCATAAAAAAGCGGTGAAATCCGTGTACACCTTTGACAGGACCGGCGTGCATCAGGATGCACTTCCCAAAGATCACATCCATCTGGTTTTGCGTTGCAAATTCAAGCGCTTCGGGCGAATCAGCCATCTGCTGGATCCAAATATGTTTGATGCCTTTCTGGAGCGCCTGTTCGAGCATGGATTTCGTCTCTGCTTTGGGTGTGACGATCAAAAGGCTTTCCACTGTTTCCGGCAGGGAAAGCACATCCGGATACACTTTCATGCTGTCAATCTCTTCCGCATGCGGGTTGACCGGAAAAATTTCAAAACCCTTGTTCATAAGTTCGTGCATCACCTGGTTGCCAAATTTTTTCTTATCCCTGGAAGCGCCCGCGATGGCGAGGTTTTTACATGCTAAAAATGCTGTGATTTGTTTTTGAGTGATCATTTTTCAGGTATTTAGTTTGTTAGTTGTTTAGTCTGTTAGTCTTTTAGCGATTTAGTCTGTATATACCTAATAGACTAACAGACTAAAAAGCCAACTAGCTACCCAGCTATTTAGTTAATTTTTCAAGGCTTTTTTCACGATGTTATCAAAATGGTTATCCATGCAAACGCTCACATCCGTCGTGATGAACCTGCCATCCAGGAACAGGCTGAAAATGGTAGCGGGAGACGGGGCTGAACGTGCCTCTTCCATGGTTACCAGGTGGACGATCTCTAATGCCAGGTCCCTGTTGGCTGCCGTTTTGGGCAATTCCTCACGGACATAATATTCCGTGAACGGGCAGCGGTTGGAATAAAATACCGTCAGGCCGGTTGGAAGGGTTGGTTGAGCGGTTTTAACTACGGCTTTAAATACAGGATCCGGCGCCTTGTCATGCAGCTTTCTGACGAGCAGGCTGAATCCGTCCGGGGTGCGTTCGACATCCATGAAGCCTTGTTTCAGCAGCCATTTGGTGTCGCTCATGAAATTGAATTTTTGGGTGCCAACGACGGTTACGAGCCCGTGTTTGCCTTGTAGGGCGGCATCATCCAATGCGCTTTGGAGCAATGCCTTTGCATGTCCTTTGCCTTTATATTGCCCGGAAACCCAGAAACAGTTAATCAGCAGATATCCGGGTGCATCCACCGGAACCCAGGTGGTTTCGGCAGGTCCGTATTCGATGAATACCTTAGCGCGGGCATCGAGGCGGCGAAATACATAGCCTTTCTGGAATTCGGATTTTAGCCAATCTTTTTTCATCTGATAGCCCGGGGCGCATTTTTTGTCGGAAAACGCGCAGCAGATGTGTTCGGTGTGGATATTATCGGGATGAAGATCGATGAATCTGCACATAAAACAATTTTGATTTGATTAAACAATCGCTTTTTGTCTTTTGAAAGGCTGTAATTTAAGGTAGGTGAGGCTTCGCCAAAGCCATTCCAGCGGTCCGTACAGGAATAGGCGCAGCCACCATTTGCTCAGGGGTATTTGCACCAGGAATATCAGAACGGTCAATGCTATGCCTTGCCAGACATTTATTTTCCCAAACAGCCCGAAACCGTATGCATGGAAAAGGATGGCGGTGATGACCGAATGCATGATGTAATTGGTCAGTGCCATCTGGCCGACTGGTGCCAGCCATTTGAACAGCAGTTTCATCTTTCCGTTTGCGAAAAGCAGCACCATAGCTGATACGTATGCGAGTGAAAGCAAAATTCCGGAAAGGGTATGGCCGAGGGTGCTCAGTGCTGACCAGGCATCGGGCATGGAGTTGTCTGTTTTAAAATATGCATAAGTATAGATCAGGCTGGTGAGTAAACCTATGGGTAAAGTCCATCTGAACATTTTCCTGAACAAGGCAAGGTGTTCCTGGAAATGAGAGATCAGTTGCCGGCGGGCAGCATAAAATCCGAGCAGGAACATACCCATCACAACGGGGTAAAAGAAAAATAGTCCTGGCAACAGCGCCAGGTATTCTTTCAGACGGATGGAGACGATTTCGGAAAAACTGCCGTTGGCATACAGCTGATATGCCTGTTCGATCAGGGATTTCATGGTTTCGGCGCTCTGTTCGTTGCTTGTCTGTATGCTTTCCTGTGCCTGGGGAACAGCCATGAAAATGGCCATCATGACTACACCGAAAATGCTGAGCAGACTGGGTATTGAAATAAATGCTATGGACCAGCCGATGATCTTTTTATTGGAGGAATTCCTGAAAAGTATGAGTAAAAAGCCAAAAAGGGCATAAAAAACAAGGATGTCGCCTGCCCAGAGCAGTACTACGTGGGTCAGCCCGAAGAGCAGGAGAAAGAACAGCCTTCTTCTGAAGGTGGGGAGAATGCTCTTTTCAGGTGTGCTTTTATTCATAAAAATGTAAAAGCCGTAGCCGAAGAGCATGGAGAACAGGACATAGAATTTGCCTTCAAAAAGCAGTTTGATGAGGGATTCTCCGATAATGTCGGATGTTGACAGGTTTTCTTCAACTCCGGCCAGAATCCGGGAAATGGGTGCATACATCAGTGGCATATTGACCATTAATATACCGAAAATGGCGAGGCCTCGCAGGGCATCGAGCAACTGGATCCTTTCTGTGGTTTTTATGGGGGTAAAATTGTTTGTCATGATTTTTTTTAGTTACACAGAGGGCCCACAGAGTTTTTACACAGAGGGCCACAGAGTTTTTAGTTTTTGAAATGAATTAATAAAAAGATTTTCCAGCTGATCTCGCTGATTTTCGCAGATTTTTTTTGTTCCACAGAGGGCCACAAGTTTTACGCAGAGGGCCACAGAGTTATATATACTAAAACGAAACTCTGTGTAACTCTGTGCCTTGCTCTGTGGTACTCCGTGTAATAAAATTAATGCACAATTCCAGTCTTGTTATCAAGCATTAGAATTTCCTTTAAAAATAACCTTTTACCTTTGACTTTTGGTGCACTAAAATACGATTAATACAGCAAATCCCATTCATGGGTCAAGGATTTTTTTTAATATTACATCCGAATTGATCATAAATTAATATACGAATGAATGTTTTGATCCGGGCTGAATTTCCGGGGGTAAAATGTGCGTATATGATCATAAATTCTACTCATGAGAAATAAAATTTTGCTGGCCATTTTCAGTTTCCTGTTCCTGTTCATGGTTCAATCAAGGCTCTTTGCCCAGGAATATTACCTCAAACTCAAGGAACTGGACCGGTCCGTGATCAATGAACACATCACCCGCATTGTTTCCATACACAGGATCGAAGGAGAAAACATCTACGCATTTGCCAATGAGGAGGAACTTTCGAAGATCAGGGCCTGTGGATATGTCCCGGAACTATTGAGGCACCCTTCCGAAGGATACCGGAACCTGGACATGGCCACGTCCATCGATCAGATGGCCAACTGGGACCGATACCCGACGTATGAGGTATACCGGGCAATGATGAAGCGCTTCGAGGTACAGTTTCCCGGATTGTGCCGGCTTGACAGCATCGGCACCACGATTAAAGGCAGGAAATTGTATGTTTTGAAAATAACCAGCGAGGTGGAGAACATGCTTCCCAAACCCGAAATGTTCTACACCAGTTCCATGCATGGCAACGAAACCACCGGTTTTGTACTGATGCTGCGCCTAGCCGATCACCTGGTGCAGAACTATGGCACAGACAGCCGGATCACCCGGATGCTCAATGAATCCGTGATCTATATCAACCCGGCCGCCAATCCCGACGGCACCTACAAGTCCGGCAACCACACCGTGGCCGGAGCGACCCGCGGCAATGCCAACGGAAAGGATATCAACCGCAATTTTCCCGACCCAAGGGTAGGGGCCAACCCTTCGGGGCCTTACCAGGTTGAAACCATCGCCATGATGGATTTTGCCCAAAGCAAAACCCTCAGTTTATCCGCCAATTTTCACGATGGCGCCGAACTCGTCAATTATCCCTGGGATGCCTGGGTAAGCAGCGAACGGAAACACGCTGACCACAACTGGTTTGAAACGATTTCCATACAATGGGCTGATCAGGTACATGCCGTAAGCCCGCAAGGCTATTTTTTTCCGGGGTATACCCATGGCGGTGACTGGTATGTAGTGGCAGGCGGCAGGCAGGATTATATGAATTACTGGCACCATTGCAGGGAAGTGACGCTTGAATTACATGATGCGTTTTTAACTGCCACAGAATTGCTGCCTGCATTTTGGGGATACCAGAGGGAATCTTTGTTGAGTTACATCGAATGGTTGCAGACAGGGATCAGCGGCACCGTAAAAAATGAAGACGGGATCCCGCTGGAGGCCAAAATCACCGTGTTGAACCACGACAAGGATGAATCCTGGGTACGTTCCAATCCCTATCACGGTCATTATTTGCGGATGCTGGAACCCGGCACCTGGCAACTGGAATTTTCTGCTTTTGGTTATCAGCCTCAGATCCATGAAGTGAACATTGAGCGTATTGACTCTTCATACAAGCTGGATGTGGTGCTGCAGAAAGCCCAAACCGCTACGCTCAACGGGCAGGTGGTGGATGCTGTTACAGGGCAAGGCATTGGCGATGCATCTGTTATGCTTGAAGGAACACCTTATGCAGCTGTAATTACCGATTCAACCGGTTGGTTCCGTATGGATTCTGTTACAACCGGAACGTATGAATTGAGGGTTGCCGGGAATGGATATATCACCGGCTTGCAAACAGTCATTTTGGACACCATTCAAGCGGAGATCAGGGTGTTTCTGTATCAGGCTGATCCCGAGGACTTTGAAGCAGGCATATCCGAAGGATTGGAGATGAATGCACAACCATGGGAGCGCGTAACGGATGAGTCTTATGACGGTGCATACAGTTTGAGATCAGGGATTTCCGCACACAACCAACAATCTATACTGAGTATAAGTTTGGATATCGCAGCAAAAGGAGAGGTCAGTTTTGCTTTAAAAACATCTTCGGAGGAAGCTTATGATTTCCTGAAATTCTATATCGATGATGAAGAAATTGGTGCATGGAGCGGAGAGATGGACTGGATGGAAGTTAGCTTTCCTGTGGATACAGGTGTTCACACCTTTGAATGGATCTATGCCAAGGATCAATCAGACATTGGTGGACGTGATGGTGCCTGGATCGACCAGGTCGTTTTTCCGCAGTCATTTCAACAGGTTGGTTTTGAGGTACTGAGCAGTTCAAGCGGAGAACCAATCAATGAAGCATTCATCCGGTTTGACTCAGATAGCATGCTGACCGGTCAGACAGGTATAGCCATATTCAATCAAGTACTGCGTGGAACCAAAATTTACGAAGTGTCCAAAGCCGGCTATCAAAATGTGGTGGATACTTTGGTAGTCAGATTTGTCGATTTTTTCAATAAGTTATATCTGGAGGAAATTCCAACGTATTCAATTACATTCAAAGTACTGGGATCAGGTTTACCGGTTGAGCATGCAAAAGTTGAAATCTTCAACGACATCCTTTGGACGGATAATGAGGGAACAGTATCAACCCATGGGCTCTTTGCCCGGAATTATGAATACATTATATCTGCAGAAGGATTCAATCAATATGCCGGGGCTGTAGACCTGAAGGCAGACACGCAATTGGTTGTCATGCTTTCTCCGGTGTTCACTGAAAATCAGGCTGAGGTTGGCGTGTTATGGAAGGCTTTCCCGAATCCTTTTTCAGATCAGCTTCATCTATTGGTAAGGCCTGACAGATCCGGGCCATTACTGATCGATATTTTTGATGTGGCGGGGAAAAAAGTTTTTGACATCAGTGAGGATGGATGGGAGTGGCAAGGATCCTATCTGGTCTTGAATGGGTTGGATCAGTTGCATAAGGGGATCTATTTTCTGAGGATCCTGGCAGGGAAGGAGATGGTGGTGCAAAGGGTGGTGAAGGTGGAGTAGTTTCAGAATTATTTAAATAAAAAGGCTCTTATGCAGTTAATTCTGTAGTGTAATTACTTGAAAATTGTACTTTTGTATTATGGATGAGCATAGCAATAGATGTAAAAAGCGGTTTGAAAATTATACCAATGCGTTTAATAAACTGAAGGAAGCAATTGAATTGGATGAATTGAATGAGCTGGAACGGAATGGTTTGATCCAGAGATTTGAGTTCACCATTGATCTGTCCTGGAAGGTGATGAAGGATTTTCTGGAAGAAAAAGGTTTTTCATTTAAACCTTCGCCAAAAGATACTTTCAGGATTGCGCAACAGGCTGGTTATATTGATTTTGCACAAGTCTTGATCGATGGACTGGATATGAGAAATGAATTATCTCATGACTACAATGGAACCAAATTTGAAAGCTCAGAAAAGTTCCTGAGACAGGAAATTTATCCTGCATTGGCAAAGCTTTATCAGTTTTTCAATGAACAATTTTAACATGTCCAAAACATTAATTATAAAAAATGATCTTTTGACACTTTCGGGGCTGACTGAGCGGGATTTGGCTGCCATCAAAGACATTTTTTACAAATATGAGGACATTAAATCTGTCCGGATCTTTGGCAGCAGGTCAAACGGAACCTATCATACAGGCAGTGATATTGATCTGGCCATCATGAATGAGATAGTTGACAAAAGGACGCTTTTCAGACTGAAGGGTGAATTTGAAGAAAGTTCACTTCCATATTTCGTTGATGTAGTGATATTTTCAGATCTATCGAATCCTGTACTGAGCAGGCATATTGAGGAAAAAGGTTTTGAGATCTACCACCGCGATGAAAATTAATTTTTTTCTGCTTATGTCAAATTTATCAGGCAACAATCCTTTTAAAAGCCATTTCACCTTGCAATTAAATTGGCATGAAGAATCTATGTACCTATGTACCTATGTATATATGTATCTATGTACCTATGTGGTGAAAAAAATCTTTTAACACATAGGAACATAGAAACATAGGCGCACATAGTTATAGTTTTTCAAGTTGAAATTTCCGGAATAGTTATGTTTTTTTTTGAACACGGATCTTACGGATCAGACAGATCAGCACGGATTTTTATAACTGGAATCTGTAAAAATCCGTAAAATCCGTAAAATCCGTGTCATCCGTGTTCCCCTTCATTTGTGCAACAAAGCATTTAAAAAAACCATTTTATTTTAAGTGTTTTACTCTGTTAGCTAACAGGCAGATTGAATCTATGTTTCTATACCTTTGTGGTGAAAAAAATAATTTAACACATAGATAAACAGGCACATAGGTAAGGGATATCGGGCATATCAAAAACAAAAAAATTGAAAGAAAAATTTGCATTTGTTCCACAATTAGTTAACTTTGTATATGGAACAAATAAGAAAATTGATCTTCTATAAGTCATATTTCTTCGAATTCTTTGACAGTCAGGAAGAAAAAGTAAAGGAAAAGATTGATTTCGGACTTTTTATGTTGCAATATGTCCGGCAAATTCCAGGTAAGCATATCGGATCAACCCATGAAAAGAATTTGTTCTATCTTAGGGTAAAACAAGGTTCAGATATCTTTAGAATTTTCTTTTGCTATGATGAAGGTAAGATCGTTGTTGTAATGAATGGTTTTACAAAGAAATCTCAAAAGACACCTCCTAAAGAAATTGAACGTGCTATTAAAATCAAAAAACAATATTTCGATGAAAAGTAACAAGCATATAACCACATTTGAAGACCATTTGAATGAGCGATATGGTCCCGTTGGAAGTGAGAAACGCACTGAGTTTGAAGCAAAGGCAAAAGCATTTGTGATAGGTGAATTATTGAAGGAAGAACGACTGGAAGCTAAATTGACTCAGGAAGAATTGGCAGATAAAATTGGTGCTAAAAAAAGTTATATTTCACGAATTGAAAACGGGAAAACCGATATTCAACTTTCAACACTTTTTAAACTATTTGAATTCGGACTCGGAAAAAGAATTAACATTATCATTGAATAAAACGTTGATTTCAACGGCTTTGGTGAAAGTTTGAAACTTTAAATATTAGTGCAAATCTGTGAAAAAACCGACATTCATTTTTTTGAACACGGATCAGACGGATCAGACAGATCAGCACGGATTTTTATAATTGGAATCTGTGATAATCCGTAAAATCCGTGTCATCCGTGTTCCCCTTCATTTGTGCATCAAAGCTTTTGAAAAACCCATTTTATTTTAATGTTTTACCCTGTTAGCAACCAGGTAGATTGAATCTATGTTTCTATGTACCTATGTGGTGAAAAAATCTTTTAACACATAGGAACATAGGCACATAGGTGCACATAGTTATGCGCCGATTTAACGAAAAACTATAATTTAAGAAAACTGTGTTGCAATTTGTGCAAATCTGTGGAAAAGACTAACCGATCAGTTCAACTACCCGATCCACATTGAATCCGAAATGATCGAACACTACCTCTGCCGGCGCTGACTTTCCAAAACTATCCATCGCCAGTATTTTCCCTTCAGTACCGATATATTTGTACCAGCTCAGTGAACTGCCCGCTTCAATGGCCAGCCTGTTCTTTACTGCAAGCGGCAAAACGGAGGCTTTATAAGGATCATCCTGTTGTTCGAAAAGTTCAAAGGACATCATCGATACCACTCTGACAGCTTTACCCGTTTCATTGAGTTTTGCTTTTGCCAGCAAGGCAAGATGAACCTCGGAACCGCTGGCGATGATGATCCGGTCAAAACCGGGATCTTCAGCCAAAACATAAGCGCCTTTTGAAGCCATGTGAACCGGATAGGCATCCGTGTCCAAAATATTTAAATTCTGCCTGCTCAACACCAGGCAGGAAGGTCCGTGTTTCCTTTCCAGGGCGATTTTCCATGCTTCAGCGGTCTCATTGGCATCTGCAGGACGCAATACCAACAAATTCGGAACAGCCCTCAAGGCAGCCAGGTGCTCCACCGGCTGGTGCGTCGGTCCGTCTTCGCCCAATCCGATGGAATCATGGGTCAGTACAAAAATGGTCTGCTGATCCATCAATGCAGCCATCCGGATCGCCGGTTTCATATAGTCTGAGAAAACAAAGAAAGTCCCTCCGTAAGGGATCAACCCACCATGCAGTGCGATCCCGTTCATGATGGAGCCCATCCCGTGTTCGCGCACACCATAATGCATGTAATTGCCTGAATGATCCCCTGCCGTGAATGGCTTTTGAGCGGATGTTCTGGTATTGTTGGAAGGTGTAAGGTCAGCTGAACCGCCGAACAGCATACCGGTATGTTGAACCAGGTATTCAAGCACTTTTCCCGATGCAGATCGTGTTGCCAGAGCCTTGCCTGGAGCAAATGCCGGAATATGGTCTGCCAGTTGGCCAAGATCTTTTACAATGGATTTTTCAAAAAGTTTTGCACCTTCAGGATCTTTTTCCCTGAATTGCTCCATAACATCCAGCCATTCCTTTTCCAGCTCTCTACCTCTGGCCTGAGAAGCCTGGGCCAGTCCAGCCAATTCTCCAGGAACATAAAATGTCTGATCTTCAGGAAGACCCAAGGCTTTTTTAGTCAGTAACACTTCCTCAGTCCCCAAAGGTGTACCATGTACATGACTGGTTCCGGCTTTATTCGGGCTGCCATAACCGATGACGGTTTTGCAGATCACGATGCCGGGTTGATCCGGATTTTCTTTGGCTCTACTGATCGCTTTACTGATCTGTTCATGGTCATGTCCGTCAATTTCCTGTACATGCCAATCGTAGGCCTCAAAGCGTTTCTTCATGTCCACAGAACAACTGAGGTCTGTTTTTCCGTCTATGGTGATGGAATTGCTGTCAAATAAGAGGATCAGTTTACCCAGTTTCAAATGACCTGCCAGTGCACAGACTTCATGAGAAATACCTTCCTGCAGATCTCCGTCTCCGGCCATCACAAAAGTATAATGATCCACAGGAGCAAACTGCGCATGCAGATGTGCTTCCGCTATTGCCATACCGACCGCATTGGCGAGACCCTGGCCTAAAGGACCTGTAGTGGTCTCCACCCCAGGTGTCATCTCAATTTCAGGGTGTCCGGGCGTCTTGCTGCCCAGTTGCCTGAATTGCCTGATGTCTTCCAGGCTCAGATCGTAACCGAAAAGATGCAAAAGGCTGTATAACAGCATGCTGCCGTGTCCGCCGGACAATACAAACCTGTCCCTGTTGAACCAGGAAGGATTTTCCGGATTGAATCTCAGGTGATCCTTCCAGAGAACGGTTGCCACATCGGCCATTCCCATAGGGAGTCCCGGGTGTCCGCTGTTGGCTTTCTGAATGGCATCCATGGATAATCCCCGGATGGTATTCGCGATCAATGTGCTTGAAAATTTTTTGTTTGTGTGCATGTCAGATGGATTTTGGCAAGTTCTTAGCAGCAGTACTTTCGTTATTCCGCCTTCAAATTATAATTTTGCAAATATAATTGAAATTTTACGAAGGAATAAAAACAATTCCATACATTTAAGCTTGGTTGTGCTCAATGGAATAAGCCAATTCAAATGAACGCGAGTGATCAATAAAAAATTAACAGTATTTGATGTATGATTATATAATTGTTGGAAGTGGGTTCGGTGGTTCAGTTGCTGCTCTCAGGCTATCAGAGAAGGGATATAAAGTCCTGGTGATCGAAAAGGGCAAATGGTTCCGGCCGGAGGATTTTCCCAAAACCAACTGGAATCTGAGAAAATGGCTCTGGATGCCGGCATTGAAGTTTTTTGGCATTCAGAAGATCACTTTTTTGAGGCATATCACCATTTTAAGCGGAACCGGCGTTGGCGGCGGCTCGCTGGTATACGCCAATACCTTACCCAAGCCCAAACCCGGATTTTACAAAAACGGGAGCTGGGCAAAACTGGCTGACTGGGAGTCTGAACTCGCTCCGCACTATGAAACTGCCTTGAGGATGCTCGGGGCCGTAGAAAATCCGGCATTGGGTGACAGCGATCAGGCTTTTCAAAAACTGGCGCAGGAGTTGGGCGTCGGGGATAAGTTTTCACCCACCAAAGTAGCCGTTTTTTTCGGTGAAGAATGTAAAACGGTTCCGGATCCGTTTTTTGACGGTGCAGGTCCTGCGCGAGCCGGGTGCATCAAATGCGGTGCCTGCATGACCGGATGCCGGCACGGAGCCAAAAATACGCTGGATACCAATTACCTGCATCTTGCCATGCAAAAAGGAGCGGAAGTTCTGGCTGAACATGAAGTGGCCGGGATCATACCGTCCGGCAACAAGGGAGAAAACGGTTACGAGCTGATCCTGAAAAAATCGACCAGTTGGATTTCCAAACCGAGGATCCTTCGATCTAAAGGATTGATCCTGGCAGGAGGAGTGTTGGGAACGATACCGCTTTTATTGAAAAATAAAAGGAAAAACCTGACCGGATTATCTGATAAACTCGGTGAACTGGTCAGAACCAACAATGAAGCTTTGCTCGGCATCGTCAGTAAGGATAAAAACCTGGACATGTCTTCCGGAATTGCCATTGGCAGTATTATACAACTGGATGCTGATACACATATTGAACCGGTGCGTTATGGTAACCGTTCCGGTTTCTGGCGGCTGCTGATGATGCCCATGATCACTGAATCCCATTTTTTCAAGAGGTTATTGTATTTGTTGATTTCACCTTTAAGGGAGTGGAAAAACATGTTGCAGGTCCTGCGGATCAGGGATTTTGGCAAACAAACATCCATCGTTTTATTCATGCAGCAACTGGACAGTACGCTGCGGCTGAAAATAAAGGGGTCAGGATTGTATTCACAAAGCGAGTCAGGCACAGCGCCGACTGCGTTCATCCCGCTGGCGCACAGCATTGCAAGGAAATACGCCGGACTGGTGAAAGGGATCAACCGCGTACTGGCAACAGAAACGATCACCGGCATCCCGACCACAGCGCATATTTTGGGCGGAGCTGTCATGGGAGCAGATCCGGATGAAGGGGTGATCGATCAAGATAATAAAGTGTTTGGCTATGAAAATATGTACATTTGCGATGGTTCTGCCGTATCTGCCAATCCGGGTGTCAACCCGTCTTTGACGATCACGGCGATAGCTGAAAGGGCGATGAGTAAAATTCCGGCAAAGGAGTAAAATTCTACGATATTGAGAGATCAGTAAGAATAATTTCAGAACCGTCAAAATATGTATTTTCTCCTTGTAAGACAATTAATTACACAGAGAGCCACAGAGTTTAAAGTTTTTGAAATGATTATTACTGTATTTCCTTTGTGTCTTTTTTACCTTATTTGAGCCCATATATGTTTGTGGTCAGAAAAATCGAAGAGAAAAATTGATTTTATTTTTTTACACAGAGGAGGCACAGAGGATGCACAGAGGAAGTTCAATGCTAATAATATAACATGGAAATTAAGGAAATCTTTACCAGGCAACAGGAGTTTAAGCGGGTACTCAGAACAACGGATGCTGCTCAACGTAAAAGGAAACTGAGCTTACTGGAGAAAGTGGTGATGGAATACCGGGAAGAATTCAAGCAAGCACTGAAACTGGACCTGAACAAGTCGGAGGTGGAAAGTGATGTTACGGAAATTTTTCCGGTGGTGAGCGAGATCAGATTTTTGAGGAAACACCTGGCCAACTGGATGGCAGGAGATCGCGTGGCAACCCCTTTTCAACTGTTCGGCGGAACGTCCAGGATCGTATATGAGCCAAAAGGGAGTGCCCTGATCATTTCACCCTGGAATTACCCGGTCAACCTCTGTCTGATGCCGCTTGCAGGTGCGATCGCCGCAGGCAATACCATTATCCTGAAACCTTCTGAGTATTCTCCGGCCACCACAGCAGTCATCAAAAAAATGATCAGTGCAACATTCGATGAACGGGAAATTGCTGTTGTAGAGGGTGATGCAACGGTTGCGCAGGAATTGCTTACCCTGCCATTTGATCATATATTTTTTACGGGAAGCCCGACTGTGGGAAAACTGGTGATGAAAGCTGCGAGTGCGCATCTGAGTTCGGTCACCCTCGAATTGGGTGGCAAATCGCCCGTGATCGTAGATGAAACTGCGGATGTTCAAAAGGCAGCCAAGCGAATTGTCTGGGCCAAAACCATCAATTCAGGGCAGACATGCATCGCACCTGACTTCGTTATGGTACATCATTCCGTGGCTGCAAATCTGGTTAATGCCCTTAAAAATGAAATGGCGAAATGGTCAGTTGAAGGAGGGAACAACCATCCGGAGATGGTCAGGATCATCAATGAAAGGCATTTTGACAGGCTCAGCGCTTTGGTGGATGATGCTTTGGAACAAGGGGCAAGTCTGTGCAGGAAGCGTTATGAAAACAGGGCAACCCTGGAAATGCGTCCGAATGTACTTTTGAATGTACCGGCAGTATCCAACATCCATTCCGAGGAGATCTTCGGTCCTGTACTGCCGTTGTATGAATACGAAGATACGGAGGTCCTGATCGATAAGCTTGGGTCCATGCAAAAGCCGCTGGCCATGTACATTTTTTCAAAGTCCAAAAGGTCCGTTCGTCAGTTGATCAGCCGTATTCCGGCCGGTGGAGTGGTGGTCAATCACGGAATTTTGCATTTTACCAATCCACACCTGCCATTTGGCGGGATCAACAACAGCGGATTGGGCAGTTATCACGGAAAATACAGTTTTATGGCATTCAGTCATCAAAAAAGCGTATTGTCCTATTGGCTACCTTTCAGCATTTCTGATCTCTTTAAAGTGCCTTACAGCCCTTTTATGCGTAAAATGGCTGACTGGATCGTGAAATACTTGTGATGAATTTGAAAATTTGAAAATTCGGGAATTTGAAAAATTGGTCTTGAATTGTAGATAAATTGTTAAAGGAAAATATTTTCTAAGAATACAAGAATTAATACATATTTTAAAAATACTTAGGATTGAATATCAATATAGTCCTACAAAATTAAAAAGTGTAGAATTATGTGTTCAAGATTCCTCACTTCGTAGGGAATGACAGATGGTTAATGATAATAGAAGAGGGTAGGCGGCGGCAAAGCCGCTGCCTGCCCTCAACCCCCTAAAACCACTTGGGACCAAGTTATTTCGAACGGAGTGAGAAATCTTGAAAATCTTCCGGCAAATATTGACAAATACTTTTTTGTTATATATTAAAATTTACTTAATATGTATCAATTTTATTGTAAAAATGATTTTGGGATTCATGCAATTTCAAATCCCCGAATTTTCAAATTTCCAAATTTCCAAATTTTCAAATTATCCAATTTCCAAATTTTCAAATTATTCATATGTCTCTGATTTTAATATCCGTTTTTCCCGTCATCGTCATCATGATCTATCTGTACTACCGGGATAAATACGAAAAAGAGCCCTTGATCACCCTGTTCAAAGCATTTTCAGGCGGATTGCTGTCTGCAGTTTTGACCATTGTGGTTCTGATGCCCTTTGGCAGCATGACTGAGATGAAATCCGGACTTCCACTGAACGATGCTTTGACAGGCGCTTTTTTATGGGCTGCCATCCCTGAAGAATTCTTCAAATTTTTGTGTTTGTTCATTTTCATCTGGAGAGACAGACATTTCAATGAGCATTATGACGGCATCATTTACGCCGCCTTTGTTTCCCTGGGGTTTGCCTTGTTTGAGAACATCCTGTATGTTTTTCAGATGGGAATGCATGTTGGTATTTCCAGGGCGATCATCACCGTACCGGCCCATGCCTTGTTCGGTGTGATCATGGGTTATTATTTTTCAATGGCCAAATTCAATCCTTCAAGACGCTTTTATTTCCTGTTATTGAGTCTGAGTATGGCCATTCTGGCTCACGGGATCTTTGATTTTCTCTTGATGTACAGTTCGGGTATCAGCCAGATGGATCCGACCAGGGCGATCATGGTGTTTCTGGGATTTTTTATTTTTGTCGCATTTTTATGGAGGCTGGGATTCCGGAAGATCAGGAAGCATGTCGAGGCATCTGCATATCAAAGCCAGATCTCAGTTGTGGAGGATGATCAGGAACAAATTGAATGATCCTGTGCAGAAAGTGTTCAGAATGGATATTTCCTGATTTCGTCGTCTTTTTACCAACTTATGTAAAATTATAGATTGAAAACTTAGTTTTTATTTTAATTTTGGAATCTGATACTTTAACTGCGGATGGAAATGAGCATGTTTAAAAAAATCAAGTCTTTGTTTGTGATCGAAGAAACGCCTGTTCAGCAAAAAAACTCCGGACAGACAGAAGCACAATCAACGGTTGCGGAAACATCAGACGCTAAAACTGAACAGGTGCAGCCGGATAAAGATTCCTTTGACCGGTTCATCCAGGTATTGTCTGATGCGGTCGCAGCCAAAAATCAGCAGGGATATGATTACCTGGAATTCAAGGAAGCTGTCAATTCATTGCTGAACATGGAACCGGATGAGGGTAAGCGGTACCTGACAGCTTTTACCCTTGCAAAAACCCTTGGGGTGGAGAAAAAATCCCTGCTGGACAGTGCTGCTCATTATCTGAATATACTCAAAAATGAAAACGACAAGTTCAGTGCAGCTGTGGAGAATCAGCGGGTGGCGAGGATCAAAAGCCGTAATGAAGACCTCGCAAAAACCGAGCAGGAGCTTTCATTGAAGGAAAAACAGATCAGGGAGCTTTTGGATCAGATTGAGTCCCTGAAAAAAAGCAGGGAGAATATCAGACTGGAGATGGAAGAAGCCGCGAGGAAAGTTGACCAGGTTCAGTCCAGTTTCCGGCTGGCATATGAAACTATAGTAGGGCAGATCCGCAAAGACCTTGAAAAAATGAATCAATATTTAAACTGATAAAAAATGGCTATACAACAATACAAACCTAAAACATTCTGGCAGAGGCCTGAAGGTGTTACCGGAGCAATTGCACTTGGTGCTCTTGTACTCGGAGGAGGATTGCTCATTTTTACATTTTTACCACAGAT
This sequence comes from uncultured Saprospiraceae bacterium, assembly GCA_964594045.1. Lineage (GTDB taxonomy): Bacteria > Bacteroidota > Bacteroidia > Chitinophagales > Saprospiraceae > UBA2365. The sequence goes on along the minus strand of CAZQKR010000014.1, from coordinate 80,707 downwards.
CCTTGCCTTTGCGGCCAATACTTTGGGACTCGCTGTGATCATCCTGGCGATAGGCGCATTGGTTTATATGGTACTCGATCCAAAGATGCGCAGCCTGGTATGGTACATGTATAAAAGCGTGATGCGCTGGGTAACGGGGCTTTTTGTTAAGCTCGATCCGATCGGTATTTTGAAATCCTATGTTCAGGACCTCAAGGAAAACCTGAAGAAAATGAACAGGCAGATCAGTCGCCTGAGGGGACAGATGCACCAGCTCAAGGAATTGATCCTCAATAACCAAAAACAGATCAAAAGCAATCTCAACCTGGCTTCCGAAGCAAAGGAAGAGAACAATAAAAACGTCATGATCCTCAAAACCCGTCAGGCAGGCAGGCTAAAGGAATCCAATATCAAACTGGAAGACCTCTATAAAAAAATGGAGATCCTGTACAGGGTGCTGGTCAAAATGGAAGAAAATTCCCAGGTGATGATGGAAGACGTTCAGGATCAGGTGAAGGTCAAGGAAGTGGAGAGAAAAGCGATCAGAACGTCTCATTCCGCAATGAAATCAGCCATGAACATCATCGCGGGCAATACCGACAAAAGGGTCATGTTCGATATGGCATTGGAAGCTATAGCGGATGATGTCAGCCAGAAAGTGGGTGAGATGGAGCAATTCATGAACTTGTCCGAAAACTTCATGAAATCCGTTGACCTTCAGAACGGTATTTTTGAAGAAGAAGGCCTGAAAATGCTGGAAAAATGGGAAAATGAAGGTTTTTCACTGTTGTTGGGAGAAGAAAAGGCCGACCTGTTACTCAAGGCAAATGACGATACAGATGTCCTCGATCTGAGCGAAAAACCCAGGGAAAAAGTGCTGAGCAAAGCGGGGCATCAGAATCAGTATGACAATTTCTTTGAATAACTTTTTCAGTTATTAAGTATCTGAAAAAGGGTAAAATATGTCATATCAGTTCAAGTATAACTTTAACCAGATTATTAAATGAATCGCTCAGATTTTTCAGTAAAAAAATGATCGCATGAATATCATCAAAAAAATGGGACCCGGATTGCTGTTTGCCGGAGCGGCGATTGGTGTATCTCACCTGGTTCAATCCACAACTGCGGGAGCCAACTACGGACTTACCCTGGTCATTGCGGTCATACTTGCCAATGTGTTGAAGTTTCCCATTTTCGAATTTTCTGTCAGATATGCCAATGTCCGGCAGGAAAGTCTGATCGAAGGTTATCGTCGGCTGGGTAATTGGGCGATCGTACTTTTTGGTATCATCACATTGGGTACGATGTTCGGGATCCAGGCTGCAGTGACCGTTGTTACTGCCGGTTTATTTGAGGAGGTCACCTCATGGGGTAATCCCACCGTCTGGTCAATCATCATATTATCTGTCAGCGGTTTGATCCTGGGAATTGGCAAGTATAAATTTCTGGACTCCCTCATCAAGTACATCATAGTCATTTTATCTCTGACAACCATCATTGCATTGGTCGTTGCATTATTTCAAAATCCACTTCCGGGATGGGGGTCATTTGAATTTACCAACCAGATCCATATCGCGTTTCTGATCTCCCTTGTGGGATGGATGCCTGCACCTTTCGACCTTTCCGTTTGGCAATCCATGTGGGTGGTTGAAAAACTCAAACTGGGCAAAGGAAGTATCAGTCTGAAAGATTCCCTTTTTGATTTCAATACCGGATATTGGGCAACAATGTTTCTTGCATTATGTTTTTTGCTGTTAGGCGCATTGATCTTGTTCGGATCGGAAGAGAAAGTATCTCCTGTCGGTGCGGTTTTTGCCAGGCAGGTGATCGGTATTTTTACCAAAAACCTGGGAGATTGGGCATATCCGATTGTTGCTTTGGCCGCTATTACCACAATGGTTAGTACAGTACTGACCTGTCTTGATGCATTTCCGCGTGTTTTGACCAGTTTGAAAAAGGAGCCGTTCACTCATATCTTGTTGAGAGGCAGGAATGGTTACTGGTTTTTTATGATCCTGGTAGCAGTCGGAGCAGTAATTTTCATTGCATACCTGACTTCCACTATGGGGCAGATGGTTAAACTGGCCACCATTATTTCTTTTTTGACAGCTCCTGTCATTGCAGTGATGAATTATATGTTAGTTTTCAGATCTGATTTTCCTGCGGAACACAGACCCAATCTTTTTATGAAATATCTGAGTTGGATCGGCATCCTTTTTTTAACCGGTTTTGGTCTGTATTACCTGTTTATGTTGGTTTAACTTTCAATTATTATATTTATCATCTAAAGCGCTATTGATCATTATGAAAAATTCTGGAATTTTAAATGGTATTCTGGCCGGAGTTGTGGCGATCATCCTCACACTGGTTTTTTATTTTGTTGACAAAAGTATCGTAGTTTCATGGGGTGGATGGACGGTTATCCTGATATACATCTTTTTTATGTACAAGGCAGGTAAAGAAGCCAGAGATCAGAATGGTGGTTTTATCTCATTTGGAAACGTATTACTACCGATTTTCCTCACCTATGGCATCGGTACATTACTCGCTTCAATTTTTTCTTATGTACTTTATAATTACATAGACAGCAGCCTGCTGGATATTCAGTTGGATAAAGCCATTGAAGCTATGGATAAAATGAGAGGATTTATGGGTGATGAGGCTGCAGACACAGCCATCGAACAGTTAGAAGAGGATGGCATTTCATTTGGTCCGGGAAAGGTATTTTTAGGCTGGTTATGGGGACTCTTCCTGCCTGGTATCATCATTGCTCTGATCATGGCAGCCATCATGAAAAAGAATGATCCCGAATTGGAAAAACTCGTTTAGGCAAGAAAAGCAAACAAATGACCGTCAGATCAGTCAACTGATTTGCCGGTCTTTTTTCTTTTGGTCTGAACAAATGTAAATTGAGTATTCAGGCACAAAATTTGCAATTAAATAATTTCGGGGTTAAATCCGGCTGATAGAGCTGCAGTTTGGTTGATCAACCTTCCTGCAGAATGGTTTATTTTTAATTTTTTTATATGAAAGAAGCAGTTATAGGGATCGATATAGGCGGCACCAATACGGATATCGCACTGGTCGATAAAAAAGGAACGATACTCTCCAGAACACACCTTCGCACTACGGACTTTCCGGAATTTGAATCATTTGCAAATCAGGTTGCCCAGGATGCACGTTCCCTGATCTCCAATACAGGTGCCAACCTGAATGCAATGGGGATAGGAGCGCCAAATGGCAATTATTACTCCGGTATGATCGAATTTGCGCCAAACCTGGCGTGGAAAGGAAAGATCGATGTGGCAGGTGAATTGCACAATCGTCTGGGAATCCCGGTTTTTCTCACCAACGATGCAAACGCAGCAGCCATAGGTGAGATGAAATTCGGAGTTGCCGGCGAACTGAAGGATTTTGTCATGATCACACTGGGAACAGGCGTGGGCAGCGGGGTAGTGGCCAACGGTCAACTGATCTATGGTCATGACGGTTTTGCCGGTGAGATAGGCCATATGACAAGTACCCCTGGTGGCCGCCTGTGCGGTTGCGGACGTAAGGGTTGCCTGGAAACCTATTCCTCTGTTACGGGACTTCGTAAAAGTGTCATTTTCATGCACGAGGAACAGAAAATGGCAGGGAAGCTGGAGAACATTCCTTATGAAAACCTGACCGGTAAAATGATTGAGATCGCTGCATTGGAAGGTGATGTCGTTGCCAGGGAAGCATTCCGTTTGGCGGGAAAAGAACTGGGTAAAGCACTGGCCAATGTGGCTGCAGTCACCAGTCCTTCTCATATCGTGCTTTTTGGGGGAATGGCTGCTGCCGGTCCGCTGATATTTGAACCGCTGAGAAAATATCTGGAAGAAAATCTTCTGGCCATATACAAAAATAAGATAGAGATACTGCCTTCAGGACTTGATGGTAACAATGCTGCAATACTCGGTGCTGCAGCACTTGCCTGGAATGAACTGGAAAAACATAAAAAATAAAATTTACCCTCAATGTGCAAAAAGGTCATTTTCCTGAAGCAGGCAATGATCATTTTAGACATTGCCGGTATTTTATAAATTCAGACAACCGGTCACACGAATTGATTTAAATAAAGAAAAACATGATGAAATCATTTAAGATTTTAACAAAAGCCTGTTCAGTCTGCCTTTTGATATGGATGTTTTTAATATCCGGATCGATCAATGCACAGTCCTATACCAATTACGTCGATCCTTTCATCGGAACCGGAGGACACGGCCATACTTATCCGGGAGCGGTCTGCCCTTTTGGAATGGTACAACTGAGCCCTGATACCAGGCTTACCGGGTGGGATGGCTGCAGCGGATACCATTATTCAGATACCATTGTTTATGGATTTTCCCATACACATTTGAGCGGTACCGGAGTGCCGGATTATGCAGATATTCTGTTCCTGCCTTTTCAGGGCGAAATCAAAAAATATGAAATGAAAAAGCCGGGTTCTCTGTTCAGCCATAAAAAAGAAACTGCAAGTCCTGGTCTTTACACAGTACATCTGGATGACTATAATATTGATGTTGCACTGACATCAACAGAAAGATGCGGAGTTCATCAATACACCTATTACGGAGCGGGGAGAGGAGGCATTATGGTTGACCTGGAACACCGGGACAAAGTGACGGCTTCGGCACTTAAAGTAGAGAGTGAAAACGAGATATCCGGTTACAGATATTCTTCTTCATGGGCAAAGGACCAGAGAATCTATTTTGTTGCGCGCTTTTCAAAACCTATTGCACAGTACGATTTGCTTAATGGCATGAAAAGAGTGGCCGGCAACGAACTAACAGGCGATTCCCTGAGAGGATATTTTCAGTTTGACCTGAGCGATAATGAAAAAATACTTGTTAAAGTCGGTATTTCATTTGTTGACATCGAGGGAGCAAGGAAAAATCTGGAAGCCGAGACATCCGGTAAGGGATTTGAAGAGATCTACCTTTCAGCCAAAGAAAAATGGGAAAAACAACTGTCCAAAATTCAGGTTTTCGGAGGGGAAAAGGAAGACAATATCAAGTTTTACACTGCCCTGTACCATACCATGATCGTACCCAACCTGCTCAATGACGTCGATGGAAGATACAGGGGTATGGATCATAAAATCTACCAGACCACTGATGGCAACAGGTACACTGTATTTTCGCTCTGGGATACCTTCCGGGCTTTGCACCCGCTGTATACACTGATCGAACAGGAAAGAACCGGGGATATCATGAAAACCTTTATCGGCCATTACGAACAGACGGGTATTCTTCCTGTATGGGAACTGGCCTGCAATGAGACCAATTGCATGATCGGTGCACATGCTATACCGGTCATCGCTGATGCCATCAAAAAAGGGATAACCGGCTTTGACAGGGATCAAGCTTATGCTGCAATGAAAGCGAGTATGGAACAGAGTATTCCTGAACTGGAGTTTTACCGTCAAAAAGGATATATGCCTTCCGATAAGGTTTCGGAATCCGTTTCCAAAACGCTCGAATATGCATACGATGACTGGTGCATTTACCAGACTGCCACAGATTTGAAGAAGAAAAAAGACATCAACAAATACAGGTTCAGGGGACAATACTATAAAAACATTTACGATCCTGTTTCCGGTTTTTTCAGACCTAAATTGAATGGGGGGTTCAGGACGCCTTTTGATCCGCTGGAAGTGGATTTTAATTATACGGAAGCCAATGCATGGCAGTATCTGTTCTTTGCTCCTCAGGATATATCGGGATTGATTAAGATCATGGGCGGGGAAAAAGAATTTGAGAGCAAACTGGACCAATTGTTTACTACCGATTCAGATCTGAAAGGAAGACATCAGCCAGATATCACCGGATTGATAGGCCAGTATGCACACGGCAATGAACCAAGCCACCACATGGCTTATCTCTACAATTACATCGGCAAGCCCTGGAAAACGCAGGAAATTGTACAGCGGATCATGGATGAAATGTACGGGGCAAAACCTGATGGACTGTCCGGAAATGAAGATTGCGGGCAGATGTCTGCATGGTACGTATTTTCAGCGCTTGGGTTTTACCCGGTCACTCCGGGAAGCGAAGATTATGTGATCGGCATGCCACAGTTTCCCCGGGTGGTGATCAATTTTGAGAATGGCAACCATCTTATCATTGAGCAATTCAAGAGTGCAAAGCAAGTTAAATACATCAATGCGGTTGAATTGAATAAAAAAATCTATCCGAAATCATACCTTCGACACAGCGATCTGATCGCAGGTGGTAAAGTCGTGTTTCTGACCGGACCCGAATTGAGGTCAGAATGGGGTATGAATCCTGAAGACAGGCCTGTTTCTGCCATTGATGCTACAGGTTTTGTGGAACAACCCTATATCCATCCTCCGGCCATGAGCTTCAAGGAGTCTTTTGAACTGGGTATTTTTCATGTGGATCCAGCAGCTGAAATTTTCTACAGAATGATCTATCCCGGGGCAAAACCAACTAAATGGAAACAGTATACAGACCCGGTTCCGGTGAGCAATGCAGTGAAAATCGAGTTTTACGCTCAGGATGATGACAAAAATAAAAGTCAGGTTGAAACGGCAGAGTTTGCAAAAATACATCATGAATGGGAGGTCACCACAGAGTTTCCGTTCAGCGCTCAGTATAGCGGAGGTGGGAAAGATGGTCTTATTGATCTTTTAAGGGGAAATGACAGCTTTTCATCAGGTCGCTGGCAGGGCTATTACGGGGATGATTTTATCGGAACCATCGATCTGAAATCCGCAAGGGATATCAAAACCATTAAGATCGGTATGTTGCAAAGTCCCTATTCCTGGATCTGGTTTCCAAAAAATATCCGTTTTTACAGCTCACAGGATGGGAAGAATTTTTCTGAAATCGGGGCGATTAAGAATGATTTCCCTCTCAATTCCAGCGGGACATCGATCAGGGACTTTACTTTGGATGGTCTGAAGGTCAATGCCAGATACCTCAGGATCCACGCAGAAAATATTGGTATATGTCCGGACTGGCATGTCGGAGCCGGTTCAAAAGCATGGATCTTCACCGACGAAATTCAGATTGAATGATTGTAAACGGATAGCTCAAATTACAGTTTTGTACAATATAGAAATAAGGTTGGTGAGAATAAAATTTGTGGAAAAAATAGATAACAGGCATCAATCAAACTCAGAAATTGGAAGTATTTTGAAATATTGACAGGTTAATACTAAAATAGGTGAAGCCCTGAAAGTATATGCCAGGAAGGAATAGTATGTTTAGCCAGGAGAATATATTCTTGGCGGATCTTTGCGGTTCTTCCTTTGCGACCTCTGCGGTTGAAGATTTTACCGCAAAATTTAACCGCAAAGCCCGCAGAGCCATTCGCAAAGTCCGCAAAGAGTGTCACTGATGTTTAAAAACCATTTTCATATTCTGATCTGTTCAAACTAAGTGATCAGAAGCCCTGAAAAGTAAAAGTCAGATCAATACGTTTAGCCAGGAGAATATATTCTTGGCGGATCTTTGCGGTTCTTCCTTTGCGACCTCTGCGGTTGAAGATTTTACCGCAAAATTTAACCGCAAAGCCCGCAGAGCCATTCGCAAAGTCCGCAAAGAGACTCACCAGATGTTTAAGAACCATTATCATTTTCTGATCTGTTCAAACTAAGTGATCAGAAGCCCTGAAAAGTAAAAGTCAGAACAGTACGTTTAGTCATGGGAATGTATTCTTGGCGGATCTTTGCGGTTCTTCCTTTGCGACCTCTGCGGTTGAAGATTTTACCGCAAAATTTAACCGCAAAGCCCGCAGAGCCATTCGCAAAGTCCGCAAAGAGTGTCACTGATGTTTAAAAACCATTTTCATATTCTGATCTGTTCAAACTAAGTGATCAGAAGCCCTGAAAAGTAAAAGTCAGAACAATATGTTGAGCCAGGGTAATGTATTCTTTGCGAATCTTTGCGGTTCATTTCTTTGCGACCTTTGCGGTTGATGATTTTATCGCAAAGAGCGCAGCGCCATTCGCAAAGTCCTTTAAAAGTCACTGCGAACTCGAAAGATAAATATTAAGTAAATGACAGAAAACGATATTTCAAACATAATTATAGGGTCGGCCATTAAGGTACATAATGCTCTTGGACCGGGTTTGCTTGAAAGTGCTTATCAGGAGTGCCTGTATTATGTTTTGCGAAAGGAGGGATTAAGTGTGGAAAAGGAGAAGCCAATGCCTCTGATTTTTGAAGAAGTGAAGTTGGATTTTGGCTACAGAATTGATCTGTTGGTTGAAAATAAAGTGGTCATTGAAATTAAAAGTGTGGATGCGCTTAATGATGTACACCTGGCACAAACTCTGACTTATTTAAAATTGGGAAATTTCAATTTGGGGCTGCTTATCAATTTTAATGTGGCTTTATTGAAAAAAGGGATAAAACGGGTAGCCAATGGAATGTAATCTTTGCGGTTCATTACTTTTTGATCTCTGCAGTTGAAGATTTAACCGCAAAGCCCGCAGAGCCATTCGCAAAGTCCGCAAAGAGACTCACCAGATGTTTAAGAACCATTATCATTTTCTGATCTGTTCAAACTAAGTGATCAGAAGCCCTGAAAAGTAAAAGTCAGAACAGTACGTTTAGTCATGGGAATGTATTCTTGGCGGATCTTTGCGGTTCTTCCTTTGCGACCTCTGCGGTTGAAGATTTTACCGCAAAATTTAACCGCAAAGCCCGCAGAGCCATTCGCAAAGTCCGCAAAGAGTGTCACTGATGTTTAAAAACCATTTTCATATTCTGATCTGTTCAAACTAAGTGATCAGAAGCCCTGAAAAGTAAAAGTCAGAACAGTACGTTTAGTCATGGGAATGTATTCTTGGCGGATCTTTGCGGTTCTTCCTTTGCGAACTCTGCGGTTGAAGATTTTTCCATAAAGTGTACAGAGCCATAGGCAAATGACACAAAGAGTCTCACTCTACAATAAAAACCACCAACAGGAACAAGTCAGGAAGGAAAGTAAACGAAAGGCTGGCTTAGCAGCTGATACATTACCGTAATTCTGGCCTATTCCTTACGCAACGCATTTACAATGTTGTTTTTCAGCGCTTTCCTCAACGGGAAATATATCCAGCACAATGCATGGATAAAAACCAGGAGAATGATGATAAACACAAAACACTTAGGAAAAGCATAACCAGGCGATAAAAAAGATGGGATCAGGCTCAATACTGCCAACAGTGTGCCAGTGACCATACCTGCCGTCAGTAAAATCACATTTTCCGTAAACAACAGGTAACTGATTTTTTTGCGCGTGAAACCCAAAGCCATCAATAAGGCGATTTCCTGTCTCCTCTCGAGCATATTCCGGTAAAGGATTATCCCCATGCCAATGGTGCCGATCAGTAAGCCCAGGCCACCAAGTATCATGAACACGGACAAATAGGTGTTGGAGACCGAATTGAACTGGTTCAACCTGTCTGTTGCTGATGTAATATCCATTCCATGATCCTGAAAATATTGTGAAAGCTGGCTGCTTACCTCATTTTTTTTCGGGGAAGGCATATCGATCAGCATCAGTCTGGAGTAATTTATCGAAGGAAAATGCTCCTTAAAATTGGATGCTGAGATCATGATATTGCCCTGGAAAACAGAAGCGCTCAGCCCTCCGATCAGCACTATTCTGAGTTCTTCACCTGATTCATTTGTATATAACAGCGTATCTCCTACATTTTTCATTAAACCCCAGGTGATCACCGTCTGATCAGCAAACGCCGGGATAATGTTTTTACCGTAAAACTTATTCAATGCTTTCCAGGGTTCCCTTTCATTCACCGAAGGTGCAAGCTGATCAAAAGAAAATGAATTTCTTGAGTCCAGAATTGCCGGATTGATGCCAAGAATCGTTGGCGAAGAAACCTGATTTAGATTCAAACAACTGGCGTCATCCCCGTCTAATGCAAGCATGGGATAAAATGTAACATCCTCAAAAACCGGATCATTGTTCAATCCCAGCTTTTCTCTTCCCTCTTTTGTATCGATATTGTAGTCAAAAGGGACACTCGACTCAGCCCACAATTGATATCCTCCAGTCCCGGATGAGTTGCCGGAATCAGTATCCGTTACTATTTTCCTGTTGGCTGCAGTCAGGACCAGCACAAAAACTCCCAAAGCCAGCAATACGATGGTGGTCAGGCTCCTTGCCTTATTGTGCAGTGCGTTCTGAATGGCCAAAGAGGTCAAATTGCTCATTCTGTTCCTTCCTGAATGATGCTTGCCCGCTTTTGGTGTTGTCGTGCCTGAATTGATCAATGACACGACAGTTTGCTTCAGGTTTTTGACCGTAATCCCATAAATGACCAAAAACGATAATATGACACTACTCATAAAACCTGTAAACAAGGTTTCATACCGGATGGAAACATGCACCATGGATGTACGCAGCATATCATTCCACAGGGAATTGATCGCTTCCAGCAGGATGTAATTGTACCCGATCCCGGCGATCACACCCAAAAGACTTCCCGCCAGTATGATGGCCAGGTTTTCCAACAGACGATAGTTGAGTATATTTTTTTGCGTGAAACCAGCACTGATCAGTATTCCGGTTTCTGTCTGCCGTCTCTGTAAACTCAAAACGTAAAGCATGCCAGTTAACAGTATCCCGGCGAGTATGACGAAGAAACTCAATCCCAGGAACAACTGTCCGAAATCGACCCCGTTCTGTGAAGCCTCTATCCCGGCCTGTTTTACATCGGCAACAATGAGGTTCAGGTCCGATGGACTGATCGTTTTTAATATTTCTGAAGCGATTTGATTGATATCAGACGGTTGGTCAAATATGGAATCATTGAAACGGATTGCAGTGTACTCTCCGAATTTATTGTTCCATATCTGATGGCCTGCTTTTATGGAAATCAGCGCTTTGGGTGTGCCTCTGAATTCGTTCCAATATGTTTCATCTTTATCCCGGATCCGCTTCATTTCAACCGGGATATTGGAATTCCATTCCATGCAACTCACCGCCTTTGCAAAGCCGGGGAACCGGGGCATCAATGACCGGTCAACCAATTCCTGCTTCGTAGGGATGATCTCTTTGACCACAAACTCCGAACTTTTTTCCCTGAGATTTTGCAGGGGATCAATGATATAATAAGTCAGTTCGATGGTATCTCCTTCCGTCGCCTGGAGGTCATCAGCAAGCCAACGATTGATGATGATGTCCTTTTCACGGATCTCTTTTCCGTAAAAGTTGTCTGAAACAGCAGAAACAAAGGAATACGGTGTTTCCGCAGATTTGTGCTGAATGGTATTTACCAGGTAGCTCAATACGGTCTGCACCGGTAATTTCTGTTGGATGATGGTTGAAGAGATCTGCGTGTCGATAAAGATCCTGCCGGAAGTCATTTCAAAATTGCCCTGATCATCCAGTTTTCTCAGATCTATTCCTGCATCCTCCGGTTGCCATAGTTTTTTGATGGCCTTATTGAATGTGTCAGCGCTATGGTCTGTTGGCCCTCCGATGAGTATGGCATTGGCCAGTCCGTGAAGTTCCATTGCTTCCCATAACAAAGTTTTTGGAATGAAGATATTATACGGCGCTACCTGATTGCTTTTGAGGCTAAAACGACCCAGATGATCGTCATCTGCAATGTACTTTACTTTCAACCTGAAAGAAACTGACGGCACCTCTTCCACACTGAACGGCGAATTAACCGGTATGACGCTTATTTTTTCAACCCGGATGACGATATCATCATTCACTTTTAGACCGAGTTTTTCAGCTGCCTGAATATTGATGATGGCTTCATCATGGTTCAGGTCCGGCATCTGAAGCCCGTTCATACTCCAGAAACCCGGATCAATACCGATCACCTGTGAATGATTGATGCGCAGATCCTTATCCGGATTGATGGTCACACCCTTTTGGAGCATGACCGAAGCGGCTTTGACACTCAATTCGGACGCAAGTTCATCCGCCAGTTTTGAGCGGACAAAACCGTCATTTGTTTGCAAAACATACTGAATCTGCCCCAGACGCGCTTCTGTAATTTTGCGCAGGCTGTATTTTATGGAATCACCAACCACCAGTGCGCCGGTTATGATCGCAGTGGTCAGCATTATTCCGGCCAGAACGGTTAAATGCTGCCTTCTGTAATACCGGATCGATTGCAGTATGTATCTGACTTTATTCAAAATGTTACCGGGATGATTGAATTAAACGGCCGTTTTGCAAAGTGTACACATGGCTCATTTTTGAAGCCAGCATGGGCGCGTGTGTCACAACCACCAGCGTGACTTGATACATCCGGTGGATGGACAACAACAAATTCCCGACCTGTTCGGCGGATTCCTGATCCAATGACCCGGTAGGCTCATCTGCCAATATCAGTTCAGGCTGATTGATCAATGCCCTGACCACCGCTGCCCGCTGGCATTCGCCTACGGAAAGCTGGCCTGGAAATTGTTTTATTTTATCTGCCAGGCCAACAGTTTCCAGCAATTCAAGCGCTCTGGCTCCGGAATTACTTTTGAGCGGTTCGTCCTTAAACACCAGCGTTGGTAACAGAATGTTATCCAGAATATTCAGTTGTGGCAACAAGTGATGCAACTGGAATATAAAACCGATTTTTTGATTTCTGATCCCTGCAGATTCCGTATCATTCAATGATGAAATATCCATTCCATCAATCATCACACTGCCTGAAACGGGTCTGTCCAGCATACCGATGATATTCAGCAAAGTACTTTTGCCGCATCCTGATGGTCCGGTAATGGCCATCGTGGTATTCGCTCCAATGGTCAGAGAAATATCATCGAGGACATTTCTCTGTGTTGCAGGATAACTTTTACAGATATGTTGGAGTTCTATTTTCATCTGGCAAAAATAAAATTATTTCAATTTTTCGTTCATGCTTTGATTCGAGGATTCGAATATTCGAGAATTAACATAAAATATGGTCATTTAATATTTCTTCTGTACTCAGTATTCGTTTTAACCTTCAAATCTCCAAGATCCCGATTGAAAATGCTGACAAGCTAGCCTGATATGTGCTGATATGCAAAGCATCGTCAGCATTCGTCAGTACATTCATCGTCGGGATTCAAATCTTCAAATCCCCGAATCCTCCAATTTTCACATAAATTTCAACAAGCTGCGCCGTTGTTTTTCTCAGATTGAATATGTCTTCAACGGCCCTTCTGCCATTGTCACCTGATGTATTCAGATTATCCTTGTCCTGCAGGACTTCTGCCCATTTATCACACAAGGCATCTGCTGTATTGGGACTGTAAATATAACCTGCGTTGGATGTTTCTACTATTTCGGGGAAAGCCCCGACTGCAGGCTGTACCAAAGGAATGCCGGAAGCCATTGCCTCAAGAAGATATAGCCCGAATGCTTCCCCATGCACAACCGGAACGGACAATACACTGATCTTATCAAAAAAGACCTCAAGAGTATCCGTTGTGCACTTATCCCCGAAATCAAGTATTTCAACCTGTTCAGACAGACTGTTCTTTTTTAGTTTTTGGAGTTGTTTTGAAATGAATTTGTTGTCATCACCGGTTTTGCCCCCTGTCAGGACCAGTTTTACAGAGGCAAAAGCCGGATTTTGTTTCAACCGAATAAATGCATCGATCAAAATCCCAAATCCATTTTCTTCATTCATCCGGGACAAAAAGCCGATTGCCTGGGGATCGTATGCAGGAATTCTAAGCTTGTACAATTCAGGATCAACCCCCAAATGAACTGCATGGATCTTTGAGTCAGGGATATCCATGTATTGTTGCATGACATTTTTGAAGTAATGGCTTACCGCAATAAAAGCATCAATATCCTGAGCTTTCTCACTCATCAGCTGCCAGAGTTTTGGTTTATATTGCTCATTCATTGCATTGATCCAGACATCTTCATCCTGGAGGGAACAGAAAACAGGAACCTGAAGTTCTTCTTTCATTTTTTTAGCCAGCCCCATCAATAATGCATTGGATAGATGAATTACATCCGGTTTTTCATGATGCCTGATGTATTGTATCAGCTCATCCAGCTCATCAGCCTGAAATCCTTCAGCTCCATTCAGCATGGATATGGTCATCTCTTCAAGTCCTTCTGCCCTTGTAGAGCCAGATTTCATAGCAGCCAGTTTTAAGATAAAAGGCGAATTGAAAAATGAATACAACCACTTGGGCATGTGGCGGAATACCTTGAATTGTTGTTTAAGATATATATTGACCGCACCATAAAACACAGGCACTTCGGGGTGATGGGCAAATTCTTTAATGGAATGAGGAAGGTATAACGGCAGGGTGACCGCATCGTGGCCATTTGCTTTCATCGCTTTGGAAAACACACTGTCTCTCAAACAATTACCGCAATAAAAGCTGCCTCCGAAACTGGGAACGATATAGATTATTTTCATATTGTCCTTTTTAATTTATCTTCCGAAAGCATATACATTTCCATCGGCAGCTCCGACAATAATGAATTTATTGGTCACTGCCGGAGTTGAGTGCAGCGGACTGCCCACTTCATACGACCAGATCTTTTTTCCAGTCTTGATATCCAGCAAATACAGGCGGCCATCGCCGGAAGCTATGACAACTGTCTGCTGTGCGATCACAGGCGAACTTTCAATTTTATTCAATGTAGGAAAAGTCCATAAAAGTTTTCCGGTTTTTTTGTTCAGACAATACACTTTTTTATCCTGAGAAGTTACAATGACAACATCTGCGTTGACTGCCGGAGATGATGTCACAGAGCCGTTGCAGGTAAATTTCCATAACTGTTTTTTTGATTTGAGGTCATAACAAAAGACTTCACCATCGTAATTGCCAAAGTATGCACGGTTGTCATCGACAGCAACGGATGATGCAAGATAGTTGTTCACATCAATTTTGAAGAGTTCTTTTCCGTTAAGTACATTGAGCACTCTTAAAAATCCGTCACACCCGCCAAAAGCTGCCATACTTCCGGTAATGGCGGCTGACCCGTTGATGTAGTTGTCGGCTTCAAATTTCCACTGTACTCTTCCCGTTTTTGCATCTACACAGTGCAAATTGTAGTCATAACTGCCGATGATGATGTTTTTTTGTTTTTGTCCGGATTTGAAGCTCCAGTTGGGTGCCCCGGCGATCCGGCCTTCAGTGGTATATTTCCAGTGCTGTTTGCCTGTTCTGAAATTTATCGCATACAAAATGCCTTCCAGTGTTCCTGCGTAAACATGGCGATCCAGGATCAGCGGAGCAGCCTCAACTGAAGTGCCGGCGTTGAATTTCCAGATCAGTTTTCCTGTTTTTGATATCGAATAAATAAACCCATCATCAGAACCCACCAGTATCGTATCGTTCAGAACCAATGGAGAGGACTTGATCTGGTCACCGGTTTTAAATTTCCAGAGCAGCTTGTAGGATTTGGACATCGTTGATCTGCTCGTACCGGTCAATGCCGGGTTTCCCCTGAAAGATGTCCAGCTGTGCTGCGAATGAATAGTTGGCGCACTTATCCCAATGAACAGGCAGATCAGCGGAAATATCTTCATGTGTCATTTTTTTTAGTGGTTAGCTTATCTTCTCCCGCAAAATGTGACAAAGCACCGGTCGGACAGTTTTGTATGCAAGCAAGGGCTGCCCGTTCGATCGCAACGTCCAGGGATTTGTTGAAGGGAACTGAAATTTGCATATCAAAACCTCTGCCGATATAGCTCAGACCGATCAGTTCGTTGTTTTGTCTGACGGTTTCAACGCATAAGCCACATTTGATGCATTTCTCAGGCTCATAAACCAGTAGATCTCTTTTGAAATACTTACGGACTTTTTTGCGTTCTTCCGGCTTATACTTTTTCTGATCGGCCTGGTATTGGTCAGAAAGAATGCGGAGAATGCAGGATTTGGATTTTCTGCAATCACAATGTAGGCATCTTTCTGCCTCAGCAATGGCTTCTTCCCGGGTAAAACCTGGCAGGTCGCCGTTCACCGGATCAGTCCTTTCAGCCGGTTTTGATTCTTTTGCGTATTCCTCAACCTCTGTCTCGCTTAATTTACCGAATCTGGAATTGAAGCTTCTATGCAGCTTTTGCACCTTATTGCCAGACAAAAATGTATGGGCTGAAAATGCCGCAGCCTTGCCCTGTGCTACAGCTTTGACAGCCATCTTAACAGGTGAGATCATTGACCCGCAGGCAAATACATTCGGATAATTTGTGGTAAACAGGTCCTTGTCAATCACAATGCCCGGTTCAGCGTTTCCGGCGCCCGTTGCCAGGATCACTGCGTCAAAATCAGCTTTGAGTGAGCTGCCCTCAACAGTGGTATTCAGGCAAAATTCAGCGCCATATTTTTCCAGGATCCCGGTTTCCTTTTCGAGGATATCTTTTGGTAGTTCATCTTCAGGAACTGCCAATAAGGATCCGCCAGCAGCAGGGTTTTTGTCAAACACAGTGCAATCATAGCCAAGCCTCAATACATGATATGCGGCTGCCAATCCTGATACGCCTGCACCGACCACCGCGATCCTTTTATTTTTTCTGTTTTCTTTTGGTGGGAAATAATCGGGCGTGTCCAACGCCACAAATTTTTTCAACTGGCAGATGGAGACAGGATTTTCCATTTGTTTTCTTCTGCATGCACCTTCACACGGTGCTGAACAGATGTAACCAAGTACGAGGGGTAATGCGATTTCTTCCTTCACGATCGCCAGGGCTTCGGCATGATCGCCCAAGGCAATGGCCCTGTTCATCCCCGGTATATCCATATAAGCAGGGCAGGCGATCCTGCACGGTGCTTCGCAATCCCCGGTATGATCGCTCAATAAAAGCTCCAGTGCATTTTTTCTGAATTCAAATACTTCGATTGTGTTGCAGGATAGATCCATGCCTTCCTGAACTTTTGACTCGCATGCTGGGATAAAATTCCCTGTATGATTGTTTTTAACACTGCAGACCATGCAGGAGGCATGATTAGGTACCTGTTCATTATGGCACATTACCGGAATGCGCTTGCCTATACTCGCAGCAGCTTTCAGGATGGTGGTGCCCACAGGTACCTTTACCGGTATGGAATCTATTGTTAATTTTATCATTTATGTTATGATTACGGCATCAGTTGGGCAAATTTGCCGGCAAATATCACATTTGATGCATTTTTCGCTGATGATTTCGTGTATTTCGTGTGGTTTGGCCAGAATAGCATCACTTGGGCAACGTTGGGCACATTTGGTGCACCCAATACAATCTTCCGTGATGGAATAATGGATCATGTCCTTACATTTACCGGTTGGACAAGTTCCGTTCAGGTGTGCTTCATATTCATGCCGGTAATACCGCAGGGTAGAAAGAACAGGGTTTGGGGCTGTTTTTCCAAGTCCGCATAAGCTGCCGTTTTTTGTCTGGCCGGCCAGTATTTCAAGCTCGTCAAGATCTTTAGGCGTACCTTTTCCTGAACATATTTTATTCAATATATCGAGCATTCGTTTCGTCCCGATCCTGCAGAAGGTACATTTTCCACAGGACTCATCCTGTGTGAACGACAAAAAGTATCGTGCAATATCCACCATGCAGTCCGAATCATCCAGTACGATCAATCCACCTGAACCCATCATGGCCCCTGCTTCTGTGAGTGAATCGTAATCGATGGGGATATCAGACATGGATGCAGGGATACAGCCACCTGACGGTCCGCCTATCTGAACGGCTTTGAAAGCCCTTCCTCCGGAAATTCCACCACCGATATCTTCGACAATTGTTTTGATACTGGTACCCATCGGAACTTCGATCAATCCACCCCGGTTGATCTTTCCGGCCAGGGCAAATACTTTTGTGCCTTTGCTGGAGTCGGTACCAATAGAATTGAATGCGGCAGCACCTTTCCTGAATATCCAGGAAATTAGAGAGAAAGTTTCCGTGTTGTTGATCAATGTGGGCTTGCCCCACAAGCCGCTTTCAGCGGGGTAGGGAGGGCGCATTGAAGGAAAACCCCGGTCACCTTCGATGGAAGCGATCAGCGCGGTTTCTTCACCACATATGAATGCACCGGCTCCTTCAAACAGTTCGATGTCGAAAGAAAAGTTACTGTCCATTAAATCTGAGCCGATAAATCTGCGTTCCCTGCAGATTTCCAACGCAGTTCTGATGTGCCGGACGGCCAGTTGATATTCGGCGCGGATATAAAAAATACCTTTTGTTGCGCCAACAGCAATCGCTGCGATGATCATTCCTTCTATTATTCTGAACGGATAGGATTCCAGCAGCATCCTGTCCATGAATGCGCCCGGGTCACCTTCGTCACCGTTGCAGATCACAAATTTTTGATCTGAAGAGGCATTTCTGACCAGACGCCATTTATCGCCTGTTGAAAATCCTGCGCCACCCCGGCCGCGCAAACCGCTGTCCCGTATCACTTCAATTATCGATTCGGGTGTCAGTTCGTTGAGGCATTTTTTCAATGCCGAAAAACCACCCAGTTTAATGTATTCATCCACGTCAAGCGGCTTGATGAGACCCCTGTGTTCTGTTCCGATGTTGATCTGGTTGGCGAGAAATTCAGCGATGGGTGTATCTCTTTTGTCCGGAGAGTATTTCCTGATCGTTTCGGGGATATTTTCTATTGCGAGCCGCTCAATAAAATTCATGAAGCGATTCCTGTAATCAGTAAAAAAATTTTCTGGTCTGAAATGATCCAAAACGATCTTTCTTACCGATTCGGGCTGAATTTTTGTGTAAACTGCCGGTGTTTCGCCATTTTTGATGATTTCCATCATCGGGACCTGATTACAGATACCCACACATCCTACTTGCTTAATATGAATGTTGAGCTTATTGGAATGAACGGTTTTTTCAAGGACTTCCTTCACCTCCGAACTTCCGCTTGCTACACAGCAGGAGCCTAACCCAATCCTGATCTCACCCTGAACAGCGTTTTCACTATTAAGCTTCTCCCTGTACCTGGTAGATGGATTGCTTTTCTGCCGGAGGAAATCTGCAAGAATTTCAGGTATACTGTCCGTTGTGACAGTCCCGTAAGTGATGTCATCGATCTGAACTACCGGTGCGATCGTACAGCATCCCAGACAGGCAACCTTCAACAAGGTAAATAAACCCCGGGCATCTGTATCCGTTCCTTCCTCCAGTTTCAATTCTCTTCTGAAAGCATCATAGACCAGGATGGCCCCTTTAATATGGCATGCTGTGCCAACACACACATGAATGATGTGTTTGCCTACCTGTTGGTGTCTGAACTGGGAATAAAAAGTCGAAACACTGTAAAGCTGTGCCGGTGTGATCTCTGTGGTTTCACAAACCCTGGCCAGTGCTTCTTCTGGTAAATAGTTGAATTCCTGCTGAATGGCCTGCAGGATAGGGATCAGCCTGTCCTGTGTCCGACCTGAAGAGGTCACGATTTCATCAACGATATGTATGATCTTTTCAGACATCTTATTTATTTACCTATGCAATACAGGTTGTTTCCGGCCCGGATAAATATCTGACCATCTGCAAAGGCCGGCGTATAGTCAGATTTTTCTCCGAGCTTAGGTGCGCCAACCAATGTAAACGTTTTATCCGCCTTAAAAATATGCATGTTACCTTTTTTATCCATCAAATATACCTGATTCCCGACAAGAATGGGAGACGCATATATGCCTGCCCCGAAATCATGCACCCAATATTCCTCGCCTGTTTTTGTATTGTAGCAGGCAACTTCCCCGTAACTTGTTGCAAGGATCAGATAATCCCTGTTGGCCACAGGACTCGGCACATCAGACAAATAATCGGTGTTCTCCCAAAGGATCTCTGGCTGAGGTCCGACTTTCACGGCAACCAGTCTGGCATAGTCATTTACGACAAATGCGATGCCATTGGCATAAGCGATCGAAGGGCCTACTTCACCAGAAGTGCAATTGACCGACCACAATAATTTGCCGGTTGAAGGATCGTATGAGGAAAGACCCGGATCAGCCAGCACCAGTATTTCGACACGTGAGCCTGTGTTTACAATGCTTGGTGAAGACCAGGATGTTTTGACTTTGCGAGTTGTGTTCCATACAGTTTTTCCTGTTTTGGTATCCAGCGCCAGAAGTACCGCAATATTTTTCTGATCATACTGGACGATCAGCTTATCGAAATAAACGATGAGTGAAGATGAATGACCATAATTATTGACCGGTACGCCCAGGTTCCTGGTCCATATGATTTTACCACTGAAATCAATGCCGGCGATATCTCCGTTTGAAAAAACGGCATAAACATGTTCACCGTCCGTGGCGGCTGTGGCAGCCGCATGTCCGGTATCATCCGTAACTTTGGGAGATTTGGCACTTTTGGGAATATTGGCCTTCCATTTGATCTTGCCGGTATTTTTGTTGATACAATATACTTCCTGTTTTGATTCATTGGCTCCTGTCAGAAAAACATTGTTTCCCCAGACGACAGGTGAATTCATACCCGGCAAAGGGATGTTCGTTTTCCATTTGATGTTTTCACCACTTGCGACGTCCCAGTTTACAGGCGTATTCTTTTTATAGGCATGTCCTGTTCCTCCGGCACCTCTGAATGAAGGGAAATTACTTTTCATGGCCGCTGTCGGATAATCGAGTGGATTGAAAACGACTTTTTTAACCGTATCCGTAACCACCGTATCAGAAACCGGGGTTTGAATCGTATCTTCTGTCCGGGTAAAAGCCTCAAGGGAATCAGGCATCTCAGAAGTATTGTCGACAATTGGCGTACCTGATTCACGGGAAATGGGACCGGCCATTTTTTGGTGGGTGATGAATGCGAGGATCAAAGCGGTCACTGCAAGTGCAAGTCCCCCGATGGACAGCCATTTACGTGCATTAGCCTGGGTCGATACATAAGTATTCTTAACAGGCAATTCAATTTCCCTGATTTTGGATTTTTTAGCACCGATCATCAATGCCGCGATAATGCACATGAGGACGCCTGCCAGGAGCAGGTAACCTCCAAATCGGATCTGCCATTGATTGGTAAAATATGCTTTGCGTGCAAGCAGATCAAATTCCCGGATCTCATCCCTCAATGCCTGATCAGACTCATTCTGATCCAGGCGTTCCACCAATGAATTCAAAACCTCTGTATTGACCGGATCAGCACGATTGACCTGGAAATAATTTGCGATCAGCAAAATGCACACAACAAATGAAAATATGCCGGAAATCAAAAGTATGTATTCCCAAAAATCAAGTGTTGCTTTATTTTTATTATCTTCTTTAATCATAACTCTGCCGTTTCTTTTACAGGACAATGATCCATACATCGGGCGCAGCTGTGACAGGTTGCTTTGTTGGGACTATAATCGGGATGATATTTGAAGACGGAAAGGCCAACAAGTGTCAATCCAAACACCAGTCCGGCAAATCCGCCAAAAATCCAGGTCCCTGTATAAAACTCCTTTTCAATTTGCGCCACTTCGGAATTCAGCTCAGCAAGTGATTGACCACTGGATCTGAACGCCGTGATCTCGATAGCCTCTTCACCTTTGATACCGAAATTGGTATTGTTTTTCAGTTCTTTTTCCAACTTGACTTTCGGATTCACCAGCGCAAAATTTCCGGAGAAACTGGAAGCGATAAAACCACCTGAAAAAACAAATACCGGCACCATTAAACTCAATAACAGGTAGCGCCTGACGACAACTTCTGTTTTTTCTTTTTCCCTGATCTGTACAGGCATATTGATCGCACCATACGGACATGCATTTTCACATAACCTGCAATTGATACAGGCTGCCGGGGTGATCGTCATGTGGCTGAAAGAAAACCGGCTGATCAGGTTGAGCAAGGCACCATATGGACATAAAAACCGGCAATAGGGGCGGGCAATAAATACCCCTGCCAGCAAAAATAACCCGCCGATCATGAACATGCTGAAGCTGGCATCAAGCCTGTAGAATCCGATGAACGGATCGTACCTGCAGATCACAAAATCAGTTCCGGTTGCCGCATACAAAACAGCAAGGCCCAGATACATGAACGGAAAAATACCCAGCACTTTCTCCAGCCAGGCCTGTACAGGTATCGGCCTTAATCCGACAATATCCTGTATAGCCCCCAATGGACAAACACCCGCACAGAATGTCCGGCCAAAAAAAAAGGTGTAGACCAATGGAATGATAAAAAACAAAAATGCAGACAATGGTATGCTGTAACCCGGCTTAAAAAGCGCAAGACTGACATTTTGAATGGCTCCGACAGAGCAAACACATCCTTCCCGGTAAAAACCAAAATATAAAATGGAAAAAACCGAGATCCAGAACACATGTTTCCTGGAGCGCTTTTTTATAATGAAATATGAGATCAGTGACAAAGCAAGAACGAGCACTGCCACATCCAGGTATTCCAATACGGCCATTCTCGGGGCTGGTGTAATGGTTTCAGGCTGCACATGACCATGTTCAAATTCTGGTTTCGGAAAACGGTTCTCTGCATATACAGAAGCAGTCTGTATGGTTAAAATCCCCAAAAACAGGAAAATGAATATGCGGATCGATCTTTTCATGCCTCGTTATTCCATCTTAATCCCTGCATTAAATAAGCCCTGCCGGAAGAGACCCTTGAAATTGCGTCCGAAGGACAATCGCGGGCAATGCTACACTCATTGCAGTTGTAGCAGATGCTGTGATCTACCTGCAATTGCAGTGAACCGTTGCCGAAAGCTTCACATCCTTTTACACATTTGGCACAACCGATACACAGGTCTTTTTCAATGTGATATTCAAAAAATGGTTCTTCAATAAAATTTCTGGAAATTGCCGCAGTGGGACACAATTGATTTTCAGCAGCTGTATTCAGATCTTTGACTCCGGGCCTGAAATATCCACCGCACAGATCGCAGTATCCGCACATATCGTACGCGTGGAAGCACTTGACGGCGGAAGGTGTCCTGACACAACTGGTTGCACATCGCCCGCAGTGAGTGCACTTTTTGGTATCAATTTGCCACACATACTCATCCGCTGCCAGACCGGGCAAAATTCCGCCTGCCATGACACCCAATCCCCCAAGTATCGAAAACTGGATACCCTTCCGAACAAAATCACGCCTGGTCAGTCTGATATGATTGCTTTCCTCGCTCATTTGTTTAATTGATTCGTTACCGGATGTGCCTGCCTGTAATCCAGGGCTTCCTGCAATGTGCAGGCACTGACCTTTTTGCATTTGTTGCATACAAAATATTCATTGCAGCCTGTACCGGTTCTTTCTTTGAACAATACAACACCTGTCAGTGCACTCAGTCCCAGAATGATCGCACCCCTCGGTATGTTTTTCAAGAATGATCGCCTGTTCATTTTCGTTATTTGTTTTTTTCAAAAATGCGTATCTGTTTTCTTGCCGGATCAAGCACATAGATCCTGTCCCCTGAGTCAACAGCGAGATCCAAACCTTTTGTTCCCTCGTCAAACTGTTGTGGAGTTGCCACCACACTCTTGAACTTTCCATCCGGGGAATAAATTTTTACACGTGGGATTGACTTCTCCCCGGTTACAAAATCACCATTCGCCAACAACGCAAAATTAGAAGGATTGCAGCATCCGCAAAAACCCTCAATCGCATTGGATTGCTCGCCCCAGCTTGAAATGAAATCTCCGTTGGCGTTAAAAGCCTGCAGGGAAAAACGGCCCGGGTTTGCGATCCATACCTCGTCATTCCGACCAATGGAAACATCAAAGAATGAACTGCGAATGATTATGCCGGGAATCCCTTTTTCAGCATCGCCCCTTCCGAGATCATTGATGTATTGTCCTTTTGTGTCATACTGATATACCAGGCGTGCATCCGCATCTGCAATATATACATAATGGTCGGTTGCTGCCATTCCATTCACGAGCGCATCTTTGTTAGCTAAATACCAGCTATTGATGAGGTTGCCTTTGTAATCCCTGACTTCAATAAGATTGTTAATGCCTAAGTACAATTTGCCATCCGGGCCAACTGCCAGGCCGTAAATCGTATCTGTTGGCTGAAACCTGCTCAATTGATTCCATTCCTGATCATAAACCACCACTTCGCTACCGGCAATGATCACCCTGTCAGATGCATCTATGGAGATGGAGTTCAAAGACTTAATACCTGGTTCTATTTGTTTGATCTCAGTATATGCAACCAAATCTTCATCGATTTGAAGGGTATCATCAATCTCGAGTTTGTATGGATTTTGATGCCTGAGATCCGGATAGAACAGATCGTAGACCATGAACCCTATTATTCCAAGGATCAGGAGGATGAGTATTATTATGAAAATATTCCGTTTCATCTGATCATATTTACCATCAATTTCCGGAGGTTTGTTTTCGTATGTCAATACATAACATATTTTTTGAATCCCGAAGGATCAAAAATCCGTCTGCTATGGCAAACGGACCCCATGCATCCTGTCCCTCCAAAATTTTTGTTTTGCTCAGCTGTACAAATTCTGACGTTTTGGCCTCAGCAATGATCAGCGTGCCATCATCATTGAGAATAAAAAATTTATTATCTGCAACAATATATGGTCCCAGGCCAAAGCGCGTCTCCTTGCCACTCGTCCACAGGATCTTCTTACCATCATCGGGATCGCTGCAAACGAATTGATTGCGGTTGCTGCCCGCATCCTTGGGTAAAATGGCAAACATCCTTCCCTTGTAAAAAACAGGAGTTTGCTGTTCGGAGCAAACGCCTTCAACAGGTCCATATTTCTGCAGGACCTCAACTGAGAATTGATCTCCCTCCGGGGTGAGTCTCAACAGCATTGCCCCAAAACCATATCCGGCTGTGATGAAGATCTTTCCGTCATCCAGTATTACGGGAGAAGGTGCAATGACATTGGCATCGAATTCTTTGGTCTTCCAGAGTATCTCCCCTGCGTTATCTCCTTCGGCTGCTACTCCACAAATCCCGCCGATGGCTGAATATACATACATTTTTTTTCCGGCAAATGTCATGGGCATTACAGACGAGTGGGACATTTTCCATTTATCCTGATTGGGTGTTTCCCAGACTACCTGTCCTGTTTTACAATCCACCCCGATCATCAGGGCACTGCCTCCGGGTGCTATGATTGCAATATCACGATCTATTAAAGGACATTGGCCTGTATTCCAGAACGGGATTTCAGATCCATATTTTTTTTCCAGATCAATTCCCCAAAGAAAATCTCCATTGTCTGAATTTACACACATGACATGACCTCTTGGCCCTATGGTGACCACGTATTGATCATTGACCGCAGGAATGGTCCGCGAAATTCCGTGATTTCTCTTGATATTCACCTTATAGAAACGCCGCCACAACTCTTCACCTGTTTCGAGTATCAGACATTTCAATACGTCTGTTTTTTTGGCTTCGTTATAGTCAAGCACATATACTTTCCCATTGTAAATTGCAGCCGATGCATGCCCTTCTCCCAGGCTTTGCTGCCAGACAATTTTTGGTCCCTTTTTACCAAACACATCGATCAAAGGAATATTTTCCTTATTGATGTTATCGGAATCAGCACCTCTGAATTGAGGCCATTTGCCCTTGAGTACTGATTCATGTTCTTTCAGAAAGGTGAATTTCTCCCCGATCAATACTGAGGTCGTGGTGTCCGGTACAAGTTCCGGTCGCTTGTCCATCCCGGGAATACTGGCTTTAAGAAGCTGTGAAGGGTTGTATACCATCCAGAAAATAAATGATGAGATGCTCAGTAAAGCAACAAGTAAAATGATGTATTTTCTGCTTGCACCTGTTGGCATGGTCAGCTAATCATCTGTCAGTGAATATGCGATCAGGGTGTTTCCATGACGCAGATAAAGCACTTTATTATGGATCACCGGATGCGCCCAGTGTTCACCTGTGCCCAAAGTGATTTTCATCTTACTGATGATGTCAAATTTGGTTTTTCTTGCCCGGACAAGTGCTAAATCGCCTTTATCACTATAACAATACAATAATCCGTCATTAGCGATAGTTACGCCTTTTCCCAGGCTTTTTGTCTTATATTTCACTTCACCGGTTTCCCAGTCAACTGCCAACCATGCCCTTGTATTTTGTCCTGAACCATAAATTGTACTGTTTAGTAAAACAACGCCCCCCATTTGATTATCAAGCTCAACGTTCGTCCATACTTTTTTAACCGAATTCCCATCTTCAGCAATTTTTAATTTGACTCCGCCCAGTCCATATCCACTCACTACAAACAGGTAACCATTTGAATATACAGGAGTATTGGCATGAACTGAATGTTTATTTTCATAAGGATAATCCCAGAGGACTTTTCCTGTTTCCACTTCAATCCCCAAAATATCATTTGCAGTGATGGTGCACATCATTTTTCTGTCTGAGTGACTGAACATGATCGGAGAACAATATGCTGTCAGCTGGCCTTTGCCGGGGGAAGTCCAGATGGTTTTACCATCATTTACATCAAGCGCAACAATATTTGAATCTTTTGCACCTGTTGTGAAAATCACCTTATTATCAACAATTAAAGGCGATTCAACAATGCCCCATTTAGGAGGTTCTGCACCGAATTCTTCAGCGAGATCTATGCTCCAGATGATATTTCCTGTGTTCGCATCCAGACAAACTGCCTGTCCGAAACTACTGTTGATGTACAGTTTATCCTTGAAAAAGGTTGGAGTCGACCTGCATCCCGGATATGGATCAATCCATTCTTTTGCATATACCGTTTTCCAAAGCAGCTTGCCCTTCAGGTCAATTGCATACATGATGCCAACTGAATCAACTAATCCTGTAGTAATGATTTTATCTTTCAATACCAAAGCTGAAGAATAACCGTCACCCAGCTGATCATATTGCCACAGCATATTTAGACCACTTTCCGGCCATTTTTCAAGAAGACCTTTTTCATGATAAATACCATCCCTGTTGATCCCCCGCCATTGAACCAGGTCCTGGGATACCACTACCAGGGTGACCATCAGGAAACAAACCGTTAAAAAATGAATTTTGTACTTCATTTGAATTGTATTTTACTCTTTTACTGAATATGCCATAAGGGTATCTCCATGCCGCAGGTATAAAACTCCGTTGCGGATAACAGGATGCGACCAATGCTGATCCGATCCAAGTGTGATCTTCATTTTGCTTACCAGTTCAAGTCCTTCATCCGTAAGTTTCATCAAGCCCAGATCTCCTTTATCGCTGTAGCAATAGAAATGATCATCGGCAAAAATTACAACACCCACACCAATAGCTTTTGAGGTGAATTTCACTTCACCTGTCTTCCAGTCCAGAACATACCAGGATTTATTATTATGACCGGAGCCTACGATCATGGACTGATACAGAATTGCACCGCCCATCTGATTGTCGAGCAGGGAATCCTGCCACACTTTGGAAACTGACCGGCCTCCGTCTTCAAGCCGGAGCATGATCCCTCCTCCGCCGTAACCGGTAAAACTGTACAGGTGTCCATCATGAAAAATAGGAGTATTGCAATGATTGCCATATTTGTTCACCTGGGGATATTTCCAGAGAAACTCGCCGTTCTCTCCGTCAAATGATGCCAGTGCTTTGATGAATGCATTGACTATTAACTTTTTTCCACCGACATCCAGCAGCTGAGGTGAGCAGTAACTGGCCTGATCTTCAATTCCGGCGGACCTCCAGATGGTCTCTCCGTTTTCCGGATTGAGGGCAACCATGGCAGCCGAATCCCCGCCGGCAGTAAAAATGACTTTACCATCCAAAATCAAGGGTGATTCGACTTTGCCGAATTTTGGGACAACACTGCCGAATTCTTTTTTTAAATCAACTTCCCACAATTTCTGTCCATTTGTTGCATCCAGGCAAATGGCAACACTGTATGCAGTTGATATGTATAATTTGTTTTTATAATATGTAAATGTACTGCGTACGCCGGGGTAATCTTCATGCCACTCAGTTCCGTAAGGTACCTTCCAGACCATTTGACCATTTAAATCCAGTGCACAGGCGTACCCGGTACTGTCTTTCTGGTCCGGTATATAAACCATTTCATCCGTCACAATGGGGGAAGAGTGCCCCTTTCCAAGTTGATCGTAACTCCAAAGCAATTTGAGACCTTCTTCCGGCCATATTTTGAGCAGATTGGTTTCCTCGTAAATTCCATCCCGGTTGGCGCCCCGCCATTGTGCACTGTTCTGAGCAGTGACCAGGACAGATAACACGTTTGCGAGAAATAGTAAGATACTTGTTCTGAGCATACAAAAATGATTCGTTAATTTTCTTCTTATTGCGTCAAATGTAAGGATTTTTGCTGTAATCACAAAAGTTCTGATCAGGCTGTCACGGTAGTTTAGAACAGTTCTATAAATTAATATTGAGGAAAAAACCTGCATTTTATTCGTTTTTTAGGGTAAAAAAGGCGAAAACATGAGGATTCTTAAGTTAAGGATAAGTATTGGACCTGGTAATTATTACAATCCTGCCTGTTGTCTAAAACCCATAATTGAGCAAGTTCATCTTCAATTTTCATGATCGGACTGTTATGGGCATGAAGTTAAAAATTAAAACAGATGGCTGTATTCAGCCAAACTATTTTACTTTTATATTTTTTTTTGCCTCCTGGTATTTACCTTGGACATTAAAAAATAAATTTTGGCTGAGTTTTGATCCGGTCGGACGGGATCAGGAAAACTTTCAGGTCAGCACTGTTCCAATCAATTAAATAGTTGGTCAACAAAGTCCAGGATGGCCGGATCAATAAATAAAAAACCTGCTTATGAAAATGACATTTCTCTTTGCGATACATATTTTACTGGCTTTCAGACTGTCCGGACAAGGGAATCCCTTGCATGTGTCCACACAGGACATTTATGATTTTCTGGACGAGATGGCAATGCACAAATTGATATCCCTGAACACTGCTGTCAAACCCTACTCTGACAAATTTATTTTTAACTGCCTGCAGGATATTAGAACCCGTGAAGAAGAATTGGACAACAGGCAACGAAAGGCACTTGACAGGTTTTATCAGTATTTTGCATTGACCAGCAGCGCTGTTAAACCGGATAAAGACACGGGTTTGTGGAAAAATACTTTCAAAACCTATAAACCTTCTTTGAACCCACCGGGAATGTTTTATCAGGATACGTCTTTTCAAATGGCCGTTGAACCCATTTGGGGACTGGACCTGATGTATATCGGTGACAAGATATCCTACCATCAATGGGGTGGCGCTTCCTTCAGAGCTCATTTTGGTGAACATCTCAGTGCCTATGCAAGCCTGAGAGACAATACCGATAAGGATTACCTTGCCCGAAAGGCATATCTCAATCTCAGGACCGGGGGCAATTATAAGAACGGAGCATTCGGTGGTGAATACAGCGAAATGAGGGGCGGACTGATCTATCACTGGAAAAAAGGAAGTGTCGGTTTGATCAAGGACCATGTCAATTGGGGAACAAATTATCACGGTGCAAATATTTTGTCAGACAAGGCACCTTCCTTTGCGCAGATCACCTTGCAGTTAAAACCTGTTTCCTGGTTCGAATTCAATTATTTGCACGGTTGGCTGGTCTCCAATATGGTGGATTCATCGCGTACCTATTTTACACCCAATGGCAATCAGCGCGATGTCATGCGGCCCAAATACATTGCTGCCAATATGTACACGGTCCAGCCTGTAAAAGATGTTTACTTTTCATTCGGCAATTCAGTGATCTACAGCGACATCAATCCGCATCCCGGATACCTGATCCCGTTTTTGTTTTACAAGTCTGTCGATCACTGGTTGAATTCAACGGACGGGGTGGGGAGGAATATTGGGCAGAACTCACAGATGTTCCTGAATCTGAGCGTTTTTAAACTGAAATATTTTCATTTTTACGGTTCGTTGTTCATCGACGAACTGAAGATCATGCGTATAGTGGAACCGGGTAAACATAATTTCTGGAGCCTCAAAACCGGTTTGAAACACCAGACACCTTTTATTCCTGGACTATCCGTCGTGGCTGAATATACACGGACAAGACCTCATGTCTATCAACATTATATCCAGACCACCAATTTTGAGTCCAGCGGTTTCAATATGGGTCATTATTTGCGTGACAATGCTGAAGAGTATTACGTTGGTGTCCATTATAAACCAGTCAACCGGCTGCACCTGCATGTCAATTACACTTATGCGCGCAAAGGAAATGAATATGGCTACGACAATGGAAATATTGCCATCACTGATCCTTTTTTGAAGGAAGTCAGATGGACCTTTCAGAACATCGGTTGCGGTGTACATTATGAAATTCTGCAGAATGCATCATTGAGGTTAGCATACGAGTACCAGGATCATGAAGGTGAAGATGAACAGATCTATACACCGGAATTGTTCAGGGGGAAAACACATGGGTTTATTTTTGGTATCAGAACCGGTATTCAGTAACCGGCTGAATGGATGATCCTGACATTCAGATCACCTGCTGCCGGGCAATGAAATTTTTTGTTATAAAATAAACCCGGTGTGCCTCAATTTTGTGGAAGTCAACGTTATGCGTTAAAGATTAAAAAAATCTGATATTCCGGATATGAAGAGAAAAATTGTAAAAATACTGAAATGGATAGCACTTTCACTGGTCATATTTACCGGAGTACTGCTGGTATTACCATATTTTTTCAAAGATGAGATCATCGGGAAATTCAAGGATGAAGTCAATCAAAATCTCAATGCCAGGGTGGATTTCGGAGGTTTCAGCCTTTCCATGTTCAGATCTTTTCCCGATTTGAATTTTACTGTGAATGATATGATTGTGGCCGGGCTGGACACTTTTTCAAAGGATACCTTGTTGCAGGCAGCTAAGATCAGGGTACGGATCGACCTCCGGAGTGTGACAAAGGATGTTTTGGTCATTGAAGAAGTCAGCCTCATTCAAGCTGAAGTCAAGGCTAAGGTATTGAAAGACGGACGGGCCAACTGGAATGTATTTAAAGAATCGGAAGAAAAACCGGATACTGCGGACAGCAGTTTTGCTTTTTTACTGAAGAAATTTGAGCTGCGTGATGGACAGGTGACCTATGACGATCAGGAATCTGATATTTTCACCACAGTGGATGACCTGGATTTTACCCTGAAAACTTTATCCCGGACAGATCAGAAGTATGAAACGGCCACCTCTTTCGGGAGCTGGACCTTTAAAATGGAAGGCATGGAGTTTTTGAAGGAGGCAAAAGCTAAACTGCTGGCTGACATTCAGACGGATGCTGCAAACTGGAAACTGACGCTTTTGAAAAATACTTTGTGGCTGAATGAGATGAGCTTTGTGCTGAATGGATTTTTTGCCATGCCTGACGATATCGAAATGGATCTCGGGTTTACTTCCGGAAAATCAGATTTCAAAGGTTTGCTCTCCCTGATACCAGCGTTATACAAAAAGGATTTCGAAAAACTGAATGCCCAGGGAAATGTGTCCCTTGAAGGGAAAGTACAGGGCGTCTACAACGACAAATCATTCCCGTTTATCGGAGTTGGTCTTAAAGTGGACAACGGAACAATCGCTTACGAAGACATGCCGGATAAGATCAACGGTATATCACTGGATGTGCTGGTCAATCATATCGGTGCCGGTGATGACAGGATGACGATAGATCTCCGGAAGTTCTCCGGATCATTTGCGGGAAATCCGGTCAATATGAAATTACATGTAGCTAACATAGACACCGATCCTTCTTTGGATGGTATGCTGAAGGGCAAAATTGACCTTTCTCTGATCACGGGCATTTTTCCCATAGAAGGTAAAAATATTGCGGGGCTGATCGATGCGGATGTTTTGCTGAAAGGAAGGCTCAGCGCTATAGAACGAAAGGATTATGAACGTTTTGATGCTAAAGGTTTTGTGAAGGGCTCAGGAATAAAGTACCGGGAATTGAATAACAAAATTAATCTGAGCATTCCTTCTTTCAGTCTTGCCGTGACACCTGCATACCTGGATGTCAGCAAATTCAACATGCAACTGGGAAAAAGCGATTTTGCCGTGACAGGCAAAGTGTTCAATTACCTTTCTTATTACTTCAGGAATGAACCTGTCAAAGGGACATTTAATCTGACTTCCAAACTATTGGATGTCAATGAGATCATGTCTTTTAGTTCAACTGATGCTTCAACTGGTAAAACCACCGAAAAGGACAGTTTTTCCATCGATCTTCCGGTCAATGTGGATATGGGTTTTACGGCAACGGTGGGTCAGTTGTTGTACGATGACATCAAGGTGCAAAATGCACAGGGAAGTATCAGACTGAAAGACGGTAAACTGTTTCTGGATAAACTCAGGGTCAATATGCTGAACGGATCGGTGGATATCTCGGGTATTTACGCAACAAAAGACCTGAGTAAACCGGAAGTCCAGATCAGGATGAACATGGATCAGATTGACATTGGGGAAGCTTTCAGAACATTCAATACCATGCAGCAACTGGCACCTATCGCTCAAAAAAGCAAAGGGCTGTTCAACCTGACTCTTGATTTTAAAGGGAAAATGGAGGATTTGATCACACCTGATCTGTCCACCTTGACCGGCACCTGCCAATTCAGGACCAATCACCTGGAAATCGAAAAATCGGAAGTTTTTCGCCTGGTCGCAGACGCGGTGAAATCAGATAAATTCAGGAACCTTGCCCTGAAAGACATTAAGGCGGACATCATCATGATTGACGGGAAGTTCAAGGTACTGCCGTTTGTGGTCAAAAACCAGAAAACTAACCTGTTGATCAGCGGAAACCAGGGTCTTGACGGCAGCATGGATTATCTGATCAATTTTGATGTGGCTTCGGAGGAATTGGGCAAGGATGCAGTGAATACGGCCAATCAGATCCTGGTGAATTCAGCTGGAAAATACGGTGTAAATCTGAAGGTGCCCGACCGGATCAGATTCGATGCCTTTATCGGGGGAACTTTGAAAAAGCCGGTTGTGAAGATCGATGCCAGGAAACAAGTGGAGCAACTGAAAACCAATGTGGTGGAACAGGCAAAGGTAAAAATCGAGGAAACTTACACCAAGGCACGTGATGAAGCGGTGGCCCTGGCTCAGCAGAAAGCTGATGCTCTTATGGCAGCGGCCCGGGTGAATGCGGACAAAATATTGAATGAAGCATCCAAAGCGGCTCAGCAGATCAGGGAGTTGGGTGAAAAGAGCGCGTTGAAAGTCATCTCAGAAGCGGATAAAAAAGCAACCGAACTGGTAACCAAAGCAGGTTCAAATCCCGTTGCGAAAATTGCGGCAGAAGAAGCAGCCAGAAAGTTCAGAAAGGAAGCGCAGGCCGGTGCGGATAAAATACGCCAGGAAGCGAACACGAAGGCTGATCAGGGTATGCAACTGGCACAAAAACAGGCAGATGAATTATTGGCAAAAGCGAAACAGGAAGGTGATGACCTGATCGCCAAGGCAAAAAATACGTCTTTGAAGTTGTAAACACGCATCTGGAACTCATTTTTTTTTTGTTAAATACTCAACTTTCGATTTTTTGGACTTTTCACCGGGTTGTTATTGTGGTCCTGATCCGCAATCCGGTAGTCAAAATGTGACTAATGATCAGACCTGAAAAGGAATGAAATTCAAAATGGTCATGATTTTATTCTCTATCCAATCATATAATGCCTTGATAAGTAATTATTTATTCATCAAGATGAACGTTATATTGTATCCAATAGAAAAGTACAACCCCCAAAAAGCTCCTGCCGGAAAATTATGCTTTGCTGCATGGAAATCTATGATAAATTTTTCAAATGTCAATTTTAACCATTAAAAAACAACATATTATTAAAATTTTAGTGTAATTTTGAAAGTGGCTTTTCATGGACTTAATTGATATTCAATAAATGTATACAATCATAGCAGACATGAAAATCACCAGCCATATAAAAACCAAAAGATCCGGTATCTTATTGATATTCATGCTGGAGTGTATCTTTTTGCAAACCAGCTTTAAAATGTATGCACAGGTTGATAATGTGAAACAACCTGTCTATTTTCACATTAGCCATCATCAGGAAGATGTTGGCAGGGTCGAATTCAATTTTCCCAAATTTGGCCGCTTTAAACAAAACATCAAAACTGAGCTGCAGCTTTTAGACCAGTATAACGCCAAATCAGATCAGTGCTTCAGTGATTTTATTGTTTCTGTGATACTCTATATGGACAGTACCTCAGATCCCGGGGCAGATAGCATTTTTACTTGGTTCAATAACAGCCAACAAAATCTTGGTTATCATTTTCATCCCACTACATGGGATATCAACATCAGGACAGATAAGATAAAAGATATGGATCTTGGCGAAGCAATAACAGCATATGAAAAATGGGAAAAAGCATATTATGACTGGAGTGATTGCGATACTTTGCTCGATAATATCACAGCAACATTTTGTGGTAATTTGGATACGAACAGGCTGGGCGGTATTCAATTGATGCAACAGTATTTTAAAAAACCGGTGGTAAATGAATGTCTGTCAATTTTAAATCCTGCTGCCGGTCAGGTATTGAGAAACAAATACGGAAGTATTGTGCCAATTGTCGGACAGGCAGGAAATCCACATTCATATTATACAACATCACTATATGAGAAACTGTGGATGAGTGATTGGATGTTCTCAACTGAACCCGGTATTTATGTTTACAAAATGATGGGGAATTTTTACATTCAAAACCGTTCGGGAGCCTGGTTGGAGGGTTTGATGGACATTGGTACGCTTGAACAGGTGCTATCCGTTTTGCCACGAAATATACCACACATGTTTGCCATTCATCTCACGATCCCGCCCATTGGAGACCAGACATTAAAAAGTTACCTGGAATACCTGACCACTGAATTTTTCCCGGACAACCCGCACTCACAATTCATTTCTACTGGTGATATTCCTGACCTGATTGAATTGAATTCCTGTGAATTTTCGATGGAAGACCTTGTTGCAGCAAGCACTTATGTACTCAGTGAATGGCACGGCAGACCACCTGCTTTTGTTAAATACACTGATCATTTCACCTCGCTTGCAGCATTATTCAAAGCGCTCCAAACAGTACTGGCTGAGTGGCATACAACCGGGGTTTGGCCTGCTACCGTCAAAGTACCAGAGTTTATATGGCCACCGCTGGGCAGAAACGAATTGATTCCACCTTTTGATTCACGTTTGGCTGATGGATTTCCGTATAGTCAGATGCTTCAGGCAATAAATTCAATCCAGAAAAATGACTCAATCCCATATATCGTTGAAATACCTGACCTCTCATCGTCACCCATGCATGCAAATGCCGCAGAATTTCTGAGCGGAATGTGCAGCCTTTTTATACGTCTTCAACAAGGCTATTATTCAGGTAAATTATACATCTGGCCATCTTCCATCATGCCGATATCTTATTTACCGGTAGAAACAGCTCAATCGGATAGCAGTGATCATGTCACTCCTACAAATATGGACTGGCTGAGCGGCCTTCAATTGTGGACAATTGAACCCGTTCGATTGAGATCAGTCGTTGAATTATCTTCAAAAGATCCCAATAAAAATTCCGCTGTTCCGGATTTTATTTTAAATCAGAATTATCCCAATCCTTTTAGTGAAAGTACTACAATTGTGTTTTTTGTTCCGGAACAAATGCACACTTGTCTTAACATCTACGATCTGACAGGTGATAAGATCTGCACATTGGCTGATAAAAAATTTGATCGGGGCTGGCACAGCGTGGTATGGCGCAATTCAGATCTTGATGACCTGTGCAGTAGCAGGGTTTTTATATATCAAATGGCAACTGAAAAGGGAACTTTACAGAAAAAAACAGTCATGATCAAAGAATAAATCAACTGATGGTAAGTTGAAAAAATTGTGCTTTCAGCAACATCTGTATACCTTTGGTTTATGATTGCAACAGGATTGATTTGATGAGGTCGTTGATCAAATGGAGAATTCGCTCCATTTTTTCGGTATCAATCTTTTCAAATGTGTCCCCTGGTGTATGGTAATCCGTGTGGTAACCGGAGAAAAAACTGAGCACAGGAATTCCCTTACTTACGAAAGGTGCATAATCGCTGCCGGAATGCCCGTCTACTTCCCAAAGGTCCAGCTTAAAAGGCCGCGGAAGTTGGTCATTGAGACCCGAACAAAGTTGCTTCAAATGTATGTCCTGAGCACGGTATCCGATGCTCAGTATTTCGGTCAATGTATCCACCGGATCGGATCTGGAGATCATATCCATATTGATATACAACAAAGTCTGATCCGGGCAGATCCCTTCATTTACAAAATAACCGCTGCCCAGTTTGCCCGTTTCCTCTGCGGCCCAACAGGCAAATATCAGATTGAAAGGTGGTTTTTCACCGCTTTGCTGCCACATTTTGGCCAGGGACAACACTCCTGCCACCCCGGATGCATTGTCATCAGCACCGTAATAAATAAGATCTCCATCCTTACCAAGGTGGTCATAATGGGCTCCGATGATGAGTGTTCTCGTGGTATCAATACCCTCCAAAACTCCGATCACATTCCGGGCTTCAACCGGTTCTGAGATCGTATCTCCCTTGATCCATATCTGCAATCCTTTTACCAGGTTGCCGCGTTTATTGTCTTCATCCTCAATGGAATCTTCCAGATATAGATCAATGATCTTTTGACTGGCATTCCTGTTGAAAAAGAAAGTTTTGACAAGCGGGTCCGGGCCGGGATGATTTTGGCAGAATTCAGTTTCCTGATCCCTGGTCAAATACCATTCATCGCCCTGCCATTCTTCCGTTCTGAGCAGGATAACGGCTTCCAGGTCTTCCTGACGAACTGTTGAATTGTCCGGATCTGAGGATTCCTGCGTATCTCTGTAAACCATAATGGATGCAAAACGGATGTTTTTGTCCTCTTTTAAACCTGTTTGAGCGTCCAACTCAGTTTTTTCTCCGGGAATTAAGCTGTCTTTGAACGATTGAGGTTCATTAATAAATGAGATAAAAGGATT
Organism: uncultured Saprospiraceae bacterium; assembly: GCA_964594045.1. Classification (GTDB taxonomy): domain Bacteria; phylum Bacteroidota; class Bacteroidia; order Chitinophagales; family Saprospiraceae; genus UBA2365. The sequence goes on along the minus strand of CAZQKR010000014.1, from coordinate 43,874 downwards.
TCCGGTGATGTAAAAGTCACTGTAAAACGGTGCAGTAAAAAAATCTTTGTTGATCTCAAATGTATCGCTTTCAGTGGTATTTGTCCCTTTAAAAACCAAAAGAGTGTTTTGCCGGCTGATCCTATCCAAAAGGAATTCCTGAAAATGATCAGAGACTTCTGAGGATTTCCCGGTTGAACGAATGTAGGGCTTTAGTTTCAGTTGCCTCATTGTGGCTGCGATGTACAACGCAGCCATTTTATTGCCTGTTTCACCTGTCATCCGGCCTTCCAGTTCAGGTGATGACAAAAATTTAACTGCCGGTACAAAATCAGAAGGTTTAGGGTTCCTGACAGCATCGTATAAATGTTGCCCTGTGATGGATTGAAGCATTAACAGGCAACTCACACAGGAAATCAATATATACCTGCTCATTTTTACCTTTTTACAAAAACACCATTAGCCATCAAATAACGAATACTGAATTCCTGATCCATGAGCAGTATGTCGGCATCATATCCCTGTCGGATATATCCTTTTTTAGGAAGTTTTAAAATATTGGCAGGATTGCAGGTCGCCACGTACAATGCATTTTCCAACGGGATACTTTCCTCGATCACGGCATCCCTGATCTCACGAAGTATGGAATCAGGCAGCCCCATTTCGATCCTGACCAACTTTCCGGTCACAGGATCGAAACCAGGAAGGGAGCCGCAGGCATCCGAAGTAAAAGTTATATGGTCGAGAGGAACACCGCTTTCAAGTAAGATATTTAATGCTTTGGACGGCTTGATCTCTTCATCGGGGAAATAAGGATAAGATGATGTGGTAATGTCAACATAACCCTTCCTGCCGTAAGTTTTTGCTTCTTCAAAAATATGATCATTGCGGTTGCAGTGGGTTGGCACAAACTGCGTATATTTGAGTTCGCTGTTGGCCACAACATCGTGTATGGGCCTGAACGGATCTTTCGCATCACCCATGTGCATATTGACGATGCCCGCTTTGCCTCCGATCATTCCGGCCACTCGTGCATGGGCTGCCAGTTTAGCCAGTTCTGAAAGGATAGGGACAGACGATCTGTGATCAGAAATGGCAATCTCTCCCACGCCTATGATCTCCTCAAAAAGGGCAATATCTTTTGCAATGTCTCCTGTGATGGTCGGCGGAGGGACCTGATAGGCTCCGGTGTACATCCATGCGGACATTCCTTTGGCGCGGATAGACTTGACCTTCATCAAAACGCTTTCCACAGAACGTGTGATCCCATCCGTTCCAAGGCAACCGATCACTGTGGTCACACCGCCATCGATCATCATGCCGATCTCCAGTTCGGGCATGCGACTGGCAGGACCTCCTTCGCCACCGCCTCCGGTAATGTGAACATGTGAGTCGATCAGACCCGGCACCAGGTTCAGCCCTTCGCAATTGATGACTTCTGTTTCAAAACCGGCTGTCAGCTCAATGTTCTGTTGAATGGATATGATGGTTCTGCCTGCTACCAAAACATCCATGATCCCCAGGTCTTCTGGGCTGTAGACGTGCGCATTTTTAAATATAGTCAACATATTCAAATATTTTATATCCCGAATTTATCTCCCGGCAGCAAGATGTCCACGATCAATCCTTTGCCCCCCAACAGACTGCCTTTTTTTTGTCTGGAGTTTTTGGGGTTACGGATCACAACCACCTGGTTCTCACCGACTACCCTGATGTTTTTACCAGACACCACTATGGCGGTCGATTCATCAATGCCTATGCCGGTATGACCCGGATTTTCCAGACAGGCTGCGATCAACCTGTTCATCCGCTGTCTTTTGATGAAATGCTGATCGATGATTACGCCTTCAACCAATCCCAGGCCAGTGGCAATTTCGATATTGCTGTGTTCAATAGTTGGAAAATGCCCGGTATAGTCCGGATACCGGATGGAATTGCCCGTCAGCATTTTTCTACTCATCACGGCAGCTCCGGCGCTGGTTCCGGCTATAGTTGCCCCTGACAGATATGCTTTATGGATTGACTCGTAAAGTTTTCCGGTTCCCACGATTTCCATAAACCTGTTCTGATCTCCTCCGGAAATGTAGATCAGTTTAGCCCCGGTGATGGAATCCATCCTTTCACTCGTTAAATCGCTTTCCTGGCTGATATTCATTCCGACGACATTATGGTATCCGGATGCAGCAAAATCTTCTCTCGCATACATCACAGCAGTATCAGGTGCTTCGCTGGACATGGGCAGGACGATGATGTAGTCTTTGTGATTCATTTGAGCAGTTTTCAGCATTTCATCCATCAGGCTTTTCGGTTTTGATCCACCACCAATGATGAAGAGTTTGCCCTTTGGCAAAATTTTTTGGGTATATCCAGGAATCGTAAAAAAAAGTAATAAACTAGCGAAAAGTATCCCAGGTATAGATTTCAAATCAAGCCTCATTCCGTAAATTTTCATAAAAATAAGGACATTCCCGCTATATTTGAGGAAATTTGGTTTTTTATCTCAATTTTTTGAAGTTTCAAATCTGCGATCAATATGATAAACAAACATATTTTCCTGCTGCTCTTATTGCTTTTCCCTATGTTGATCAATGCGCAGAATGGTCGTTTACTGATCGTAGGTGGTGGTTCGGAAAAGAATGGAGCCAACAGTTGGAGCACACCCGCTTATAAATGGGCAGGAGAGGGCAAAAGAGTTGCGATCATAGGTGCCTCTACAGGTAGTCTTGCTCCTTATTTCAAACAGCAGTGCGGAGCAGCATTTGCTAAGGAATTTGCGGTGAGCAGCCGTGCAGCAGCAGATGATCAAAACCTTTTTGACAGCCTGCTAACCTATCAGATGATATTTTTCAGAGGCGGCGACCAATATGATTATTACAATTATTACAAAGGAACCAAGTTGCTGGATGCGGTCAGGCAGATATATCAGAATGGAGGAACGATCGGAGGTACATCGGCTGGTATGCATATCCTTTCCGGTATAGTTTTCACCGCAAGGCTGGGCAGCGCATATCCGGATGAATGTATAGAAGATCCATTCAATAAATACATTACGCTGGCAGATGATTTTCTGGATTTTGTACCGGGACATTTGTTTGACACCCATTTTTGCGAAAGGGGAAGATTTGGCAGACTGACTGGTTTTTTGGGCAATTATTTTCTCAATACAGGTCAGCAGATCATCGGTCTGGGAATGGATGACCTTACCTGCATGACCATAGATGAGCATGGATTGGGAACAGTGTTTGGCACGGGTTGTGCGAATCTGTACATACCAGGATCACCTTTCAGTCAGCATGATACCAAACTTCTGGTTGATTCGGTCAGGGTGGTCCAGTTGTTGCACGGATGCACCTATCATTTCAAAACAGGTGAAATTAGCCTGAGTACGCTCACGGCTGAACTTCATCCGCCTGAGCTGATCACAAGTGGTTTGTACACTGTTTTCGCCAGCGGAACGAAGCTTCTTCAAAAAAATAGAGCTCTGCTGGACGAATTGCAAAATCACACGGGGAACAGTGCAGATCCTATATTGATCCTGACAGGAGATCAGGCGCTGGCGGATATGTACCGGGCCGAATTGATTCTTCTGGGTGCAAATGAAGTCGTAGTGGAAGGGATCGATGGATCTTCTGCAGATGATTCTGAGCTGAGTCAACTTATATCCGGATCTCCCAAAATCGTCCTTCTGGCAAATACAACGGAGTCTTTGAAGGCTTTTATGCCTGCCGCGAATGGTTTGTTATTGCAGAATAAGCTACGGGCAACCGGCACGGTCAGTGCTTTTTTGGGAGATGATGCAAGATTTGCGGGAAAAACGGTGGTTGATCATTTCTATGAAGAATATGCTTCCTATTATGCAGAATTGAGCTTCGGGCAAGGCTTTGGTTTACTGGATCAGACGGTGATCATGCCCAATACTTTCTTTGACAGTGATATGTATGAGAACTCTGCCACTGCTGTTCCGTATGCAATGGCGAGAGATACACTGAAATACGGGATCTGGCTGACTGATGAAAACTATTTCAGGTTTTCAAATGAAGGTCAGGGCTACAGGCTGCATGGTTATGGAAAAGCACCGGTGATGGTGCTGCGCAATGAAGGCGGGAAGGCCGGGTTGTCAACCAGAACGAGTACAGGCAGTACCTCTTCCGCCCCGAGAATGGTTGCCGGATTTGAAATGCTCACATTCTCCCTTGTGGATCATTCGGGACCGTATGACATGGGCTCGATCATGGTTGGCACTGAAAGTGAAAGAATCACGGATGAAATACGACTATTCCCGAATCCTGCAGGTACAAATTTTTTTGTCAGTGGAGCTGAGCAGAGTTTTGAATTTGTAATGATGGGAATGGATGGCAGACGCCTGAGTTCAGGTTACGTGAATAATGACGAACCGGTCCTGATTGAACACCTGGAATCAGGCATGTACCTTATCATTATCAGGGAAAATGATGGTGGCTCAAGCCGGGTTATGAAGCTGGTGAAACTGTAGACAGGAACCAAATTTTTAACCGCAAGGAGCTTTGAAACTACAAAATTGCGCAAAGAAGGATCATCAAAAAGACTTCAGGATCCAGGCCAATCCAATACTTCGGAATTGTCAATTGCGATGCTCGTTAACGGGTTGTCATTGCGGACCTGTCCTGATCGGGTAAAGCAAGCATCAGGGACTGATCCGCCATCCCGTGGTCGGAAGGTCAAAAAAATAAAGCAGCGCACCAATGGACAAAGTATAGTTTTGCATATAAGCAGCGACAAAGCATTGAATTCGTTCTAATAAATACATATTTCTTAAATTGTACAAATATGAAAACCTTACTTAAATCATCTGAACTGATCGCATTAATTATGCTTATTTCAATCAATTTTCTTAGTTGTTCAAAAGACGATCCTGTCAAGGACGAAACTCTTCTTCATAACTGCGATGAAAGCATCGACCCAACCATCGTATTTGACACTATTTGGAAAGTAGATGCAAAAAGTGGACTACTTTTCACCAACCTTTACGATCAAAAATACTTTGCCACAACTGATAATTTAAACACTTTTGATATATACAGTGTAGAAAGTGGAGAACATCTGATCGAAACACCCGGTAACTTTTTCATCGATTTTCGTGATTATGAAATACAAATTTCCGGAGACTACTGCATTCTTTTTGATCAACGTACTCAACTATATATCTATCATGACATCCAAAATGACAAAACGTTAAAGAAAGCTTTTCTGGAAAATGTAGGTTCCTATACTGTGGATAGCAAACATGTTTATTTTTCAATTAAGGCTAACGATTTGAATTATATCATCAGAAGCGATTTTAAGCTGACCTATTCTGATACAATTTGTACCTTTCATGAATATGGTGACATATACAACGGGATATTATTACCGTACAAAGCGGATAAAGAAATCCTGATATATCTTAATCATAATTATCCTGATTTATCCATGGATTTTATTAATTTAAATGATAAAACTATTGATAAACACCTGAATTTCAAAGCATTTGATCGCAGGCTTTTTCGTTCCAAAATAAGAAATGATCATTTATTGGTTTCATTGTACGGAACTTTCATTTCAATGGCACTGAAAGACGATTTCCAATTCATTCATATAAATGACGAGGAAATCCCTTTTGGCTATGCACAGAATATTTCAAACAGTGGTAATATCAATAAATATGGATCAATCACATTCCTCACTGATTTTAATAAAATTCAGGCTTTTGATCAAAAAAGTAAAGATTTGATCTGGTCATGTGAACATCCATGGTGTATAAATTACCTTTCTTCGATTTCTCTGATAGAACAGAATGGAGACAAGGAGGAATTTGTCATCATTAATGAAGACGACAGCTTCATACAATTATTGGACCCGCTGACAGGCATTATTAAAAGCATGATCAGGAATAAACAGTTCTATAGAATAATCGAGGTGTATAATGATCAAAGCTTTATCGCCCTTGACCATGATCATCAATTATATAAACTGAAGATCAGGAGAGAGAAATAGCTTCGGCTGCCAGGTGGCTTTACGTGACAACAGCCCAATGACCATATAAGAGAAAAAAATACTTGTTATGCGCCGGACATAGCTGGTCATCAATTCAACAAGTAAACAATTGAAAAACCTTCATTCGAAAAAAATTCAGAAAGATCTGCAAGATACTAAAGGTTTTCTACTGGGTTTTAAGGACCCATCCGGCGATTGTTATTTAATTACCTCCATATACAATGTTCATGAAGATGCCTGCAGAACCAGCGGCATAAGGAGTAAGTAATTCATCAGTTTAATTCAGATTTTTGATCAATAATAAAAAAATGATTATTTTTAGCGTAAAATAATCTGGATCCATCTTGAAATGCTGTTCTGCATCCACATGCCTTTATCTTTCAGTGTTTAATATGTACCTATTAACAGAGTTGGGGTAAAAAGGATTGGGGTGCTGTTATACAGGAGTTGGCAGCAAGCGTATGACGAAAGAACCAAACATAAAACTCGGACAACAAACAGCATTAATTTCATTCTTGCTCGGGACGACCATTTTCGGACTTTACTTTTCAACTTCTTCGTTTGAGTTACTTTTTGTTGGTTATGGTTATATCGCACTTACAGGTTTGATAAACATTGTAATACTTATTTCCATTTTAGTAAAAGCCTTCAAAGACAAAGTGAACAGGCGAAAACTGTTAATGACTTCAGGACTAATGTTATTGAATATTCCCGTAATGCTTGTTTATTGTTGGGTAGCTATTATATTGCTCAACACTATGAGAATCACATTCATAAACGGAACTGAGACAACTTTGACGGACATTAATATCGTTGGTTGCGAAACAGAACACATTGAAAAATTGAATGAGGGAGAAAGTAAAACAATCTGGGTTGAAATAACAGGTGATTGCACAATATACATTGACTACTTAGCAGACGGACAACGAAAAGAAGAAGTCGTTGCTGGTTATGTAACGAGCGGCGACGGACAAAAAATGAAACACAATATTGGAGAACATAAAGAAGAGCAATTTTGACGGCCAGGAAAAAAGGATCAACTGTGGACAAAACACCAGGTGCTCACAAGCGTTTGGCTCAATGGCGGGTGAAGTGTTTGAATGAACATTTTCCTTCGCAACAATTTTTGTGATGTATTGACAGTTTTGTGCTCCGTAATCCGCAACTGTGCCAGGCGCCAGCCCGTGGAACAAACCCTGCCGCAAATATCTAACAGACTATCAGGAGTTTGCAGTATTTTTGAGATATTCTTTTATCTTATAAACAGATGATTTACAAGCGAACTTTCAGAGCAGTTATGCCGCGAATTCGAGGATCATTTGTTGTTCAAAAACCATTCGAAAGTTTCACTCAACACTCATTTATCCAATCTGAGACGGTATCAAATATGTGGTGCGAAAAACAATTTTGAACAGATCTGAGACATCCATGCTTCCCGTGAATGCCTGCTTTGAAGGGTGAAAACAGTACCAAATGTCAAAGGATCAATGATATCCTGGATATTCCTGCCAAACTGAATCAATGATTCCGGTAGAAACTGAACCTCTTCATATCAGCTATGAATATATTTTCGGGAATAAAATTCCTATCGAAAGTGAGTATTTTATTATTGGATCATTCAAAAACCAATTTTTCCACGCTATTACAACACAACGGATGACATCAGTCACATAAGGTTCCATCACCTAACTTGAAAAATCAAAATGGAATTAGATGGATTATTAAAAAATCGCTATTTTTGAAAGCAATTCCGATATTTGGAAATGCTGAATCCTAATCCGGGAAATACTTTGTTTTGGGTGGGCAATAACGAAAATTATATCAATAAATACATTAAATGATGATCGTATGAGAAAATTACTGCTGTTCATGCTGGTAAGTGCGTTTTCTGGCTTTCTGATGTCCCAGAAACTTGTAGTCACGGGAAACGTGGTTTCAGCAAGCGACAAAACGCCGCTGACCGGTGTTACCGTTATTGAGAAAAACACACAAAATGGTACCATTACCGATCTGGAAGGAAATTATTCCATCGAAGTTGCTCCGGATGGAATTCTGATCTTTTCTTTTATCGGCATGAAAACAATGGAAGTAAATGTGCAGATGAAGACTACCCTGGATGTACAACTGGAGGATGACCAGGTCAAACTGGATGAAGTCCTGGTTGTCGGATACAATACATCCAGTAAGAAACTCATTTCCGGTTCAGTCGCTGCAGTTAGCGACAAAGAAATCAGGAATATTCCGCTCCGGACGATAGACGGTGTGCTCCAGGGCGTTGCTGCCGGCGTGGCCATCACACAAAACAGCGGTACTCCGGGCGGGCAAAGTTCGATCAAGCTTCGGGGCGGCAGTTCCATCAACGCAGGCAACCAACCATTGATCATCATTGACGGAGTTCCAGTGATCACGGGAAGTTTCGGCCAGATAGGCTACAGCGGACAGGAGATCGACGCACTTTCAGACCTCAACCCGGGAGACATTGAATCCTTTACTATTCTGAAGGATGCTTCCTCCACGGCCATCTATGGTGCAAGGGGATCCAACGGGGTTATTTTGATCACCACCAGGAAAGGCAGCCTGCAAAAAACTGAAGTGAACCTCAATACCTACTATGGATTGCAGTCTTTTCCCAGTGAAAGAAGGCTGGAACTGATGAACGCCCAACAATGGAATGAATACAAAGGGACGAATGTTCAGGGTATCGATACGGATTGGATGGATCAGATCCTGCAAACCGCACCTACCTCCAATACTGAACTTTCACTGAGCAGCGGTAATGATAAAACCAGGCTTTTTCTTTCCGGCAACTTTTACAACCAGGTCGGAACAGTCAAAGGCACCTCCTTTGACAGATATTCAGGCCGTTTGAACGTCGATCACAAACTGCTGAAAAACCTTACTATCGGTGCCGGTTTTTCCCTCGCATATTCTGAAAACAACAGGGTTGAAGGTGATCAGACACTTTTCGGCCCGCTGCCAAATGCACTGTCAATCCCGGCTATCTACCCGGTCTATAATGAAGATGGTTCCTACAATGAGGACGGACCATATGCGAACCCGGTGGCCATCGCCAATGAAACAGTCAACGTAGCGTATACCAACAGGAACGTCAGCAACGCATCACTGGAATACAAATTCCTGAATTATTTTACCTTCAATGCAAAATTCGGGCTGGACAACTACAATCTGCGGGAACATGGCTATGATCCGGTGACTGTCCGGCAGGGCGCTAAATACAATGGTCTTGGCATCGAAGGCACTACATTCGTCAGCAATATGGTCAACTCCAACGTCCTGCAATACGTCAGAACCTTTGGAAATGACCACAATTTTGAGGCAATGGCAGGTTACAGCTTTGAAAAATATGGTAGACGTAATACCTATATCGAGGCCATTAATTTCCCCAACGAAAACCTGCAGTACATCACCTCAGCCGGGACGATCAGGGCAGCTTCCTCATTTGCATTGAACAGGGGCCTGAATTCCTATTTCTCCCAGGTCAAATATAATTTCAAATACAAGTACATCATCACACTGACCGGCAGGGCGGACGGCTCTTCCAAATTTGGAAAAAACAACAAGTACGGTTATTTTCCTGCGATCTCATTCGGATGGAGAGTCAATGAAGAAAACTTCCTTAAAAGCAATAAAACAATTGATGATCTGAAGATCCGCATTACCCTGGGTAAAACGGGAAACGATGCGATAGGGGATTTCAATTCACTGGGATTGTATAAAGGCGGTTTCAATTACGCTGGAAGAGCCGGTATCGCACCGACACAACTCCCCAACCCTGATCTGAGATGGGAAACCACACTTCAGACAGGTTTCGGTTTGGATATGGCCATCCTGAACAGCAGGGTCAGCCTCACAGCAGATGTTTATTACAACCAGACCACCGACCTGCTGCTGGACAGACCGCTGCCGGCCTCAACCGGTTTCACCAGCATCACTACCAATATCGGCAGCCTTGAAAACAGGGGATTGGAGTTAAAGTTGACCACAGAAAACCTGCGTGGAAAATTCCAGTGGAACACATCCTTTAATTTTTCAGCCAACCGGAACAAAGTGCTTGAACTTTATGAAGATCAGCCCATTGACGATCAGGGCAGGGGAGGGAACCGGGTTCAGGTAGGTGAACCGATCGGGATATTCTACGGATATCGCTGCCTTGGCGTGGATCCGACTACCGGCAACCTGGTGTATGATGACCTGGACGGGGATAAAGTGATCACGGCCAATGACCGTACCAAAATCGGAGACCCGAATCCTGATTTCATTGCAGGGATGACCAATACTTTCAGCTATGGCAATCTGGATTTGAGCATTTTCCTCCACAGCATTTATGGTAATGATGTGTTCAACGGAACGATGATCTACCTAGAGTCGGGGACCGGTGAAGACAACCAGACCGTCAATATGATCAACAGATGGCAAAAACCCGGGGACATCACCAATTATCCCAAAGCAGGAGATACTTTCAAGTCTTCCCGTTTTATTGAAAACGGGTCTTTCCTCCGGATCAAGAACGTAAGTCTGGGATACAACCTGCCAAAACAGGCAACAAGCGCAATAGGGATAAAATCGGTCAGGTTCTATCTGACCGGGCAAAACCTGTACACTTTCACCACATATTCAGGAATGGATCCCGAGGTCAATTACTACAGTACGGATAATGTGGTGATGGGAACAGATTTCTTCACCTATCCTCAATCCAGAACGTTATTGATCGGTGTGAATATCGGGATTTGATGAGATCCTGATGAAAAAACCGGTACTGAATGAAGGCTTATTATGCAAATAACCGGAAAACTGAATGGTTGAATTATTAGCAAGAGAAAAATTAAAAACATAAAAATGAAAAAATATATTATATTTCTGTTTTTCCTGTCAACAGTCCTTGCATCCTGCAACGATCTGTTGAATATTGATCCTGTGGATGCGATTTCTGATCAGATCGCGATCAAGGACCGCTCAGGGCTTGAAAAAGCGCTGACCGGTACCTACAATTCACTGCATTCCGTTGGTTTGTACGGCAGGTATCAGGTCATTGCAGGAGATCTGGCTGCAGACAACCTGGACTGGACTGGTACCACCCAGGATTTTGGCCAGATGCTCAGCAAGCCCGTTCCTTCCGATAATTCGATCATTGATGCGATGTGGTCTGCAGCATATGACGGAATCAACAGGGCAAACAACATCATCGAAGCATTGCCGGGCATTACCGGCCTCAACAAAGCTGATGCTGATCAATTCATGGGAGAAGCATTATTTCTGAGGTCATTGAATTATTTCAACCTGACAAATTATTTCGGAGACATTCCTTTCAGGTTGAAACCAACGCTGGACCTGAGTGAGATCGACCTTGAAAAAACCTCCAGGATACAGATCCTTGAGCAGATCTCCAATGACTTACGCGATGCCTCCAAATGGATGTCAAATGCAAAAGCAGCAGGCCATGCCAACAATACCAGCGCAGAAGCACTTCTTGCCAAAGTGTATTTAACTCAATTCCACCTGACCGGAAATAAAGTTTTCGCGGATAGTGCAGTTGCTGTTTCCGGCCGGGTCCTTCAATCCAATGAAGAACCCCTGTTCGAAGTGGTTTTTGATCTCCAGAACTTTAACAGGCTGGCACAGTATTTTTATTCCAGGACCTATGCAGGCCGCTATGAGATTGCACCGTCCACTGACCTCATCAACAGTTATGAACCCGGTGACAGCAGACTTGACGCTTCCATTGCATACGATGATAAAAACAAACCATACTGCATAAAGTATGATGATGTTGCAGGTGGTGCAGACAACGTTGCGGTCATCCGAAGGGCTGAAATGTTCCTGCTCAGAGCTGAAGCAATGGCATACACGGGCGGTAATATCGCTGCAATACTTTCTGATATCAATTCCGTCAGACGTAACGCCGGTTTGCCGGATATCACTTCAGGTACCTATGCAGACCTGAAACTGGCTGTCGAGAGAGAGCGGAGACACGAATTTGCTTTTGAGGGACACCGCTGGCTGGATCTCGTGAGAACGAATCGTGCCGTGGAAGTTCTGGGTATTGAGGTAAAAGATATGTTATTCCCCATTCCTTTATTTGAAATACAAACGAATAAAAAACTCTGAGCTTATTTTTCATGGATTGATATTCATGATCAACTACTGAATGGCTCCATGGAAAATATAAACAACTGAATTGATTGACACTTTTTAATCAAAAAATGACTACTATCATGAGGAATATACTTTTAATGACTATTTTATCCATATCGCTGACAGCCTTTTACAGCTGTGAAAAATACGAATTGGGTACACCGGCGGCAAGCACTGTAGCAGATTTTTCCTATACCGTCACCAACAATGGTAATGCGCCATGCCAGGTGACTTTCATCAATAAATCGCTCAATGCCAAAGGGTTTACATGGGATTTTGGAAACGGGACAGGTTCATCTGAAGCAAATCCTGTCGTGACATTCGACACACCCGGGCTGTACAATGTGAAACTGACCTGCCAACCGGAAAATGATGTGCATTACAATCAACTGGTGAAGAGCATTGCGATCAACATCAAGGATCCGAATGCAGGTTTGACTCAGGTGTTGTACTATACTTCCAGAAATTCATCCGGAGGAGGTGTACATATGATCATTTTGAACGATGATACACCTGTGATCCAGGATTTTGAATCGGTTACCCTGTCCAGACCATACGGAATTGCGGTTGACACCGTTCATCATAAAGTCTATGTGTCTGATTACAGCCTCGGGTATATTTACAGGTTCGATGCAGATGGTAAAAATCCTGTCCGCATCCTGGACAGGTCCGTTGCCGGACAGGAAATCGTGGGTGATCCGGAAGCATTGATGGTTTACAACAATAAACTTTACTGGGGTTCTCCCGGTGGCATATTCCGGAGCGACCTGGATGGGAAAAACCCGGAGCATTTTATCAATACCGGACCTGCGGGACCTGAATTTCCGCTTGACATGCAATATGAACCTTCAACAGGGAAGATATATCTGGTCAATGATAAACTGGATTATCCCGGTGGTTACTTTTCTTTGAATTTTGATGGCAGCAATACTTCAGAACACCTGACTGACATTGACGGTACTGCCATTGAAGTGGACCTGTTCACCAAAAAAGTCTACATCACCGCTTTCGGCGTGGCCGGAACGCCGATCACTGAGGATGGCTTGTATATGTGTAATACCGACGGTTCTTCCTTATCAAAAATAGGTGATTTCGGATCTAAAGCTACCTGGGGAATTGCGGCAGACCATAAAAGGAAAAAACTGTTTTGGGGGTATAAAATTTCCAATTCAGGTCAGGACGGAAAGATCATCCGTTCCAACATGGATGGCTCAGCTCAGGAAGACTGGGTGAAAGGAGTCAGCCCGCATGCCATGCAAATCGCATGGATCAAATTGTAAGGTTAGTTTGTTGAATGTATGATCAAATAAAAAAAGGCAGCACTCGCTGCCTTTTTTATCATTATTGAAATTCATCGCGTTGATCATGATATTTCATTGCGTGTGAATTCCACTTTTACAATATACTTACTTTCCTGACGATAGACTGATCATTGTCCCTGATCTGCAAAATATATAGTCCTCTTTCAAAATCCCTGACATTGATCCTGATTTTTACTTCATCAGCCTGTTGAGCATAAACCACTTTACCGTCAAAGGAGATCAGCTCGACCGTTGATCCTTTGGATATGCCGTTAATGTGGAGCCAATTGTCTGCCGGGTTTGGAAATACGGACACTTCCTTATTTTCTACCTGAGGTGTTGATGATGTCAGAATATGCTTCACTACAATAGAGTCGATCAGCAATCTGTATTGATCTGCACAGTCATAATGTACCCATGCCAGATAGATCTTTTGGCCTGCGTAATCGCTCAGATCAATATTTCTTACCGGCCAGGTTTCATAGGCCTCATATGTAGTAGTCTCCTCAAACAGGATAACAGAAAAATCTGATGTATCTGTTCCTGTTGTTGAAACAACCAATTTGTAGTGATCTTCATAATAGTCCGGGTCTGCTGCGCCAACGACATAAGTCAGCTCAACGGTTCCTGTCAATCCTGTCAAGTCAATTTCTTTGGTGATCAAATAGTTGTAAGGATATAATACCACATCATTTGCCCACGATTCAGAGTATGCATATTTATCACCGAAGCTGTTTTCCCTCAACTTCCATTTAATACCGTCACCATCCCGGTCAATATTCTGCCAGCCGGCAGGGAAGTTGGTTACATCATCAAAGTATTCCTCCAGGAGGATGGTCTGACCAAAAGAAAAAACCCCGGTCAGCAGAAAAACAAGTAAGAGTAAGTGTTTTGACATAGTTGTAGATTTAAAAGTTCAATAAAAGTTATATGAGTCAATTATCCTTGTAATGGTTATAACTAAACCAATTCTATCATATGAATTCCCACAATAATTCCCCAAAAATAAAATCCAAACAACTGATCCAGTGCATAATAAGCCAGGCTTTCGAGATCCTCTGCTGTTCATTCGATGCATGAAATGAAAACCTAGAATTAACCAAATATAAGCGATTGTTCTGTATAATACCAAACCAGGGGAAATAATTCTTTAAAATATTTGATCCAGTTCTTTTAAAGGGCCATGACACCTTACAGTTAAGGCATTTTCGTTATGGTCAGAAGTGTCATAAATTCCTGGTAAAACCCTGAATTCAATTCTTAGATCAGAATTAGGGTGAATAACATGTTATAATACATAATGAGTATTAAAATCTTTTTTTTTAGGAATTTTTTGCTAAATTTACAGAGTTTAAAGAAAGCAACTATTCCCAAGATTAAATAAACAAAGCCATGGACAGAATAACGACACTTGACGAATTCATCATAGACAAACAAAAAGATTTTAAACATGCAACCGGTGAATTATCCGGTCTTCTGAGAGATATTGGCGTAGCCGCAAAAATTGTCAACAGGGAGGTCAACCGTGCCGGTCTTGTCAATATTCTCGGGATGGGAAATTCGGTGAATACCACCGGCGATGATGTCCAGAAACTGGATATGTTCGCCAATGACAAATTGATCGAATACCTTAAAAACAGTGGTGAATGCTGCGCAATTGGCTCGGAAGAACTGGAAGGCTTCATCACCTTACCCGCCAAGGAAGGGAAATTGCCAAAATACGTGGTGGTGGTGGACCCATTGGACGGTTCATCCAATATTGATGTGAATGTTTCTGTGGGAACCATTTTTGGAATATACAGAAGACTTTCTGACCCGGAAGGTGAAGTGGAAATGAAGGATTTTCTGCAAAAAGGGATCAACCTGGTTGCTGCAGGATATGTTTTGTACGGTACTTCCACCATCCTGATGTACACCACGGGTAACGGGGCCAATGGTTTTACCCTGGATCCTTCGCTGGGTGAGTTCTGCCTGTCCCATCCGGACATTAAAATGCCGAAAAGCGGTGACTTTTACTCCGTGAACCAGGGCTATTACCTCCAGTTTGACCTGGATATGAGAAGGTACATCGATCATTGCTCGGATTCAAAACGGAAACTCAGATACATCGGCAGTATGGTCTCGGATGTACACAGAACCATGTTCACCGGAGGTATTTTCATGTACCCGAACACGCGAAAAAATCCCCAGGGTAAGCTCAGGATCGTCTATGAATGCAATCCAATGGCGATGATCGTCGAACAAGCAGGTGGAAGAGCGATCAATACCCAACTGGAAAGGATACTCGAACAGGAAGTTACTGACCTGCATCAGAAAAGCCCTATCATTCTCGGGAGTTGTGATAACATTGACGAATTGATCACTTTTGTTCAGAAATACAGGTAATCAAAGTCAGGCTTGAACACTGAAATATTGTAGCACTCCGGATCTGTTTCCTGCAGAGATTTTTTGGCTTTATTCGAACAATTCCTGACATCCTTTGTTTTGCATAAATATCAATTGGGGTAATATATTTATGCCCATCTATTTATTTTCTCATTAAAAATTGCATATTTTCAACTTAAAGCCTCATTTTGTGTGATTTACAACATTTTTGAACATAATCCCGAAATAATAGATTTTCTATGAAATTTAAGATCCTGATCGCATTTTTCCTGATCATCCTCATCGGAGCCGGTGTCGGATATTATTATCTTCAAAAGGAGGTAGCTCCGCTGGATGAAGTGGAACCGGATTTCAGACTGACCGCTGATGAACTGTATGATGCATTCGAAGCTGACGAAACAGCCGCCGGGGAAAAATACATAGATAAGGTAATTGAAGTCAGCGGGAAAGTTGACCGTTTTACCGCCCAGGAAGCCGGGGTCAATATCGTTCTTTCTGCTGAAAATGCCATTGCAGGAGGGGTCAATTGTGCATTTACCGACCCACCTTCAAAGCTTGAACCGGGTACTGCCATAAAAATTAAAGGAAAATGTCAGGGCTTTTTACTGGATGTTGTGCTCAATAATTGCAGTATCGTGCCCTGAAACCAGTGTTTACTGATCCAAAATTTCTTTTAAAAAATAAAAGTAAAGTAATGATGAAATATTTAACCTTGTTAATGGTTTTTTCGCTTTTTCTGGTTTCATGCACCAACTATAAGGAAGATCTTCTTACAGATCCGGCTTTATGTGTCACAGACAACGTCAGCTTTTCCAAAGATATTGTTCCTATCCTGAATAACTCCTGTAATACGACCGGTTGTCATACTGCAGGCGGATTCGCCCCGGGTTATCTGACCAATCACGCAGAAGTCATAGCAATGCTTGACGGAGGTAAATTGATCAATCGTGTTGCGGAGACCATGGATATGCCTCCATCCGGACCTTTATCTGATTGCCAGATCGATAAGATCAAAGCCTGGGTTGACCAGGGCGCAAAAAATAATTGAAAAATCTGTTGAAATGAAAATCATGAGCAAAACATTGCTTTTTTTAACTATGATCTTAATTGCATTCAGCGTGAATGCGCAGAAATTTATAACCCAGACAGGCAACATCAGATTTTATTCCAAGACGCCTCTTGAGGATATCGAAGCCTATAATAATCAGGTTTCCGGAGTATTGAATGCTGACAACGGGGAAATGGCATTCAGCCTGCTCATGAGAGCCTTTACCTTTGAAAAGGCGCTGATGCAGGAGCATTTCAACGAAAAATATGTGGAAAGCCATAAGTTCCCCAAGGCTACATTTAAAGGAAAAATAGTTGGTTTCAAAAAGCAATTGTTGACCGATAAACCTTTGGAAGTCAATGTCAGGGGGACATTGAACATGCACGGAGAAAGCAGGGAGATCGAAACAAAAGGTACACTGCAAAGGACAAAGGATGGCCGCATTACCGGCAGATCTGTTTTTAAAATCAACCTTAAAGACTTTAAAATAAAGGTACCTGATGCTGTACGCAAAAACATCTCTGACAATATCGAAATTCACGTAAATATGAACTATGAAAAACTGGAGCAGTAAACTCATATTATTGGTAATGTTCGTTTTACCCGCTTGGGTGAGCCTGGCTCAGGAAGATGATTTATTCAAACTGCTTGAAGAAAAGGAGCAGGCTGTGACGGATCATACCATTGCCACTTTCAAGGCCACCAGAATCGTCACAGGGCATTCTGTGGAATGTAACGCCAGGGGTGTCATGCAATTCCTGATCAGCCACCGGTTCGGGCAACTGAATTCAGGATTCAGTGAGTTTTTCGGTCTGGATAACTCCACCATCCGGCTTGGACTGGAGTACGGTCTGACTGATCATCTGAATATCGGTATTGGAAGGTCTTCTTTTCTGAAAACTTATGACGCTTCTATAAAATGGCGGTTGCTCAGGCAAAAATCCGGCGCTTCCTCATTCCCTTTCACAGCAACATGGGTGAGCTCCATATACGCCAACTCCACCAAATATGAAGATAATGTCCGGAACGAATACTTTTATGCCAGACTGGATTATCATCATGCTTTGCTTATTGCCCGGAAGTTTGGTGAAATATTTTCCCTGCAGTTGATGCCTACCATCGTTCACAGGAATATGGTTCCGACTTCTGCGGACAAAAACACCATTTTTGCTCTGGGTGTCGGCAGTTCTGTCCGGCTGACCCCTTCCATGAGGGCAAATATAGAGTACTATTATACCTTTCCGGGTCAGATCGTCAGTCAGATTGGTTCCCTGGATCACAACAATACCTTGTCTGTTGGCCTGGACATAGAAACAGGAGGCCATGTATTTCAATTGCATCTGACCAATTCCAGGTCGATGACAGAAAAGTTTCTGGTTGACTCCACTACCGGCCAGTGGACTAAGGGAGATATTCATTTCGGGTTCAACATCAGCAGGGTTTTTTAATTTGGTTCAACCTAAAGGATTCAATAAAAGTTTTGAACGATCAACCGCGGTGACGGATCATTCACCAAAATCAAAGTAGGGTATGACCTTATCCAGTACCGAACGGTCTACGAGGTATATTTTTTTCAGCGCTTGCGCATCTTTGATCACACCGTGTTGCTCCCTGTAATTGACAATTTTCTTTGCGAGATTGTAATCGATGTATGGATGTTCATCTAACTCTTTTATATTCAATAAGTTAATATTTATCATCTCAAGTTTTACTTCATGTATCATGAGTTGATCTTTCAGGGTTTGAAAGAGTGAATCCTTTATCCCGTAAACTTCGGCGATCTGGTAAATGGAATAAAATCCTCCGAGCGCTTCCCTGTATTTGATGATCCTTTTGGAAAGGGTCTGGCCTATACCCGGCAACAGCATAAAATCTTCCTGACCGGCTTCATTCACATCCAGGCTGACTTTTGGTTTAGCATGCGATGGAGACTTTTTTAAATGAACATTAGCTTCGGAAGATGCTTCATTTTTTGTTGCATGGGATCCAGGGTATTTGTCTCTGGAATCAGGTGGCAAAGCGATAAAGGGTTCAATTTCTGCAATCCATTTTTCTGGCATGCCATATATTTTCCTGAGATCTTCTCTGGACCTGAATTTTCCTCCTGTATTGCGGTATTTGATCAGATTTCGGGCAACTTTTGCAGGTAAGCCCAGTAAAGTCAGGCTGTCGAAGGAAATCCGGTTAGGATCAAAATTGAACCTTGTTACACTTTTGTCAACCGCTTTATGATGCTTTACACTTTTTTTCTGTTTTTCAGCAAATGGCACTTTTTTGCCTATCAGCACATCTTCTGAACTGTCAAAGGTTTGTTCCTGTGCAATGGTATGAAGCTTCTCATCATCGGCAGGTCTGATCTCGAGGATGATAATTATAGCCATCAGGATACCGCTCAACAAAAGTATTCCTGCAATTTCAATGTGGCTGAACTGAATTTTTCTCATGATCTTCAGTTTTGAAAAATGATCCTTAAAGCACCATCATTTCTCAAATCGATCAGACGGCCTTCAGGCAATGATTTTTTTATTTTTTTGATTTGCCAGGGTGGAATATGCATTGGCAGTACGATCGTACTGTTTAAAGCTATCGGGAGTTCAGGAAAATGATCCGTTAGTATTTCGTTGAGCACATGCAGACCCACTTCTTCATCACTTCGGATGGACCAGGTATTCTGACCTTGAAAGTCTCGCTGAGCATGAAGTCCCGGATATATTGAAGATGTATCATTCCGGATACTGCCGGGATGAATGTCAATCTTCACCTTGTTCAAATAGATAGACCCTTTTTCATATAGTAAATATTGATCCCTATGATCCGCATCAGGATGGATGTTGATCACCTTTTTGATACCATATCTCATCCGGTGATTACCGTACACAAAATCACCGTTTTCAATACTTAAAGTATCACTTTTAATGGAATAACATATCCTTTTGATAAACAAGTCAATAATCAATCCGTTCTTATAGGCATAAATGCATATTTCCTGATGTTTATCCAACTTGTCTTCCCGGATATAATGATGTAGGGTCATGGCAATTGACATCAGCAAACCATAGAACAGGAATTGCTTTTTGCCCGCCAATAAAGCAATTGCAAAAAGTCCGATGGTCAGGATCATGAGGAGAAGACCAGTTTCAGTGATCCAGATGTTTTTCAGTGAACTGTATGGCAGTGCATCAATCATTGCAATGGAATCCAGAAACCATCCGGATACCTTATCGAGTAAATATGCGAAAATTTTTGAAGTACCTTCGAAAATGTAAAACTCCAGGAAAAACAATATGGTCAGGCTAAAAATTGCCAAAGCAGCCGGCGTGGCAATGATTCCTGAGATCAGAAAGTACAGGGGAGCAATATGAAAGTAAAAAGCGGAAACCGGCATCATCAAAACCTGTGCAGCAAGGGAAAGCGCGGTGAGTTGCCAGAAATAATTGGCAATTTTATTGCTGAACCCTAAAAGTCTGTAAATCGGCTGATAAAAACAAAGGATACTGAACAATGCCAGGTAAGTGAACATAAAACTCAACTGGAACAGCATCAAGGGGTTGATGAACAGCAAAAGAAAAGCAGAAAATGCCAGTGTATTGAGGCTGTTCTGGCTCCTGTAAAGTTCCACTCCGGCAATATAGACTGAAAGCATGAATCCTGCCCTGAGTACTGCGGGTTGAGGGCCGATCAAAAAGATATAAGACCATAAGCCGGTGATGAGGACTGCAATTCTGATCATTTTAAAGTACACCTTACTGTCTTTGAATGGCGACATCACGAACGTCAGGATCAACATTATGATGCCGACATGCATGCCGGAAACTGTCAGCACATGTCTCGCGCCTGTATTCGAAAAGGTTTGCAGCGTTTCTGTATCCAGGCCGCCTTTGTCTCCAAGAGTCAGCGCCTTGACCAATGAGGACGACGATTCCCGTGCCAGTTCGTTGTCCAGGATTTCCAGCATCTTCCGTCTGAACACTTCAAACCTGGAAAATGGGGAAAACAAACGCTCATTTTTAACAGCAAATGTTGTGGCAGTATCCGGATATGCATAAAAATGTATGTTCTGTGCATGCATATATTTTTTGTAATCAAAAGTGGATGGATTGGAATTGCCTGCAATGGCATATACATGGCTTTTAGTACTGTAAACCTGTCCCGGAAGATATTCCTGGCCGGCCGGTTGACCTAAATCTTTAAAATACAGCAGGATCTTTTTACCCATTAGACCGGTGTTTTCAGCGTCAGTTTTGGTGATCTTCCCAATTCGCTTCAAAAAGCCTTTATCGTTCAGGGATTCAGTCAGTTTGAACTCAAAAGTGACATTTTCCAGCCTGAGCTGATCTTTCGTGATCTCATGTCCGGAATGGTCATGAACCTGCAGATACCTGAGCACCGGGAACAATAGAAACAAAAGGATGGTCATTGGGTAAAACCACCGGATTGAATGGAAAATAACCAAAAAAACGGTCAAAAAAGCACCTGTGACAACAAAAGCCAAAAAAATCATCAGCATCTTGCCTGAAATCGTATCAGCCAGTAAAATCCCGGTGACATAAATCATTAATAACCAAAAAAATGGAGTTTTCTGAAAGGTGAACAAAACTGTAAAATTTAGCTGGTAGTGAACAATAAGTCCGAAAAATACGAACTAATGTTAATTATTTTCTTTTTCTCCACATTTTTTTTGCAACATTCTGTGAAAACTAATAACTTACCACATTATTTATTCCTAAACCAACTTTGAATATGAGAATTTTACTGTTCCTGGTCTGGTTGATTTTAGGATTTGTTTATTGGTTTGTATGGGACAGGCAGCAGGAAAAGTGTTGCGAACAGCAAGTCGGGACTGAAGTTATCCGGGATACCAATACAGTTGAATCCGGGATCTCGGCATACCCAATCCAGTTTAAATGGGCTGATAAACAAGCCGAAACAACCTCTTTATTTTCTACTTACAAGGATTCCCTGTTCAACTTATTGTCCGCAGGTGGCAAGCTTGAAATTACCGGGTTTTATGCTGATGATGAGTTGAAAGCCTACCCGCAAGGCACAGATCTGGGTCTGATGCGAGCACAGGAGATCAGGGAAAAGCTCTTCCCTGAATTGAAAGAAGGTCAGTTCAGCCTGTACAGCAAAAAGCATGAGCAAGCATTGAAAGACACTGAGTTGGCTTTTTCTGCTAGCAGCATAGCGTATAAGCCACCGGAGAATATCTCAACGATCAGTGATAAGATCCTTCATTTCCCATTTAGTTCATATGATGTAATGGTGGATGATGACACGGAAGAATATCTGGATCTTTTGAAAAAATGGATGAAGGAAACTAGTGGAACGATTGAAGTGACCGGACATACAGACAATGTTGGTGCCGCAGAGATCAATTATAATGTCGGGCTGAAAAGGGCTGAATATGTGAAAGCATACCTTGTGCAGGAAGGCATTCCGGGCAACAGGATAGTCATCCGATCTGAAGGAAAGTTGAAGCCCGTTGCAAGCAATGAAACGGAAGAAGGCAGAGCCAAAAACAGAAGGGCAGAGATCAAAACTATTCAAAACTAAAACTTTACTATCATGTATTTATCAATAAATTTTTGTGATATCGCATTATGGCAGGTGCTTTTGTCATGGTTACTGCCATTTTTGATCGGTTTAGCCCTCGGCTGGTTGCTTTGGGGAAAATTCAAGGCAAAACTCAAAAAGAAAAAAAATGAATGTGACGACCTTAAACAAAAGATCAGAAAACTCGAAGGCGATCTGCAGGCCTGCAAATCCGTGCACAGCGAACATCTTGGAACGATCGCTATACTCAAAGGTCAACTGAAGGAACTTGAAGCTGATCTGCAAAGCGGAGGAAATGTGGAAATGACAGCAGCACAGTTTGGATCCGGTGTAAAATCGAATATGTTTGGATCATTTACAGATGATAATCTTGAAGTCATAGAAGGTATAGGACCCAAAATGAATGAATTCCTGCATAAGAATGGAATACAAAACTGGGCTGACCTGGCCTCCAAAAATGTTGATTTTCTCAAAAATCTGCTGGAAAAGGAAGGTGCCAGATACAGGATCATCGACCCGTCGACCTGGCCGAAACAGGCTGGATTGGCATTGTCCGGACAATGGGAAGATCTTATTGCTTACCAGAAAACACTGGATACCGGAAAGAAAAAAGACAAGCATTTGTCCAATGATTCCAAAATAGAAAGACTTTTGATCAAAATGGGCATCCTGAAAAGATGGGATCAGGATGACCTGAAAGCTATTGAAGGCATTGGCCCGAAAATCGAAAAACTACTTCATCACGAGGGAATTAAAACCTGGAAATCATTATCAGAAACTTCTCTGGATACGTTGAACCGGATTTTGGATGATGCCGGCAGTAACTTCCAGCTGGCAGACCCCGGTACATGGGCGAAACAGGCAAAAATGGCCTCAGAAGGCAATTGGGAGGAACTGGAAGCATATCAGGAAGCATTGAAAGGTGGAAAAGAAGTCAAATAAGTTTCAATAGTTAGTTAAAAAATGTTGATAAGCCTGAACCGCGGTTGCTATAACCGCGGTTCTTTTTTTTATACCCGGGAAAATAGGAATATTGGTGGCCATAGATGATCAATGAAGATTTTTTATTAATTGAATAGGCCAATTTCCAATTGGATTTTCAAAATGGAATAAGTCAATGAAAACAGTTTTACCCGTGCTGTCGACCAATACCGCGAAGTAGTCAAATCTCATTAACACGTCAAGCATTGCCGTGACCCGCAGAGAAGGTGAAAATAACCCGGACAGGGTTAGAATAAAACTACATGGCATGCCTGTAAAAAAGAAAACTGATCAGTTCAGACTAATTCATTACTTTTGATCCAATAAATGTTTATTCAATTAGCGTTTGAATTTAATAGGATGAAATTTCCCCTGGCAAACCCTAAAACCATTGGGCTGCTGAATTAAAAGAATACATATGAAATCAACTCATTTTATTGATCTTTCCAGGATGGAATATAAGGAAGCCTGGGATTTTCAGCAAAATTTGTTTCAACAATTGATCGATCGCAAAAAGCAGGGACTTAACAATGAAAATCACCTGATTTTCGTTGAACATGACCCTGTCTACACCCTCGGTAAAAGTGGAAGCATGGATAATTTGCTTCTGAATGAGCAGGAACTGCAGCGTAAAAACATTGATTTTTATAAAATCAACAGGGGTGGGGACATCACTTACCACGGCCCCGGTCAGATCGTGGTATATCCGGTATTCGACCTGGACAATTTTAAACACGACATCAGGTGGCTGGTGGATTCACTGGAAGAAGCAGTTATCCGGTTATTGAGCAAATATAGGATTCGTGCACAACGTAATTCCGAATTTACCGGCGTGTGGATAGGTCCTGATGAAATGGGACCCGAAAGAAAAATATGTGCTGTAGGCATTCATCTCAGCCGTTGGGTAAGTATGCACGGCATAGCCTTCAACGTCAATACCGACTTATCCTATTTCGGTCATATCGTCCCTTGCGGAATATCGCCATTGGAAAAATCAGTAACATCTATGCAAAAGGAACTGGAAAAAACTGTTGATTATCAAGTGGTTAAAACCGAACTTAAAGAACAGTTAAGAGATATTTTTCAACTGGAGTTTGTATAACAATACTGAATTACAATTAGTCGGTTGATTTGTCTTTGGCATTCATTACCAATTGAAAAGACATACTGCAAAAATCTGAACAAATTGCTTTTTTAATTATATTTGCGAAATAATTTTGTTTTATGAGTGTGATCAGGTTTGGTGTTTCATTGGAAAAGGAATTTCTGGACAGCCTGGATGATTACATATTGCAGAACAAACTGTCCAACCGTTCCCAGGCTATCCGCCAGTTGATCAACCGCAATCTGGTTATGAAAAAATGGGCATCCAATGACATAGTTGCCGGTTCTGTAACGCTTGTTTACGACCATCATAAACGCAATTTGTCTTCCAGACTGACGAATATCCAGCACGATCACCATGAACTGATCCTTTCCCTGCAGCATTTTCACCTTGATCACTCGCTTTGCATGGAGATCATCGCAGTTAAGGGACGTGCTTCTGAAATTATTGAACTGGCAGACAAATTGATCGCTGTCAAAGGCATCAATCATGGTCAGATCACCATGACGATGGCATAAACTTTTTTTTAATCATGAGTAACACGAATATTAATATCGTAATACTGTTTTTTAAAGCAAATACATGAATTCCACTTTTCACAAATTCGTGTTATTGTGTATCTTGATGTTATTTTACGCGACATCTGAGTGTCAGGAATATAAATTAAATGGAAAAGTGATTGACCACAAAGGTTTACAGGTGCACAATGCCAGGATATTTCTCGACCAGCATTTTACCGGGCAATCTGATGAGGAAGGATATTTTAGTCTGTCGATACCAGAAAAGAAAATAGTTTACCTCATGGTCATCAAAGACGGTTTCAGGGATCATTTCACAGATTTGATTGATGAAATTTATTTGGAAGATAGCAGCTTTTTGATAAGCCTTGAGCCTGTTTCCGGAACACTGCCAGAAATCCGGCTGACCGGTACCCCGGAATTGTTTAACAGAATCGCTCAAAATCAACAAGTTATTCATATTGACCAAAAAGAGCTGTTTCATTACTCAGGAGGGGACCTGATCAAGAATCTGGCACATATTCCCGGGGTGCAGTCAATGGACATAGGGCAGGGGATGTCAAAACCTGTCATCAGAGGAATGGGATTCTTTCGGGTAGCTGTTGCAGAAAACGGCATCAAACTTGAAGGTCAGCACTGGAGCAGTCATCATGGTATCTCCGTAGATGCATCCCGTGTAAAACAACTGGAGGTCATAAAGGGGCCAGGATCTTTGAAATACGGAACCGATGCATTGGCAGGACTGATCAATTTACTGCCACCAAATATTCCGGCTAAAGATATGTTAAAATTCGACCTGAATTTTATTTCCAGATCAAATACTCTGCATCGTGGACTTTCGGGTGATGTTACCTGCAGAAAAAACAAATGGTTTGCCATCTTCAATGCCTCATATAACAGTTTTGGTGACTTTGCAGTACCCGCAACGGATTCTTTCCTTTTACCTGCTCCGGTAAGTTCAGAATTGGCATCACACAAGGTTGTTCTTGGTAAAAAGGTACTGAACACAGCCGGGGAGAACTTTGGATTTTCACTTTATTCAGGTATTAAAACCAAAACCATCATCAGCTCCGTGCAATTGAACCTGTATGATCAGACTACAGGATTTTTTGATTGGGAAGGTCTCAAAAATGATCAAACCAGAGAAAAGCATGCTGAAAACTACTTTGACATATTATTTCCATGGCAAAAAACTACTCATTTCAACATGATTCACCGGACCGAAATGATTGTGGAGGATGACAAAATAGAAATAGTCGCTGCCTGGCAAACGAACCTGGCAAGAGAATTCAGCTTTTTAACTGACAGGACAGGCAACAGGGCAGAAGATCTGATCAAATATAACGGATTTGGTAATCTGGATCTCAGCCTCAACCTGTCAGCCCTGAATTTTCAAGCTTCATACACCTTTAACCGGATTAAAAACCTGAGCTGGATATCTTCCTTAAGTAATCAACTACAAATTCACAGGAAAGACGGATATAATCACATATTACCAGATTATCACAGGGGGAATGCCGGATTGTACACTTTGCTAAAATTTTCCCTTGGCGATCTATGGAGTGCCCAAATTGGTGCCCGGGCAGATTACGCATCCCTGAAAATCGAGCCTTCTGCAAATCCTGATCCTGTTTTCGGCGATCCATTTTTCAATGAACGTATAGAAAAAATATATTATAATTTCAATTATTCCGGAGGTTTGGTCTTCATTCCGGATCCCGAAATAGTGCTGAAGGTCCATGCCGGCCAAATGTTCAGGATCCCTTCAGTGTATGAACTGGCCGCGTACGGAATGCACAGACATGAAGGCCGTTTTGAAAAAGGCAATGCAGATGTTTTTCCTGAACATGGCTACCATCTGGAATTGATCGGTGATTTTGATTTTTCATCGATTGTTCTGATCCTGAATCCTTTTATTTCATGGTTCACTAATTATTTATATCTCAATCCAACTCCGGAATTAAGGGCTGAAGGCCAGGTTTATGAATACAGTCAAAACAAAGCGATGCTGACAGGTTTGGAACTGAGTTACCTGCAACAAGCCGGAAAATATTTGCTGTTCAAATCCGGGCTGGAGTATGTTTATGCTGTCAATATAGATTTGAAAAGAGCACTGCCTGCTATTCCGCCATTGAACCTCACCACAGAAATAAGGGTGAATTTTCCGGACTGGAAGAATTTTTCTGCTAACACCTTAGGTTGTGAAATCAATATGTCTGCAGGCCAGAAATTTACCGTCCCCAATGAACTGACAACATCCGGTTACACTGTCATTGGATTGGATGCAGGAACTACATATACATTAAAAAAGTATAAAATAGATATCTTATTTAAAATTAGTAATTTAGCAAATTCCCGATACTTCAATCACATCAGTTTTTACAGACGCTTGAGGATCCCGGAACCCGGACGGGATATGCAGTTGATCATCAGAATACCTGTTGAATTGTAAAATTTGTTAACTAAAATATTAAAAATGAAGAAAGTAATTTTTTGGGGGATAATGTCACTGTTAACCGCTCAGTTCTTAGTTTCCTGTTCTAAGGAGACAAAGCCTGCGATCACTAACATTGAGGTGACCAATCACGATGATGGTACAAAAATTATTAAGAGAGGCGGTATTATTTCGGTAGAATTTGAAGCTTTGGCCAGAGGTGATGGCAGGCTTGATTATTACCATATTGAAATTCATGATCATCCTGCCTCCGGCAAAATTGAGGATGAATACAGGATTATAGATGATTCATTCAAGGAGATGTCCACTTTCAAAGGCCTTAAAAATGCACATGTTCATCAGCATGTAGCCGTACCACCAAATGCCAATCTTGGTTCGTATCATATTGTCATTACTGTTGTGGATGAAGCCGGAAATTCAAATGACACAGAAAACGGAGACGATCATGTTGAAATCATCAACTAAATGATGAATTATGCCAAAGGATTGGTTGCGGAGATCATTGTGGAAAATGCCGAACCAGTCCTTTGGAATGAAAAATGAATAATACTTTAAACTGTTAAGAATGAAGCGTTCTATATACCTTTTGCTCTTTATTTTAACCTTTATGGGATGTATTGATCCGAAAAATACAGAAGAGGAACAGCCTGTGGCAGAAATTATTTCACCTTTACCTTGTGATACACTTTATTTTGGTGAGCCATTCACTTTCAGGGTTTCATTGAAGGACAATACCGGCCTTGGAAATATCAGTTTTGATGTACACAACAATTTTGGTCATCACAATCATGGTGCGCATGAATCCTGCGTATTTGATCCTGCCAAACAAGCAATCGATCCTTTTATGGAAAGTTGGATCTTTGGCTTACCGGAAGAAAAAAATGAATATATATTTGAACAAACAATTCAAATTCCGCATCAGAAAACCGGCTCAGGGCAATTTGATACAGGTGACTATCATTTTCATATTTACATCACGGACAATGAAGGATACCAGGTATTTACAACCAGGGATGTCAAAATGTTGTACCGCTGACCGGTTTTATACGTCAAAATCTATCGTATCGCCGATTTTATATGATGTGCCTCCGTTTTTGGGTTTCTTCTTTGTTTTATCAGGAGCATTGGCATCTTTTGCGGTATCGTCAGACATCGTTTCTTCCTGATCTCCAGCATTTGCATCCTGTGCAGTTGTTTGGTCTGCCTCGGGATTAGTTGTTTCCCCTGTATCAGTATTGGCGATATGCGGGTCATCAGGATCATCTCCCTGCAGTTCAGTATCCGATGTTTCGGTCAGATCTGTGACCTTGGTGATCTTAAACTCACCCAGCTTGTTGCCATACGCTTTCCATCCCTTGACATCTATGAAACCGGCCAGGTCTACGTCGAGTTCAACCGTTTTATTATCCTTCCGGTAATGAATATTGGCTTTGGGTTCAGATGCTACAGAAGCAAAATATAATTTGGTCTGTGGATGTTCACTCAGAAAATTGAAACGTTCATCCGTAGTGGATGTTTCGATCCTGAACCGTTTTACCATAGACCATTCCCTTTCCCCTTCAAAGTATATGCAGGAAACTACGGTATCCACGGTCCACTTTTCCAAAGCGACGATCTGATCAATATCAAATTTCAGATTTTCCTGGAACTGCTTTTGTTCGTATGTACCGTTTTTATAGACCGCAAGGATCAGATCACCGGTATCAAATTCACCCAGGTATAATCCTCTTTCCTGGGTATTGACTCTTCCGCTCACTTCATCTATCCAAGCTTTTAACCTGCCTAATGAAGATTTTCCTTTTTCAACGAATGTGATCTTTCTGACCGGGAATTTGGTAACGATATTTCCACCGGCAGCCCTTCCTTTAATGGTGAGTTCACCAAAATCAAAATCGAAGACTTTTTTCCTGGCACTGCATCCCGGTGTCAGCTGAATGGTCACTACTTCTGATTCACCATTCGGGTTGGCTGAAAAATAAAGCAATTTGGAATTGGGATTCCCCAGTGTCAGGTCGTAGTTCTTTTCCCGGGTAATTGCCGTCACCTGGAAACGCTTGGCATAGGTTCTCTTTGACTCACCATCCACATAGATCAGATTGTAAGTAGTGCGTTCGTCATTTTTCTTCCAGACCGCAGCATGGATGATGTTTTTACCCACAAAAACTTTATCTCCGATCCTGACCACCTGGAAGGTTCCATCCTGTTTGAAAGCGATGATGTCATCAATATCGGAACAATCCATGACAAATTCACCTTCCTTGATACCCATTCCCACAAAGCCTTCCTGACGGTCCATGTACAGTTTGGCATTGTTGACAATGACCTGCGTGGCTTTGATCTCTTCAATACTGGTGATCTCTGTTCTCCTTTCACGACCCTTGCCGTATTTTTCCAAAAGGCTTTGGAAGTAGGCAATGGTAAATTCAGTCAGATGTTCCAGGTCATAGGCCACCTGTTTCAATTCTGCTTCGATCTCAGCGATCAGTTCGTCGTTTTTAAAGGAATTGTATTTTGAAATCCGTTTGATCCTGATCTCCGTCAGTTTAATGATATCCTCTTCTGTGATGTTGCGCATCAGCCGGATCCTTTGATCACCTTTTTCATGCTGGTCTGCAGGTGTGGCCACATATTTTCTGAGTCCGGCATCAATCGTTGTCAACACACTTTGCCAGTCCTCGCACTCTTCAATATCCCGGTATATTCTCTTTTCTATAAAAATCTTCTCCAGGCTGGCCATGTGCCATTTTTCTTCCAGTTCGCCTTTCCTGATCTCCAGTTCCCATTTAAGCAGGGATTTCGTTTTGAAGGTGGAGATCTTAAGCATCTCACTGACCGGAAGAAACATCGGTTTGGAGTCAACGATGACACATGCATTAGGTGAAATGGAGACCTCACAGTCTGTGAAGGCATACAATGCATCCATGGTGACTTCCGGAGAAATGCCGGGAGCGAGAATGATCTCAATTTCAACATTCTGCGCTGTATTGTCAGTGATCTTTTTAATTTTTATCTGACCTTTTTCCGTTGCTTTGATGATGCTTTCCACCAGGCTGCCTGTAGTTACTCCATAAGGCAATTCAGTGATGAGCAGTGTCGATTTGTCCACTTTGACGATCTTTGCCCTCACCTTGACTTTGCCTCCGCGCATGCCATCCTGATAGTCACTGACATCTATGGAGCCACCGGTCAGAAAATCCGGAAATATCTTGAATGGCTTTTCCTGTAGTATTTTGATCGAAGCCTGCAACAATTCTACGAAATTATGAGGCAGGATTTTGGTTGATAGGCCAACTGCAATACCTTCCACACCTTGCACCAAAACCAGAGGGAATTTAACCGGAAGGTGGACAGGCTCCTTATTCCTGCCATCATAACTTGATTGCCATTCCGTTGTCTGAGGGTTAAAAACCACCTCAAGCGCAAATTTGGATAGCCTGGCTTCAATATATCTGGGAGCAGCAGCAGCATCACCGGTCCGGATATCACCCCAGTTGCCCTGCATATCGATCAGAAGCTCTTTTTGGCCAAGATTGACCAGGGCATCACCTATGGAAGCATCGCCATGAGGATGAAACTGCATGGTATGTCCAATGATGTTGGCCACTTTCTGATATCTGCCGTCATCCATCCTTTTCATACTGTGCAATATCCTGCGTTGCACCGGTTTCAGTCCGTCATCCAGCGCCGGTACAGCTCTTTCCAGAATGACATAGGATGCATAGTCAATGAAATATTCCTGGTACATCCCGGAAAGAGAAATGTTTTTATCTGCCTCCATTTTGTCTTCGTTAATATTTGATGAAGTACACAAACACGCAAAGATAAGCAAAATAATAATATATTATAATATTTTATATATTTGAGCGTGTTTGTTCAAAAGTGAAAAGCATGTGGTCTCCGGGCCGGGGTATGCTTTAAACAACTTGTGGAAGTATGAAGGTCTTATTTTGGCATCGCTTGATCATTGATGCCCTGTCTTTTACTGAAATAAAAATCAAGGCCGATCACCAGAAAAAATCCAAATGCGAGTGCAGCGATGGTCAGGAATGTTTTGGGATCATCCACAAAATAATCCTGGGGAAAAACGACATCTTCACTGATGACCTTATAATCTGATTTGGCTAATCCTTCCAGTAATGAACGATCATTTTCAATTTCATTGGTCAGTTTATTCAACCAGGAGTCAGGTAACCTCCATGGCCAGATCTTCCAGAGAGAACCCAGCATAAATCCGGTCAAAACCATAAGCGTCTGTTGGTGATATTTCTTGAGTGTCCAGCTGATCACACGCGAAAAACTGGCTGCACCGGCCATCAAACCTGTTCCGAAAACGATCAGCATAAGCAAATATTGCGTGTCAAACCCGGTCAATATACCTTTGAAAGCGCCAAGAATGGTGGTGTACATTCCGAGTATCAGCAACATGAAACTACCGGAAACTCCGGGCAACATCAGGGCGCAAATGGCGATAAATCCACAGATGAATACGTACCACAACTGATCATTTCCTGAGGTTGGGCTGATCATGACAACCCACAACGCAAACAATGTGCCGCCAAGCAGGAACAGCAGGTTGAAAATACTCCATTTATTTACCTGTCTGACGATCATCTGAACTGAAGCAAGTATAAGGCCGAAGAAAAACCCTAAAAGCGGTTCAATGTAATGAATTAACAACCAACTAATTGCAAAAGCTCCGAGCACCATTCCAGCGATCATTCCAATGCCGAGTTGCAAAACGAAAATTCCGTCAATCGCTTTCCAGAAACCTTTTAGATCGCCTTTGAACAATCTGGATAAATTCCGGAAATTCCATGCCTGAACAGCATTCAGCAATCTCTCATAAATACCGGTAATAAATGCGATGGTGCCACCGGAAACACCCGGGATGATCTCTGCAATTCCTATGGCTAATCCTTTTAAAGTCAATAAAATATTCATCCGGATCTTTTAATTAAATTTATTACTATGAAGTTGTTTACTAGTGAATCGTTATGCTTGCCGTCAAATTATTGAAAGGAAAATGCTTCATTTTTTGGGTTAAGAACATTCCGGTACGAATTACTCACGAAGACAAGCTTATCAGTATCTTTGATGCTGACGATGCTTTGCATATCAGCATCTCCTATACTGACGATGTTTTGCATATCAGAATCTTCGTTCCAAAAAAGCGCTTTGCCTTGACTTTTTCTGACCCTAAACTTCGTGTTCCTTCCCTTGAGTATCTACCTGATATTCACATTCCAGGATCGGTCAGTCATTTTCAGCAATCAACATAATTCTTAAACGACTTCTATTCTGAAGTCAGTTCAATGCCTTTATTTTAATCACAAAAGTATCAGAAACTTTACATTAACGAAATTCTGATATGCTTTTCTGACACATTTATTATCTTCCGGACAGTTTTCTGCATTTTTCCATCGTAGTTTAAAACAAGAATTGCATTGATTTTGCGGATATTCCATAATTTTGTCAAAACAGTATTTATGATTTTGGCAGTAGACATCGGGAATTCGACCGTTTCATTCGGTATCTATGTTTCCGGATGCTGGAAGCACACGTGGAAACTTGAAACGGTTCGGCATGAAAGTATATTTTACTATCAACAAAAGTTCGTCGAAAGATTGGTTGAAGAGAATATTGAAAGTCAACACTTTGAACAAGTGATCATCAGTTCGGTTGTCCCTGGTCTGACGCTTGCATTCAGTGATTTTTTCAAGGGTCTGGACCATGCTGAAGTGATCCTGCTCAACAAGAATATTTATCACCATTTGCCGGTATATACTGAAAATCCCTATGAACTCGGCACTGATCTGATGGCCAATGCACTTGCAGCGTATCAAAGGCACAAAGCTGCTGTACTGATCATCGATTTTGGTACTGCGCTAACCTTCACCATGGTTGAAAATGACGGAAAGATCAGCGGAGTGAACATTGCTCCCGGTCTGATGACGGCCATCAAATCATTGTCAGCCAACACTGCTCAGCTATTGGAAGTGGATCTCCAAAGACCTCCGAATATACTTGGAACAAATACCATCGAAGCCATACAGAACGGGATCATCATCGGATATGAAGGTTTGGTAAGCCATATGATCCGGGAGATCAGGATGAGCAAGGATCATCCGGTGATAGCCATTGCAACCGGAGGTCTGGCAAATATTCTGCCACCGGATTATTTTGATGAAATTGATCAAAACCTGACATTGGATGGATTGCGGATTGCAGGATCGTTTGTTGCGAAGGGAAAGTGATTCAAAAATTCGAGGGTTGGAATATCGAAGTTAAAAACGAATACTCAATTCAGGATTAAGTATGAAGATTCACGCGAATCGCTCAGGTTGCTACAATTAATGCCAGCAATTGAATTTTCTAATTCACGACTCATCAAATCCTGTCCTTTCCAAAAGGGATTTTTCATGTAAAAATTATCCATTAATTTCCTGCTTTGACAATGAACTTTCATGCGTTAAATTTGCTTATATAAATAAACTCTTTAATTAATTTTAATTTCATATTTAGAGTACTATTTTTGCGAAAAATTATTGATTGTTAAGAAAATAGGAAGATAGTGGAAAAAGGAGATTTCAAAAGAATGGACCCCGTTTATTCTACCAAATTAAGAGCGGGAAAACGAAGAACTTACTTTTTTGATGTGAGAGAAACTAAAGGAGGGGATTTTTTTATTACACTTACAGAAAGCACGAAGAGTTTTAAGGGCAACGGTTTTGACAGACACAAAATTTTCTTGTATAAAGAGGATTTCAACCGTTTCTCAGAAGCCTTGCTCAATACACTTGATCATGTCAAGAACAACCTGATGCCCGGTTATGATTATGATGAATTTGCCAGGAGGCAGGAAGAATGGGAAAGAGAAAATTCAATGGATGACCACGATCACGACAATGACAGGAATGATGGTAACATCCAATGGTAATAACAGTTTTATTCAATTCATAAAGGGGTAGCTTTCTGGAAGAGTTTCCCCTTTTTTTAAACTTAAAGTATAAAATATGTATGTCGTTGCAGGACATTATCAGGTAAGGGAAAAGGAAGAACAGACTTTTCTTGAAATGATCACACTGGAACTGAAAATGAACGCACAGCAATCCGGTATGAGCCATTATAATTTGTTGAGAGACAAAAAATCTCCTGACAAGTTTTGCATCATCGAATTTTGGCTGCACAAGGCAGACAGGGAAACCTACGACCAATTGGACTCACACCAGTATTTTCTATCATTGCTGGAGGGTGTTTTGGACGGAGAACCAGAAATCGGGATTTACGATCTGATCAACTGATCACAAACACCAACGATTTTCAGTTCCCTGAAAACTGCTCAGAAGCTGTATCTCATCTGTATTTTAACCTCTGTTTTTTGATTGGACTGCTCTTCTTCGAGCGCGAAATCAAATGGCAAAAAACTCCGTGCAACCCTCGCTTCCAGAACCAGATTTTTAAACGGTTTATACCGGACATTGCAATACGCACGGTATCCTGATTTATAATATGCCGGGATACTGAAAGCATACAACAGATCATTCTCATATGCGTATATCCTGCTGGCCCAATCAGGAATATCGAAGTAAGCGATCCTGGCAGTGAACGATATGGGTATTGTTAAAGGTTTGAAGACCACATCCTGAAATAACAGCAATCCACAGGATGGTTTTTCAGATGAACCTGAAGTCCATTCCATACGGTTGCGCAATTCGATCAGGTTGTTGACTTTATAACTGATATGTACCCTGACATTGTTGAGCTTTATACCGGAGATACTGTTCAAGGACTCGAATTCACTATGCTCATTCCCCTGTTTGAGTTCAGCCTTATACTGCACATACAATTGCATTTTCTTTCTCAGAGCATATTCAGCTTTAATAAAATACTCATAACCGCGGCTTGGGCTGTCCACCAGGTATTTAAGCCATGGATACCTCCATAAATCCATATAGGCTTCCAATCTGACCAATCTGCTCAAACGCAGCGTTCCGGCAATATAAATACCTTGCTCGTTGCCTCCTCCGGCTGATTCGCCGAAAGCCTCGCCAAACTGTGTCTGGTATTCAGGATTATAATTCCGGTACAATATGGCGATGTCGAGATTCTTAGCCATGCTCATCTGAACAATGTGCACATTGGCAAAGGCATGAAAATCACCCAAAGCAGTTTCTCCGGAAAACATCATGTTTTTAAACCTCCAGTTGTAATCAACACTGATGTGAAATGCGTCAGCTTTTTTTTGCTGATGCAAAAGATACAATTGTCCTGTATCTTCAAAGCGATGCGGGTAATGGCCGGATGTAAAATTGACGGCAACCCTGAAAACCTTGCCGTTGAGACCGAGTTTTGCACCGTAAGTCACTAACTTGGTCTGTTGTTTCAAACCCAGTTCCGTCGAATCCCTGTGAAGGCCTGTTTCAGTCAGGGAAACCAGCCTGATGTCCTGAATGACGTTGTTTTCAAAAACGGTATCGATCCTTGCATCCAACTTATTCGAAGATCCAAATACAAGATAATGCAATTTTCTGAAAGTACCGCAAAATGCGAATCCCCTGTGGAAACCAAACTCATTGACAGAACTGTATGGTCTCAATGCTTTACCTGTTTTGTTGATCTGCATGACTGATGCGGACTTGCCGCCACCATAACTGGCATTGGAGATCAATCCTTGTCCCATATGTATCCTGTAATCGCCTAAAATAAGCATATCCACACCACGTACAGGACTCAGTATGGATAAATACGCTGAATTAAAGTCCGGTCCGATCGTCAGGCCTTTTTTATAGAGTGATTCTCCCGGATCCTTTTCTGAAAGGACGTTCAGGATGATCCTGTTGTCAAAATTGTATCTGTATCGAAATAGATACTGGTGTTTATTTCCCAGGTATCCATCTTCGTTTTGCACATCCTCTGATGCATAGCCCGCCTTTTCTTCCAGAATTGTTTTTGCCCTGAACACCATGTCAGACTTCCCCAATTGAAACAGATTTTTCAGGTTAACCGGAGTCCACAACTTTTTATAATTAACTTTAACAACATGACTGACCAGTTCAGCGGTTTGCTGATCCATCCCTGATACAGCCTGCAATTCATGCACATCCAGAAAATCTCCCATCTTAGCACGATGATATAAAATATTTTCTGCCTGCAACTGACTCAAAATGCCCAGTTGCATCAACTCGTCAAAACTGCATGAATTGAGGTCCATCGGATTTTCAACAAGAGCGGAAAGATGATCCAGAATTGGCATAAAGTCTGCTTCGCCTTCGCTGAAATCTGTTTCAAGCCGGTTTTGAAAACGCAATTCAATTTCTTCCTGCCCGGAGCAAACGGCAGAACACAAAATTGCGATAACGCCTGTTAATAGTGTGATAGAGTACATGGTCAACTGATTTAAAAACAAAAGTAATGAAGAAATTATTTTTATCCAAGCCAATTGAGTTTTTTATAAATAAATCAGCAAAATGAAGGCATTTAAAATGAATTCAATACAATAACTTTATTTTTATTTGGCAATTCCATTATTTTCTGTCTGTAAACAGTAGATAATTATTCATTTTTACTGTAATGAGGTGATAAATTTCCTTAATTTTGCAAGCGCTTTTTGATATGATATGAATATTCATTTGGATATCCAAAATTTAATAAAAATGACAAAATTAAACGATTATACCCTGAGTCCCAATATCCTTGAAAGCTACCTGGGAAAGCCGAGTGCTGACTTCAGCAAAGCCGACCTGATCCGTTTCATCGAAGAAAAGGGTATCAAAATGGTCAATTTTCATTATATTCCCGAGGACGGACGCCTGAAAACACTCAATTTTGTGATCAACAGCAAACAGCATTTAGAAGAGATCCTTACTTACGGTGAGCGTGTCGACGGATCTTCATTATTCTCTTATATCCGCGTGGATGCCAGTGATCTGTATGTTGTACCCAAATACAGCACGGCATTTATGAATGTTTTTTCATCTATTCCTACCATCAGTTTTCTTTGCTCCTTTTTTGATCATCAGGGCAATTTTTATGAAGCATCTCCTCATTATATGATCACCAAAGCGCGTAAGCGGCTGGAGGAAGAAACCGGTCTGCGTCTGGAAGCGATGGGTGAACTTGAATACTATATCATCACCCCAAAGATGGAATTGTTCAGGCCTGAGGATCAAAGAGCTTACCATGAATCCGAACCTTTCAACAAGACTTCGGAATTCAGACGCGAAGCCATGCAGATCATTGCACAATGCGGCGGTAAGATCAAGTATGCTCATGCTGAAGTGGGCAGTTTCGATGTGGGCGATAAACATTACGAGCAGAATGAGATTGAATTTCTTCCTGTTGCACTGGAGGATGCTGCCGATCAGTTAGTCATCGCAAAATGGATCCTGCGCAATCTCGCTTATCAGAAAGGTATTCACATCACTTTCTCACCGAAGATCACCGTGGGCAAAGCCGGTAGCGGATTGCACATTCATCTGAAGTTAATGCAGGGTGACCGGAATATTGTGCTGAAAGACGGGCAGTTGAGTGACGAATCGAAAAAAGCGATCGCTGGTGTTCTGGATATGGCACCTTCCCTGACAGCATTCGGAAATACCAATCCTAGCTCTTATTTCAGGCTGGTGCCTCACCAGGAAGCGCCTACCACGATTTGCTGGGGATTCAGAAACAGGGCAGTGCTGGTCAGAGTTCCATTATTGTGGGATCACGCTGAGAACATGATCGTAAAAGTCAATGAAAAGGAACCTGATAAAATGCCTCTGGCACCTGATAAACAGACATTTGAATTTCGGGTGCCTGACGGTTCGGCCAATGTCCACATGCTGATCGCAGCTTTAACGCTCGCTGTGTTGCACGGTCTAACCATGGATAAAAGCCTTGATAAAGCAGAAGCGCTCTATTATTCTCCTACTAACAAAAAAGATGCAGAAAAGCTAAAAAGTTTTGATGTTTTGCCTTCATCCTGCTTTGCATCAGCTGCAGAACTGAAAAAACAAAGGAACTTTTATGAACATGGGAAAGTCATTCCGGAAGAAGTGATTGACCGGACGATTTCCAAGCTGGAATCATTTGATGATGTCGGTTTGATCATAAAACTGGAAAGAAACGTTGACGGTTTGCTGGATCTGGTGGAGAAATACTTTCATTGCGGCTGATTTGTAATACCAGCCATTTATTTCGGAGCTATGGAGTTGTCAGTTAACCCGGATCAACAGGATCAATACAATGCCCAGCAAAATAAAAACCAACAGGGCGATCATTCCTTTGATCCAGGCTGCCATTTGACCTGATTTGATTTCACTTTGAATTCTTTTACGTCTTCGTTCCTGTTCCTGAGCTGTTTGCTGGTGAAATAAATCTTTATTGAATTCCCTGTGCGCCGTTTTAGCCGCATAGGCTTCAAGATTATTGCCTAAGCGTTTACGCAGGTTTTTCTGAAGAATACGGTTGTTCTCCAGCCTTTTGATCATATCGATAACGTGTCCGGCATAACTCATCAGTATAGTTTTGGCATTTGGAATACAGTTTATCAGATCAACACAAACCCGGCACAATGAGTTCCATTCCACAACCTGATCCATGCCATAAAAATTCTGCAATAAATTTTGACATATTCTGACTTTCAGGGTAATTTATCGTATTCATGTGGTTTTTTTCAACATTTTTAAACAATTTATACTGTTTTCTGAGGTAATTATTAAAAAATTTATTATACCTTGGAATTTGTATTACAAACAGAAAAAGCATACAGATTAATTTAATGGTATTAATCTTTTGAAATATTGACTACTGAGCTACTGCTGTGATCCTTGAAATCCTGCTTATCAGGAGAAGTTTTGAGACTGGTTACAATTTGTTTTTATTTCTCAAAAAACATAGATAACCATGCAAGGGAAAAGATTTTCTGGATGTAAAATCATTTGATCATGTCAAATATTTTTCGGTATTTATTTTCCGGAAACCTTAATTTTCTTAAAGTTCACCTGATTTGTCTTTTATCTATTGAGATATTTTTGTCCCAGTGGACATTGACAGCACAACCTGGATTGAAATACCATGCTAAAGGGACAGGGCGGACAACCGGACATATAGCTGACCTATGGGTTTATAATCCGGATTCAACCGCTGTTAAGGTTGATATTGGCCAATGTTTTATTCCCTCAGAAAGCAGACACCAGGCTTATATCGTTCCTGAAATCATGCAGATTACAGTGCCGCCCTTCAGATCAATTAACATGGCATTGAAAGGATATTGTGTCAGTATCGACAGATCACCTGCATTTTCAGGACAAATACTGCCTCCTGTTGACCAATGGGTTAACTGGCATTCAGGATATCCTTTACCTGAACAGGGAAAACCGCTTTCTGCTGTCTTCAAGCCATATTTACCCGAAATGCCAGGTGAGGATAATTTTTTCCTCAACTGGCCAAATTCTGCTGATCCGTTTTACTATACTTTGGATATCAATGAATTCCCGTATGATGCTGTAAGGCTTTTACTCTATTTCGAGTATGCTGCCAGAAGTTCGCTGGAACGACTGATCGCTTCAGGTGCTGTAAAAGCAGATGACAAATTGAAAGATAACTATATTCAGCACGTCCTTTGGCTTTATGTATCTGTTCTGGAAGGGAAAACTTACCCCAAAGACCAGTTTATAGCCAAATATGTCCGGCAATGGGAAATAACCAACAATCAACCTGCCAATAAGATGGAACCTGTTGAACTGGCCAGTGCAGACGACATCTGGTCAAATATTCAGCTCATCGGTGCAGAAGCCAAATTGGTAAAGGTAGTTGTTCCAGCTTATCAGCCGGCTTTCAAACAGGAGAAAACGGGTGAAAGTATCCCGGCCCGATCAAGTATCATTCACCTGATCAATTCAACTGATGTCCGGGATACTGATGCAGGAAAGACTCTTTTGCCTGTGTTACTTTTTTTAAATGAGCAGAAATCACAACCGGAATGGTATTCTGTCTGGCTGATGGCAGAAGCTGAATTGAATAAGTGGTTGAACCATACCTTGAGGGATCATACAACCAAAAATCCGTCTGACCTGGATAAACTCGTAAATTTGTTGGCTTTTATAACAGATGATTGCAAAACATTGATCGGACCTGATGATCAGAACAGCTATAGATCAACAATTAATTCTTTGCTGGAAAGCGGTCTGGAATATCTGGTCGAATCACTCAGCATAGCGGACAAGAACTATCTCCAAAAAAGAGAAATTCTGGAAAATTACCGCAATTCAGATTGGTACGCTTCATGTTGCGGTGAAGCAGATCCTTTAGAAAAAATACCTGAAAAAATTCCTTCAAAGCTCATCAATAATATAGAAGATCTGACACTTGATCTTTCAGGGTTTGGCTGGAAGACACAACCAATACCTTTCATTTTGCAGAAGCCAAAATGGCCCTGGATCGCCGGTACGGGTATTCCGCTCATAGGTACAGGAACCTGGCTGGCCATCAAATACTGGGGTGGGGAAGAGCCCATAGATACAGTTTATCCTGTTGCAAATCCTGACATGATCACGATCTCCTGCAATGGTCAGGAAACACTAGATCTGATCCGGAATGACTCTGGTTTGGGCATTGCGGTTACTTCAGTAAGCGGGGATCCCGTTTTGACCTGGCAAATTACCGGTCAGGGCACAATACTGATCAGCACTTCCGGTGCAACCGGGGTTTTTCAGGGTACTTATCAGATTTCGGATGAAATTGGATTAGCAGCTTATTCAACCATACAGGTAACAGTGAATGATCTGATTCCCCCGACAATCATTTGCCCTCCGGATATCGGAGTGTCCGCCAATGCCAGTCCTGATCCTCAATTAACTGGAAATCCGGTAGTTACAGACAATTGTACACCTTTCAGTGAACTCAGAATCATGTATAATGACTCGTATGAAAGCGGTCCGTGTGGTAACATTCGCAGAACCTGGACAGTGAAGGACTTTTCAGAAAACAGTTCCAAATGTGATCAGATCATTGATCTCCTGGACGATGTTGCTCCGGTCATTGAATGCCCTCAGGACCTGGAAATCGAATTTGGAACCAGTATAGATCCAGCTCAAACAGGTTTCCCTGTTGTATCAGATAATTGTTCAACGCCTGCAGAAATTCAAACACAATACTCAGACATCCTGGAAGGTGAAGGCTGTGGTCAGGTCATCACCAGGACCTGGACTGCGACTGATGCCAGTGGCAATCAGTCAAGTTGTACCCAGCTGATCCGGTTTATGGACCATGTTGCCCCATCCATAGTTTGCCCTCCTGACATTGAGTTGGAGTATGGGGCAGGTACAGATCCATCGATGACAGGTTATCCGGAAGTTGCGGATAATTGTACTGAAGTGGCTGATATCCTGATCCAATATACAGATCAGACAGTTGGCGAAGGCTGTGGTCAGGTCATCACCAGGACCTGGACTGCGAGTGATGCCAGTGGCAATCAGGCAAGTTGTACCCAGGTGATCCGGTTTATGGATAATGTTGCACCAACCATAATCTGTCCTCCTGACATTCAAACGGAATGTTCTGTTTATAAAAGCAATCCATATAGTGGCAACCCAACGGTGTATGATAATTGTTCAAATGATTTTGATGTATCATTCGTAAATCATCCCGAAGAATTTTTCGGATGTAACGGGACAGTGATCAGAACCTGGACAGCAGTTGACCAATCCGGAAACGCTGCAAGCTGTAACCAGAATATTTATGTAACAGATCAAACTGCTCCATATTTTACTTTTTGTCCTCCGGAAATAACTGTGGAATGTGGTGACCATTGGAATATCCAGGTCACCGGAACAGCTCTTGCTGAGGATGCCTGCAATCCTGTTGGCCAAATGGAATTTACTGACAAAAACCTTGATTTTAACGGTTGTCAGGGGACAATAGAAAGGACTTTTGTTGCCGATGACGGTTGTGGTAATAAAGCCTATTGTGTCCAGCATATCCATGTGATGGATACAGAGGATCCCGTGATCATCTGCCCGCCCAATATTGAGGTGCAATGCGGGCAGGAAAATGATTTAACCATTACCGGTCAAGTATTTGCCCAAGATATCTGCACTGCTGAACCGGATATAGAATATATTGACGATCTGAGCGGATTCATTGCTTGTGAAGGGAACATCATCAGAACATTTTCTGCCAGTGATCTTTGCGGGAATACTTCATTTTGCACCCAGATCATTTTTGTGGAAAACATACCCTGTGATTTTGTACCCATATTTAATTTTGTACCTGATG
This sequence comes from uncultured Saprospiraceae bacterium, assembly GCA_964594045.1. Taxonomy (GTDB): domain Bacteria; phylum Bacteroidota; class Bacteroidia; order Chitinophagales; family Saprospiraceae; genus UBA2365. The sequence goes on along the minus strand of CAZQKR010000014.1, from coordinate 1,126 downwards.
TCTGTGAAAGATGTGTCGGATACATTGAAGTTGCTGTCAATCCCTCAGGAGATTATGGATATTCGTGGGATACCGGAGATGAAGGATCCGGTGCATACAATCTGTGCAGTGGCACGTATTCATTGACCATCACCAGTATGAATGAGGGATGCTCAGACATTTATTCCGTTGATGTTCCAAATTTACCCCAATTGAATCTCGAGGTATTGGAGATATTCCACCCAAATAATCCGGCAGGGAACAACGGATATGTGCGCCTGCAGGTAACTACAACCGGAGCTCAACCTCCTTACCTGGTTTATTTGAATGATATGCCTATTGGCTCTGCAAACACCAGTATTTTCCAGATCATCAATATGTCAGGTGGTGAATACATGATCTACATTGTGGATCAAAACGGTCAGGGATGTCCTTCCAATCCTGTTTTCGTGTTTCTTTTTTCAACGGCAGATGCATTATTGCCGGATATTTCGCAGGCAATAAATAACCAGGAAATTCCATTGATTCCATTACACACATTTATCTATAAATCAGAGGCCATCATCAAGTCAGGCGAGGTCACAGAATTTTATAAGTCAATGGACAGATCAGGACAACTTGATTTGATGTGGCCTATAAAACCAGAGTTGATGCTGATCTCAGGTTTCCAAAGGAACAGGGGGATCGCTTCATTTCTTTCTGAAGAGCAGATACTTGTTCCGGGATCATTTGATGCTGACCGTTATGTACTGGGCTTACGGCATTTATATCAAATCAGTCAAACACTTTCGATGTTCCAGCAGTGTTCATTGTCCTTTATAAACGAAACTTTCAGGTCTGAACATATGAATGCCAGTGGTCATTGTTTCGGATTGAACTATTCAGCAGGTTTTAACTGGCCTGTGAATGATTTCCTTCGGCTTGAACTTTACGGCCAAGTCGGCTTGCTGTACGATGAAGAATTCTTTGATCACCATTTCGGTGTTTCGGTGAATATGATCTGGGAACTTCCATATATGACGCCCAAAAAAGGCACATGGGACGAGATCAAACTACCAAAAAGATGATATTACATCCATCAATTATTATTACCTGACCTTTCGCAGGCCAGAAATTTGTATATATAAAAAATAATTATATGTATTAA
>CAZQKR010000013.1:0-98785 GCA_964594045.1 uncultured Saprospiraceae bacterium | reverse complement strand
ATAACCACGCTGAACATAAGCCCGGATCCAATGCCTGATGTATGTTCAAAGGACAAACTACCTCAGGTAAAATATTGTCTCTGACAGTAACAACCGCAGTACAGCTTGAGGTTCGACCGCATGCATCGGTAACAGTGAGTACCACATTATTATTTCCGATATGGCTGCAATTGAAAGCACTTTGGCTGATACTTAATGTACCTCCGACGCTGTTATTACTGATATTGGCAGGAAGCAGTGTTGCATTTCCTGTATCATCCAGATACAAGGTATAATTAGTACATCTTGCATTTGGAGCAGGGGAAACGGTAATGGTAAATGTAATTGGTGTTCCTGTACATGTAGTTCCGCCTGATGCATAAACAGGTGTAACTGTGATCGTACCGGTAACCGGGAAATCGGTATTGTTAACAGGAGTCCAGCTTGGAATGGATGGCGTTGCAGTTCCTGTTGATGCTAGTCCGATAGCTGTATTTGTATTTGTCCATGTATAACTTGTAGCAACACCGCTAAATGTAATGCCTCCGGTTGCAACACCAGAACAATAAACTTTGTTTGTCTGGGTATTCACAACAGGAGCAGGATTCACAGTAATGGTGAAGTTGATTGAAGCACCCGTACAGGTAACTCCACCTGCTGTATAAGTAGGAGTAACGGTAAAGGTACTGCTTAAAGGTGTAGTTCCGGTGTTGGTCGCAACAAAAGATGGAATATTACCGGTTCCACTCGTACTGGCCAGACCAATTGCCCCGGCAGTACGTGTCCAGTTAAAGACCACACCGGCGGGCGTACCTGTAAAATTCAGTTGTGGAACAACTGTACCTCTGCAATATGTAACGCTTGGAACGCTGTTAACAGTTGGAACAGGATTCACCAGAACGCTTTGTGAAACAGATTGTACACAACCGGGATGGTAGATATTTGGATCATCATCAGCTGCATCAAAAGTATAAACAACTGTATGTGTTCCTGCGCCTAAAACAGCCGGGTTGAACACGGTAGCAGAAATTCCGTTGATAGTAAAGGAACCCGTACCTGTGGCAGCACCACCGGTCTGACCACCAAGGGTAGCTGAACCGTTAAGTGTGACCGCCGGAGCATCAGCACAATAAGTAGCATTCAATCCATTGATCTGTGGATCAGGATAATAGCAGGTAGATCCAATAGTCTGGGTTACACCTTGTCCATTTGTCAACGTAACAGAATAGCCGATTGCATCAACATGTATGCCGGTTAAAATATATTCAGAAACACCATCACCTATAACGACTTCCGTGAGTGCAAAGTTAGGCGGAAATACAATTGGAGCAGCCGGGGGTGCCGGGGAATTGGACATATACAATCCGGTAACAGATGAAATGATCCAATTCTGCCCGCTTGGTGCTGTAACTGTGATCTCTTCATCAAACTGCCCGTCCGTAAGCGTTGTCGCATTGCTTTTGCACAAGCAAGGATCTGTAATTACAGGCTCGCAATTTTGGATCGAGATAGTATCAATTGCATAAGGTCTGCAAACCGGTGATATAGGTACCGGCGTCAATATCGAATATAAATAATAGGTGCCAGCCAAAGGAATATTTGCATTTGCCAGAACAGCAGTAGTTCCACCATTGGTTAAAGCTCCATTAGCGACTGTTCCTAATAATGTGCCACCGGAATACGGATCAAGAAGTTCTGATGCAGAGTATACAAAACTGATGCCATATGTACCTCCCATACTGGTAAGCCCATCTGCAGTCAAGGTGAAATTGGTCTGTTTACACGAATTATCGACACTTGTAGTAAGCGTGGTAATTACAGGGCACAACCCGCAGTTGCCTGGACCCAGCAGGTTGATCTGCCTTGTCCTGGTACATCCGTTAGCATCAGTCACCGTCACAAAATAACTGCCAACCGTAATATTCACCTGATCTTCACTATCATTATCAAATCCAAAACCATCAGGTGATGACCAGTTATATGTGTATGGACCATTACCTGTGACGGTCAGGTCAATTGAACCATCAAAAGAAACACAGGTAGTGGGTTCCACATGGGTTTCACTGATGACCGGAAGTGGATCGATATAGACTGTTGCATAAGCGGTATCCTTGCAACTGGTTGCATTGGAAGTGACGACAACGAAGTAGTTGGTATCTTCTGTAGGTGCAACTGTGATACCTGAAGTCGTAGCACCATTATTCCAAAGATAAGTATCGCCACCGGAAGCGACCAATGTAGTCGAAGAGCCCAGGCAAATGTGCTCATATAAAACGAAAATCGATGCTACAGGCTGATCGTAAACCTGGACACTCAGGTTCGTTGGAACAGCAGGACTGCAATTATAGTCATCTGTATAGCTTACACTAACCGTCTGGGATCCTGATGAATTCCAGGTGACGGTGATTGAGTTTGTACCCAATCCATTTGTTATGGTACCTCCGGCTGAAACATTCCAGGTATATGCTGACATACCGGCTTCAGTAGTATAGACATTGGAATCTGAATAAATACATGCAGTTGCCGGCCCGGAAATCACCGGCACAGGTTGTGGATGCACCGTCACATCGTACACTGTGGCATTTGCTGCACTGCATCCATTCTGGCCTGTATAATTCACACTGACAGTCTGAGGACCTGATCCGTTCCAGTTGACAGTTATTGTATAATCATTTGTCCCGCCGCCTGCGATAACGGTACCTCCTGTTGACACATTCCAAACGTATCCTGACATACCTGCTTCTGTAGTATAAATAACATTGGTTGAACCCTGGCAAAGTGATGCCAATCCTGTAATGGTTGGCGCAGGTGAAGTTAATACATTGATAGTCACTGAGTTGGAAGCTCCGCAACCTGCATTGTCATAGACAGAAACAGTGTAATCTGCCGGGTCAACTGCCGGATATACCGTTATTTGAGCCGTGTTTTCACCTGTGGACCAGGCATAGACACTTCCTCCGGATGCAGTCAAAACCACGGGAGAACCTGCACAAACCGTTCCATCGTTTGGTGCACCCGAATTTTCAGTCAATGCAATATTCGCACTGATCATCACCGGAACCTCGTCTCCTCCAATGGTTGCAGTCAGTTTTCTTGCCTCACAATCGATGTCTGTTGGTACACTTTCAAGGAAAGTACCTCCGCAGATCAAATCCTGGTTGACCGGATCACCTGCAACCAAATGCAGATCCGTTGAGGATGTAAATACAGGATTAATATTCAACGAATTTGCATCCTTTCCGGTTGTGTTTTGCCAATCAGCCAGAGTAACACTATTAGTTCCTGCAACAACAGTTCCTGTAATACCTATAGTGTAGGTACCCGGACCTGACCCTGCAGCATAGAGGTCATTGTAATCTGACATCAGATTGGTATAAGTACTTCCTGCCATTGCTATAGCAGCAAACCTAAGCGTCGCTCCAGTATTACCGCTTTGTGTATTGGTGAAGATGTTATTTTTAATATCCAATACCGGGGGAGTAGAATTTGTACTTGCCAAACAGGCAGTGGTTTGCGAAGCAGCAGTAGAACCAGTAATTGTACCCTGTATTTTAACAGTATTAAAGTAAACCTGGGTTGTAGATCCAGTTCCACCTCCTACAACAATACCCGCTCCAAAATCTCCTGCGGTTCCGTTTGAAGAAACACCACTGATCATATTGTTTGCGATCAAAGTAGTTCCGGAAGTAGCCGCAGCAATAGCAATACCCACTGCTGAATAAGTACCTTCATTTACAACGGATCCTATTATATTATTGGTCACCGTTGCATTGGTCACTTCATTTCCTGAAAAAGTCGTTGCAGAAACTGAGGTGCCCATTCCAAGCGTTATTCCAAATACATCAGGTGATGATGTCTGCTTAATGTTGGAAATATTATTGCATGATACGATCGGTGCATTTTCATAGCCTAACCAGATACCACCCTTGGTATTCGCACTGGTATTGATCAGGTTCTGGCTGATCAGGGTGCCATTGTTTTTATTTGCTGCACTTGCTCCCTGGGAATAAATACCATACTGAACTCCGCTGATATTATTATTTACATAAGAGTTATTGTTGTTATTGGTTCCAAGGCTGCTTGTGCTGATGGTAGTGCTGCCTGATCCAATACCAAACAGGGTTTGGGTCACCCCGTTTCCTGTCAGGTTGCAGTTCTTGATGGTTATGTTTGTTGCAGCATTTGATCCGGTTGCAGTCTGAATCCAGATCACTGCGCTGGAGGTGCTGGTGCTGGAATTGGAGATTGTAAGATCCCTTGAAGCAGTCGTAGCCGGACAGCATGAGTTGATAGTATTAGATATCGAGCCATCAATGATCACATGGTCAGCACCATTCATAACAAATATCGCTGTAGAACTTCCACCCGCAACAGTAATTGTCGTATTGGGCAATGTCGGTTTGATCGTAAGTGTATTCACTGCACTTGAAGCCGGGTTGGAATTGATCACTACAGCTGCAGCTTCAGAATAACTGGCATCTATCAAACTGAAGATTACAGGGCCTGATACACAGCTGCTGTTATATGCTGTAACTGCTGCGGTAATAGTGCTGTATGTACCCGTTGCACCCACGGTATATGTTCCGGAAAGAGTCGGAATTACCGTATAGGAACTTGGAGTGGTGGGAGGTGTTGCAGCAGCTGGAGGGTCAGCAGTAAATCCACCTGCACCCGCACTCGGGAATGCTCCTATATTCGGAACTGGGAGCATATCCTGGGCAACAATATAGTAATGAACTACATCACCGACTACTGAACCAGCACCCAGACTGAATTGATACTGGTTACTTCCGATAAAAGTACCCTGGGAAGCGGTAAAAGGCCCTGCAATGGAGTTCAGACTCCAATACAATACCGGCAGGCCTATCCCTGATGAAGGTACACCACTCGGGTCAGAAATGGTAGCGATCAATGTTACCGCACCTGCTGAACAACTGTTTTGTAGTGGGGTATAGGCGATCAGTGGAGGATTGATATCCAACAATTGGAATGCACCTTCATCAGCTCCGATATCCGGATTCGCTACATTTCTGACATCACCGTCAAAATCATCAGTAATTCCGGCAACGGGAATACCTCCGCTTTCTATCTGTGTAGGAGTAGCATTGCTGATATGCAAAAATGTGGCATTACTTCCAGTTGTGCTGATAAATGGAGGATTTTCTGTTACAGACAAGGCATCTCTGGGAGAAACCAGGGTTTTATATGCTGCCAGGGTGGATTGAGCCGTGGTGCCATCGTAAAATATTACATTGTTGGCAGACGGTGTTCCGGCATAAAACAGGTTATTGTTGGAGGCAGCTGCATAAGTGGTCAGGGTAGTACTAGACCTTCTGTAAGCTGAAGTAAAACCGGTTGCTCCATTCGGAACGGAAAGATTTGCAAAAATATTGTTCTGCAATAATAAGGTAGGAGTAGTGCTGGCATATAATGCAGTTGAACCAAATAAAGCGCCAGAACTGGAAGTATTCAGATAAACAGTATTAAAATAAACATTGAATGTAGTTCCCCCTCCTATATAAATACCCGCCAAAGGTATTGCAGCATTAGCATTCGGAGTTTCAAGATTTCCTACATAATTATTGAATAAATTCACTGTTGTACCCGAAGAACCATAATATCCATAAGCCTGTCCTGAAGCCTGATATGCCTTTAAATTATATATTTTATTATTATATATATTTGAAGTTGCTCCTGATGTAGTATATATGCCTGAAACAACACCTGTATGTGTTCCTGATCCATATACCAGGTCATTGATCAAATTATTGGCAATAGTTACTGTAGTGGTTGAAAGTGGATAACTGTATATTCCCCTCAAAACACCTGAAGTTGAAGTTGATGTTCCTGAAATATTGATATTGGATATAGTATTATGATGAAAATAATGCCCTAAAGCACTGTTTGAAGCGTAAATAGCATAAATTGAAGCCGCACCTGAAGTTGAATTGTTGGTATAGGTAAAATTCGAAATTGTATTATTGGCAACTTCAGCATTATCAGATGTTCCAACAAATAGAGGATATACCGTACCTGAATTGGTTTTTGTAATATTTGTTACAACATTATTGTTTATTTGAGTATTCCTGTTTCCACCGGAATTGGCACTATTATAAATCATGTAAACTGTACCGGTGGTTGGAGGTATGGTCTGATTGGATATATTGTTTCCATTCATCTCCATTAATATGTTATTATTTCCTCCGCTATAGGTTGCATATAATGCATATATGGTGGCTGAAGTTATTGCCGGGAACGAGCCAAAAGTGACGGTATTATTATTCACCTGGCGGTTTCCACCGATAGTACTTGACAGATAAATCCCGGACGTCTGGGAAGAGGTCACTCCGCTTTGAAGCGTCAATTGATTGTTGTTGGCCTGAATGATCCCTCCACAGTTGGTGCTTGTGAATGCAATGTAATTGGTCGTGGTTTGAGCCAAATCTCCCGAAGCTAAATTATTACTAAAGGTGATGTGATCTGTATAAATTGTATACAGACCATAGCAGGTTGTTGATCCGCCACCGATATTGGTCAAAGTATTATTGGATACCACGAGATTCAAGGCATTTGTTCCGGAAACACCCCTGAAGACTACCCCATTATAAATTGTAGCAAAGTTATTATTGGTCACCGTAAGATTCCTGTGGACATCTGAAGAACCGGCTGTCCAGGCAGCAGAAGAAGTACCCCCAAAATTATATGGTGCAGAATAAATAGCACCACCGTTATTCGCCAGGTTATTCAGATTGAATGTACATCCTGTAACAGTATTGTACTGGCATCCATCGGCCGAGCCTGCTGTCGTTCCAACATTATAAAAAGCAATGGCATTTTCCATTGACAAAGTGTTGGTGGTATTACCTGCAGATTCCTGAAATACCAGGTTCTCTACAGTCGTATAATCGACACCTTTAAAAACAAACATGCCATCATTCTGACCGCTGGATATACTTCCGGCCCGGGTTCCTGACCAGGCATTAATGGTATTCCCATTCCCCTGTATCAAAAGAGGATTTGCCACAGAAAGGCTGGCATTCAGTACAGTAGACCCCAGTTGAAAACCGTCTGTCGGACAGATTTGAGGGTTTCCTGCAACAATATTGATGATTGCCCCTCCGGCTCCAACTCCTAGATTGTTAAGATCGGTAAATGCAGCATTCAGGTCTGCATAATCGCCTGGAACGTTTTTGATTCCGGTGACCTGTGCATTTAAATGAACGGATGCCAATGACAGCAGAACGATTACAAGTTGTAATAGTCGGTTTTTCATAACGTTAAATTTGAATGGATTGAATAGAAACCTAATGGAAATTGGAATTCCATTTTCAGACATGCGTGACATATCAAAAATAAAAAGAGAAGAATTATTCTTCACTCAGGTTAAGTTTTGGTTATAAATTTCGTCTTTCATCCGGTGCAGGCTGCCATTAACCTATCCACACACTTCTCCCGCACAGGATTTGGTGTCAAAGCTACTCATAGTTTCATTCAACTTAAAATTTAATATATGTTTTTTTTATGGAAAATCAAAGAAATTTTAATAAATCATATATTCATTTTCTTTATATTTTATAAACTTTAATCCTTTAAACATATATGCATAAAAATGTTTTCAATGTATTAATGGATTAAAATCAATTTTCGATAAAAAAAACTCCCCTGTAAAGCCAAATGATCCGGCTTTATCAGCCCCAAATTCTGAAACTGCTCGGGAAAGAGTAATTCTTAGGTTTTCTTATTACATATTAAATATTTATTTATCTATATATACTTATTTGTTAACAATTTAGTATTATAGAATTTGTATAAATTCATTTGTTCAACACAGCTGATAATTTTTCAATCAGGCTTAATTTTCAATTAAAACAATTTTTATGTTAAAATCCACTTTAAAAGAATTCAAAATGTTGTCCAAATTCTCTGAACAATTTTAAGTGAAATCTGATTTACCTTAAAATTTGCCTATCCATAATAGCTTACAGACGCGATCTGAAAGGATTTTTTGAGGTAAAATCACGCCTGCCCAACCGGTCAAATCCGTTTTTGGTATCTCACAAAAAGTTCCTTCTGATGCAGTCTGTAATAATTTTGTTTGATTGCTTTGAATTTCTTGAAAAAATCAATTTCAGCTTTATATTTGTGGGACACATGGAAAAATATATCGTTTCAGCCAGAAAATACAGACCTGCCACATTCGATGAGGTTGTAGGTCAGCAACATGTGGCCAATACGCTGAAAAATGCATTGGCCACCAACCATGTTGCACATGCCTACCTATTTACCGGTCCGCGGGGTGTGGGAAAAACGACCTGCGCCAGGATCCTGGCCAAAGTACTCAACTGCCAGTCTCCGGTTGACAAACACACTGCCTGCAATGTATGTGAATCCTGCAAGTCTTTCAACAGCAATGCCACTTTCAACATCCTCGAACTGGATGCAGCTTCAAACAACAGTGTGGATCACATCAGGGCACTGACAGAGCAAGTCAGATTCCTGCCCCAATCCGGAAAATACAAGATCTTTATTATCGATGAGGTACATATGCTTTCCCAGGCAGCTTTCAACGCTTTTCTGAAAACACTTGAAGAACCGCCGGCACATGCCATCTTTATCCTGGCCACAACGGAAAAACATAAATTACTCCCTACCATCTTGTCCAGATGCCAGATCTTTGACTTCAAAAGGATCACTCAACAGGACATCGCTCTCAACCTCGAATCGATCTGTAAAAAAGAAAATATCGCCTACGACAAGGACGCACTTTTCATCATCGCAGAAAAAGCTGACGGTGCAATGAGAGATGCGCTCTCCATACTGGATAAAGTCATCAGTTCGGTTGACAATCAAACGATTACGTACAAGGATGTGGTCAAAAACCTCAACCTTCTGGACCATGACTATTTCTTCAGAATAGTGGATGCCATCCTGACCGAAGACCTCTCTTCCGTTCTGCTTCTTTTTGATGAAATCACGCGCAATGGTTTCGAAGGCTCAGTTTTTATCAATGGCCTCGCCGGGCACCTCAGACAACTCATGCTCTCAAAAGATCCTGCTACACTCCAGTTGCTCGAAGCCAGTGAAAACCTGAAGATCAGGTATCATGAACAGGCAAAACTGGCCAGACTGGATTTTATTTTAAGTGCATTAAGCATTGCCAATCAGTGTGATATCAACTATCAAAAAGCGTACAACAAGCAGTTGCATATAGAAATTGCCTTGAGTAAAATGACCTTTTCAGGCAGGCTATTGGATCTCTCCAAAATGGCAGATCCAAAAAAAAAAGTAGTTACTGAAGCTTCCAATCTACATCGTTCTCCAAAAATAACTCATCCGAACTCAGTTACTGAAATCCAGAAACCTTTTTCAAAACCGGAAGTTGAATCGGCTGCAGCAAGCCAGAAAAGTGACGAACCGGCATCTTCCGGAAAGGGATCCAAAGATACGGAAAGCGAAATCTTCACCGGCAAAAACCCGGGACCCGTGACTACTATTCCCGTAATCTTGCCCAAAATCAAAAGCATCCAGACACTCAAGGAAGAAGTGGTCACCGAGCTTAAAATCCAATCGGAAACAGTCATGGTGATCAGCCTGGAAGAAGTGAATGAAATACTGAGAAAATACATCGAAAATCACAGTTCGCCATTCATTTCCAGCAGGTTAAAATATGTAAAACCTGTTTTGGAAACCGGAAAACTGAGTCTGTTCGTGCCCACAGAAGGACATGAAGAAACGGTGCGCCAGGAGCTGGAACTGATCGAACAGATCAGATCTAAATCAACAGAAGAAAATTTTGAAATATTCATAAAAGCGGATATAAATTTGTTTCCAAATTATGAAGAAATCCAGCCGGCTAAAATTTTAACGAACAAAGAAAAATTTGATTTGTTTCAAGAAAAGAATCCTTTGTTGAATAAACTTGTTGACACATTAAGTCTGAAACTTGACGCTGAATAATACAAAATATGGCAGTAAAACAATTATCTGATCTGCACCATGTGATTGAAGAAATTTTCAATTACAACAATTACCAGAAAGCCTCCTCTGAACTCTACAAAATGCATTTGAAAAAAGGTGCTTTCATCTATTCCCCGGAAAACATTGCTGACAAGATCTATTTTTTGCACAAAGGCCATGTTAAGATAGGCTGCTATGGTGAAACTCAAAAAGAGATCACCAAATACGTCCTTTCAGAAGGCCAGATATTTGGTGAACTGGCTTTGATCGGCATGGAATACCGGAGGGATTTTGCCTATGCGACCGAGGAAACCATTCTTGGAGTCTGCTCAGTCAGCAAAATGCTTTCACTGATGGAAAACAACATCGAACTGACCAGGTATTTTATGACACTGGTTGCCCACAAGGAACTTGCCCTTGAAGAAAGACTTGAAGCGATGATTTTCAAGGATTCCCGTACACGGATCATCGATTATCTCGTCAATCTTGCCGAAACCTCAGGGGAACGAATAGGGTTTGAAATCGTAGTTCGCAACTTCAATACGCACCGTGAGATCGCCAACATCACCGCTACATCCCGTCAGACAGTCACCACAGTGCTCAATGTGCTGAAGAGCAATGAAGTGATCACTTTTGACCGTCACAGGCTTTTGGTCAGGGACTTCAATAAATTGAAAGAAGGAGGGATCTGTGATGTATAAACTTTTCATTAAACCGATCCTGTTCTCCTTTTCTCCGGAAAATGCCCATTCGATCATTGCAGTAATGATCCGTTTACCACTTGCCAAATGGTTCCTGCATTTATTTTTTGATTACCGGAATAAAAAACTTTCCTTTGATTTTGCAGGATTGCAGTTCAAAAACAGGGTTGGCCTGGCTGCAGGATTTGACAAAAATGCAGAATTGATCAGGGAAATGGAAAGCATTGGATTCGGATTTGTAGAAATCGGCACGATCACTCCCGTTGGCCAACCCGGAAACCCCAGACCCAGAATTTTCAGATTGCCAGAGGACCAGGCATTGATCAACCGGATGGGTTTTAACAACCTTGGTCTGGATGCAGCAATCAGGCAACTGAAAAAACTATGCAAAAACGACCTGATCATCGGTGGTAATATCGGGAAAAACAAAATGACACCTCTTGAAAATGCCACATCAGATTACGTAAAATGCTTTAAAGGTTTATTTCCCTATGTAGATTATTTCACGGTAAATGTCAGTTCTCCCAATACTCCGAATCTGCGGGAATTGCAGGACAAAAAACCATTGAAAGAAATTTTGAGCGCCCTTCAGGAAATCAACAGGGAAAAAGATCAGCCCAAACCCATTTTCCTGAAAATAGCGCCGGATGTAAGTATTGAACAACTTGATGATATCATAGAAATCGTTCAAAATACGGGAATTTCAGGCATTGTGGCTACAAATACGACCATCTCAAGAGAAGGATTGGTCACAGATGAACATACGATTGTTTCAAAAGGGGCCGGCGGGCTCAGCGGATTACCTTTGAAACGACGCTCAACTGAAATCATCCGGTACATCAGCCAAAAATCTGAAGGAAAAATTCCCATCATTGGTGTTGGTGGTATCCATAGTCCGGAAGATGCGATCGAAAAACTGGAAGCAGGAGCAGGTGTGATTCAGCTTTATACCGGGTTCATCTACGAAGGTCCGGGTTTGGTCAGAAGGATCAAAAAAGCGCTTGCAAATTACACCCGATGAGCATTCACCAAATGCTGTTTGCAAGCTAAGTTCACATCCTGTTATGATCCGCGATCAGATGATCATTCCGAAACGGTCAGAATTCTGCTTGACTTAAAAGAAACCAGTCCCAGGCCATTTTCAACATTGGAAAAAATACCCACCGGTTCGGCAAAAAAACCAAAACCACTTGAACGCTGATACTTCTCAAGTGATTTTGAATATTGATAGTGGTCATTTGAAATACAATTCCATTCCACCCTGAGTTTACTAACATCAACGTTTTCAACCTTATCACCGGTCATCACGATGTAAAACACCCTCTCTTTACCGTTAAAGCTGTCATCCGGTATGAGCAAGCCGCTGGTTCCCCTTTCAACAACCGGATCATCGCTGAAATAATTGTTCGGGTAATAAGTTTCCACGTAAAATGTATCTGTGCCAAAGATCAGTGCTTCCTTCGCAATAACTGTGGTCAATACCCGTACCTCATAAAAATTGATTTCATTAGCGGGATCATCGATGATAATTTCAATTGCGTTTGCATCTTCAAATGAACCGACTCCGCCAAAATTATATCCTTCAATGAATTTCACTGATCTGGGCAAAACCATTTTAGGCATGGTTGTATTGACTACAGCTTTCTCATATTCAGGGTGAGACACTTCAACCCTCCAGTCTTCACCTTCGCCACCCACATCTGATCCGGTCATTTTGCGGTATTTGCCCTGATCATCCTGTGAAATATCAAATTTAAGGACACCATTTTGAAAGATCTGCACATTTGCCTGGTTAACCTTTGAGGCGGTCTCTTCCAGGTCCTCATCTACTGACCAGTTGCGCGCAACCACTACTTCGACAGAATCATCCGTATCGCTGATAAACCCGTGGATCACCAGCTGATCATCCACGCTTTGCCTTGGGATCTCCAGTTCCTGGATAAAAAAATCCGTGCATCCCGGGAGTGCCAGTATTCCCAGAAATACACTTAATATGATGATATTTTTAAAGTTCATATTGATCTGTTTTATTGAAGTCAATGCTTAAAATTCAATTTTATATGCAATGGAAGGTATGATGGGAAAAAGACTGTACTGCATCAATGCCCTTCTTGGATCATACTCACCTGTGGCAGGGTTGTAATCATACTGGGTTTCCACATTCAAAAAGAACGGATTTGATCTGTTGTATGCATTGTAGGCACCAATCGACCAGGTATTTGTTGTTTTACGGTATTTGTACTTGTAATCCAGACCGACATCCAGCCTGTGATAGGCCGGCATCCTGAATTCATTTCTGGATCGGAAGCTCTCGGATTGCCAGTAATTGAGGTAGTTTTCAAAATTCTGGCTGTTCAGGTATTTGTAATAGTCCGGCGCATAGCTGTAAAACCTGGAATTGGCCAGTGTATAGGCATTGCCGGTCCCGTAAACCCAGGTCACTGAAAATTCAAACTTTTCGGAGATCCTGTAACTCGCCACGATGGAGATGTCATGTCTCCGGTCATATTTATAAGGGTACCATTCACCTCCGTTCTTTTCGTCAAACCGGCGGCTGGTCCAGGAAAGTGTATAACCGATCCAGCCTGAAAATCTGCCCGCTTTTTTCTGGACAAAAAATTCACCACCATAGGATTTGCCCTCTCCCTGGGTTACCAGTTCTTCCCACGGTTTCAGATCAAACTGACCTGCGCCTTCCTTGAAAGCAGTTACATTATCCATCTCCTTGTAATAACCTTCCACACTGATCTCATAATCATTCCCGAATGTCTTAGCCAAACCGATGGCAGCCTGCCAGGATTTCTGGGGTTTGACGATGGTTGTGGTAGGCAACCATTGATCCCAGGGGAGTCCGATACTTTCACTGGTCAGTAATTGAAGATATTGCTGCATGGTCACAAAGGAAGTTTTGAAGGCAAGGTCTCCCGGAAGTCGGACATTGGCGCTGAACCTTGGCTGTAAGGACTGATAAGTCTGTTTATCCAATACGTACAATGAATAATGCAAACCCGCATTGACCATCAGAAAATTATTGATCTTGTAATCATCCTCGAGGTAAAAGGAAGTTTCGTGGGCAGTGATATTTGGCTGACCCAGTGTCGTATCAATTTTAAAGCTGCCTACATCGAAAATGAGGTTCGTTTTTCCTGGTTTGAATTCATGAAAGATCACATTTCCACCGAATCGTATGTAATGGTTGGGGGTTGGCATATAGTCAAAGTCCAGTTTTGCCCCAAAATCCTCAATTCCCGAATCATAACTGACACCTGCATCAAAATTGAAATTATCCTGATAATCAATTATTTCTGTATTTACAGCAGTCCCAAAATTATATTTGCTGTAAGTTAGATGTGCATTGCTGAACAGTTTAGGTGCCCAGACACGGTTCCATCTCAGTGCACCGATCACATTACCCCATTGCAATTTAGTGCTGATGTCATTTTTATTCACATTGGGTATTTCATCTCCAAATCTGAAATAAAAAGGGTCTTCGCCTGAATAAACGCTCAGGTAGAACCGGTCTTTCTCAGAGAGTTTATAATTGACTTTTGCATTCAAATCATAGAAAAAATATCCGACTGAGCCGCTCTGACCGCTTTCCTGACTAAAGGCTCTTTCAATGAACGGCCTGGCCAGCAGATCGATATATGTTCTCCTTCCCGAAAGTATAAATGATGCTTTATCTTTGATGATCGGCCCCTCAAACATCGCCCTTGAAGAGATCAGCCCGACCGATGCTGCGCCGTGATAGGTTTTCATA
This sequence comes from uncultured Saprospiraceae bacterium, assembly GCA_964594045.1. Classification (GTDB taxonomy): domain Bacteria; phylum Bacteroidota; class Bacteroidia; order Chitinophagales; family Saprospiraceae; genus UBA2365. The sequence goes on along the minus strand of CAZQKR010000013.1, from coordinate 84,388 downwards.
TTCCCTTCCTTCATGGAAATATCGATCACAGATGATAAGCGACCTCCGTAACGCGCAGGAAATCCTCCCTTCATCAACGTGACATTCTTGATCGCGTCAGCATTGAAAACCGAGAAAAATCCAAACAGATGGGACACATTGTACAACGGAACACCATCCAGCAGGATCAGATTCTGGTCAGGGCTGCCTCCCCGGACATAAAGCCCGTTCTGGCCTTCACCTCCGGACTGAACTCCCGGCAGCAGCTGCAATGCTTTCAATACATCCGTTTCTCCCAGTAAAGCGGGGATCTTCTTGATCTGCTGTATCGGAACTTCCACAACACTCATCTGTGACTGCTCTTCGATCCTTTTGCTCCGCTCTGCCCTGATCTCAATCTGTTCCAGCATGATGGACGGTGAAAGGGATACATTCAGCTGGACGTTCTTATTCAAATACAGATCTATGGTTTTTGATTCATAGCCTATGTAGGATATTTCAAGCCTGACAGAATCCTTTTTCAGGGATAGCGAATAAAATCCATAATTATTGGAAACGGTTCCGGATACAGACTTCAGATCAAAAACGTTGGCCGATATCAGTTTCTCTCCGCTCTCAGCATCTTCAACAAATCCGCTGATCGTGAATTGCTGAGCATAACCGGATGCTCCAAAAGCCAGAAAAATAAGTAAAATGAGGTTTTTTATCAATTTCATAAACCATTTAATTAGAAGAGTGACTTCTGCTGAAATGAAGTCAACCAAGTTTTTTATATCGTTAGTTCTTACAAGTAAGACAAATCATAAACGCATTATGCCGGATTTAGTTGCCACCAATGCGATTTTTTATACGGATAAAAACCATATACAGGAAGCAATCGATGATATAAAGAATTTATGAACTGAAATTGAACTTGTTAAGCTAAATGTGATTCAAGAACGAAAAAGATTTTATACCGGAGATTAATTGCTTGTCCATAGCATTCTGCAACTACGAATACTCTGTATACTCTTTATTGACTGCAGGATTGACATCAAATTTTGAAAACTGATCATTTATATTAAAAAATACGGTAGTGACTGTTTCCTGGTAAAACGTGTAAATGTATATGACTGATTTACAACAATTTTCAGCTTAAATATCAACTGTTCGAGTCAACTGAAGAACCATATTGGTTGATCGCAGATCAAAAAATTGAAGCTATGGGATGAACCTGGCCTCAACTTCCAACCATGTTTCGGCTGTTTTGCTTCCTTTATAAGTGATCGGTAAGTCCTCAGCATTTCCGATGATTTTGGTCTCTGCCAGTAAAATACCCTGATCATTGCTCCTTACTTCAAACCCAAGGGGCTCCAATAATTTTTTCATTCCAAAATTGCTTTCGACAACGTGATACCGCAGTTTTTGAATGCCACATCTGACCCCTTCAAGATTCAAAACAGCCATCAACAATGTTCCGAGACCTGATTTCTGGTATTCATCAACGATGATCAAGCCAACTTCTGCAACCTCAGGTTCGCCTTTTACCCTGACAAATCTTCCGATACCTGCGGGCATTGCGATCCCTCCGGTAACTTCCAGAATTCCCCATGCCACATGATTAAACCCATCCACTTCCGTGTAAAACCTGAGTTGTTCATCGGTCAGCGACTTCAAAAAACTCAAAAATCTGTTGAACCTGGACTTCAATGAAAGCATTTTAAAACCATCCCTCAGGAACTCCTTGTCTGAAGAGATTATAGGCCGGGTATAAAAATCCTTGCCTTTTCTGTTGAAATAAAATCCTCTTGCTGTTTCCATGTTCTTTTTTGTTTAGGATCCGGATACCTAAAACCTGTAAATGCTAAATTTAATAATTTCAATGCAATATACATAATCATTGCCATTCAAATCAAAGAGTAACTAAGAATAAAAAAGATTCTTTCTGAATGGATCAAATGACTGTTGAATCGGGAAGATCGGTCAGATAAAAAAAATTTTTTAATGACTTTTTAACCTAAATGAAAATACTTATGATGTCTGTGTTTATCCGCATTACACATAACTATCATTCAGTCAATTTTAACACTATGAATTCACATATTTCACACAAAACCATTTTGGCCGGAGAAAACAAATAAAAGGCATATAAAAGATGTCCTTTTTAATCCATAATCAATTTTGAACCACGGTTAAGTTTTTTATACCCGATGAACAATTTAACTTTACAGGTTCGTTTTTATTTTAAATCATGATCATGTTAAAAAAGTTCTTTCTGTTCACTTTTGTTTTCGCATTTTTCTCTTCGCTGATCAATGCACAGGAACCTTTTCCGGCAAAAGGTGAAGTATATAATGACGCCATCATCCCAAAAATTGAGATCAGCATCAACCCGACCTTCTTACAATGGATCCTCGATCCGGCAAATGCCAACAGCGATGAACACTATCCTGCAAGATTCATTTTTGATGATGGACAAAAACGTGACACAATGGAAAACATCGGCTTCAGACTCAGGGGAAATACTTCCCGGTACTCTCAAAAAAAATCATTCAAAATATCCTTCAACACCTTCGAATCAGGAAGAAAGTATAAAGGGTTTGAAAAGCTGAACATAAACGGCGAACACAATGACCCTTCCGTCATCCGTTCAAAAGTCTGCTGGGATATGCTCAGGGAAATGCGCATTCCTGCACCGAGAGCCAATCATGTTGAACTGTATATCAACGGTACATATTTTGGGCTGTATATCAATGTAGAACATATCGACGAGAACTTCGTCAAAAACAGGTTTGGCAATAACGACGGCAACCTGTACAAATGCACCTGGCCGGCTGATCTGGCTTATCGCGGTTCAAATCCTGATAATTACAAACATCTCAACGGCGATACGAGAGTTTATGAATTGACTACCAACACAGAAATAGATGATTATTCAGATCTGGCAAATTTCATTAATGTGATCAACAATACACCCATTGCAGATCTTCCCTGTCAGCTGGAGAAAGTACTGAATGTCGATGGTATGATCCGGGCGATCGCTTTTGATATCCTTTCGGGCAACTGGGACGGACCGCACTACAACAAAAATAATTTTTATCTCTACAAAAACAGCTTTACGGGAAAATTTGAGTACATACCTTATGACCTCGACAATACACTTGGTATTGACTGGCTCAACCGTGACTGGGGAACCAGGAACATATATTCCTGGGCAAAAAACGATGAGCCAAGGCCATTGTACAAAAACATTTTGCAGGTGCAGGAGTACAAAAACAGGCTGAGTTATTACCTTGAACTGTATATGGCAAATTTCTTTGTGGAAAGCTACCTTTTTCCATATCTGGATGACTTCAGGTCAAAAATAACCGCTTCAGCTTCAGCAGATCCATATCGCCCGCTGGATTATGGTTTTACGATGACGGATTTCTTAAACTCTTACAACACCAACATTGATGAAAACCATGTGAAATACGGTATCAAACCTTACATCACCACCCGGAGAAACTCCGCTCTAGGCCAATTGCAGTCAGCCAACATCAGCCCGGTCATCAAAGATGTCAGGACATTTTATCAGGTGAAAAGCAATGAACTATCTGCCGAAGCCTGTATTTTTGATGATGAAGCCATCAGTGAAGTGCAGTTTTGCTATCATTACGGTGATCAAAACCACTCTTGTATCACCCTTAAAGACAATGGTCAGTTTCCTGACTCCAAAGCCTCAGACAGTTTGTATCAGGTTTACCTGCAACCGGATACTAATGCAGAAAAACTGTATTATTACATTTCAGCAAAAGACCATACCTCCAGGACTTATCAGTATCCGATTTGCGGAGACGAAACCATCTCGTTGGGGAGTAGTCTCTCAGACCTGTATATCAACGAGTTCATGGCAGAAAACAACAATACCATCAAAGATGAAGGCGGAGATTATGATGACTGGGTAGAATTGTACAACGGAGGCTTAAGCCCTGTATTTTTAGGTGGTTTATATATGACTGACAAACATAATAATCCGGGAAAATGGGCATTGCCGGCTATTTGGATCGACCCTGCAGCTTATTTGTTGTTCTGGGCCGATGAAGAATCGCAGGAAGGTCCGACACATATGAATTTTAAACTATCGAAGGAAGGCGAGATCATCGCTTTGTTTTCAAAAGTTGATCAGAATTTTACCCTCGTTGACAGCATTCATTTTGGCGAACAGCAAAAAGACCGTTCGTACGGAAGAACAGCAGACGGCGGCGGACACTGGGATTTTTTAATGCCTACGCCTGGTTATTCCAACAACACAGTCAATACGATCAGCCCCGGATCATCTCCTGTCCGTATTTTCCCGAATCCTGCTGATGACTGGCTCCATATCACATTCGAAATCCGGCAATCAGGTGAAACAAAATTGGAAATTCTGGATGTATACGGGAGGTCAATGTTTAATAAAAATGACGGTTTTACTTCCGGTATCAACCAACAGGAAATTCCTGTCAATCTTTTCCCAAACGGTATTTATCTGGTTAGAATCCATACCGGCGGTCAAACTCTTACCGGCAAGATGGTGATCAATCGCTGAAAGAAAAAAACTGCCTCAAAATGAACACCTGATTTTTTATCCATTTTATTAAACCCTTGATCCTGGTGCTTGTTCATTTGTTTTAATCCTGATTTGATAAAGTTATTACTTTTGCATAAAACTACTGCACTTGAAAACAGAACAACAAAAAAAAATCGTATTGACCGATGCTTCCATGATCATCACGGAAGCCTGTGTTCAGTCCGGCGCTGAAGTCTTTATCGGTTATCCGATCACTCCGTCCAACAGGTTTTACCAATACGGAGGCAACCGCTTCCCGCTTTTTCTGGCCGGCCCGGACGAAATCACTGTAATGCAATGGATGGCCGGATTGTCCGTTGCGGGCAAATATCCTGTAACCTCAACTGCCTTTCCGGGTCTTGCACTGATGATCGAAGGGCTGAATATGTCTTATATGATGGAATTGCCCATGCTGTTGATCCTGACACAAAGGCTGGGCCCTAGCACAGGTTCAGCCACAACCGGCGCTCAGGGTGATCTCGGTGTATTGCACGGCGCCATCTCAGGCGGCTATCCATTACCTGTATTTTGTCCGTCCAACTTTGAAGACGGTTGGTATCTGACACACGAAGCGATCAAAACATCCATTTCACTCAGAACTCCTGTTGTACTGCTGACTTCCAAGGAAATGGTCATGACAAGCAAAAGTTTTGACATTTCAGGCTTAAAACCGCTTGAAAGCTTGAGCATGAATTTTGATTCGGATCCGATAGAATTGCCCTACCAGACATATCGCAGCGGGCAAAAAATGGTTCCGCCTTTTGTCCCGGCTGGAAATGACGATCATCAGGTTCGGTTCAACTCATCCACACACGACAACGAAGGTATGATCAGGAAAAACAACCCTGAATCACTGGCCAATACGAGGAGATTAAAGGAAAAGGTTGAAAAACGACTGAATGAATATACCTTCTTCGATCATGACCACCAGGATGAAAGTAAAGACCTGATCGTTTCTTACGGCATTTCGGCTGAAGCATCCCGGGATGCATGTGCTGAATGGAGGAAAAGCGGACATAAAGCTTCCCTATTGATTGTCAAAACCTTATTGCCTGTTGCTCCGGATATCTTGGGCATTATCAGACAATACGAACGGGTACATTTTGTGGAAGAGAACATCACCGGATTATACAGAGAGATCATTTTCGGAAAAATGCATGGTGACAGCGTTTTCAGCGTTGAAAAGATCGGCAGCATGATCACTCCTGAAGAAATTATTAAAAGCCTGCAATCATGACGACAAATATGTTAACTGATGTAAAAATGCCATTTTGTCCTGGTTGCGGACATGGTATCATAGTAAAAAGCATCTCTAAAAGCCTTGAAGATATCGGCTATCAACCCAACGATGTGGTCATAGTGACGGACATTGGTTGTGCCGGCCTGGTTGACCCCTTATTCAACACACACACCGTTCATGGCTTGCACGGACGCGCTCCGGCTCTGGGCGTTGGTGTGGCGATGGGATTGAACAATAAAAATAAAAAAGTGATCGTCATTCAGGGTGACGGTGGGGCAACCATTGGTCTGCAGCATATCCTGGAAGCTGCGCGTCGCAACATCAACCTGACACTCATCGTATTCAACAATTTATTGTATGGCATGACCGGAGGTCAGATCAGTGGTTTATCCACGGACAAATTCAAATCTGACCGCGATCTGGAGCCGGGAATTCCTCCTTTTGACATCGTCCGGCTGGCGCATGAAGCAGGAGCAGTCAGCAGTATGCGTGTGGTTTCTCCGCGCAATTTCAATGAATATCTGAAAAACGCCCTGGAAGCGCCCGGATTTTCCTTGATCGAAATGGCCAGTATGTGTACGTCTTATGCAGTCAGTAAACTGAAAGAGCTTGAAGAATATTCGGAAGAAGAAAATGCGCTGACCAACAGAAGAGCGCCGGTGGAAGCGGAATTCCGTAAGACCAGTTCTTTATTTGACCGGTTGCCGGATATTCCGGTAAAGTTCAGTTCGAAGATTGAAAAAAGATTTGGAGTCGTTCTTGCCGGTTCTGCAGGTGGTGGCGTTCAATCCGCTGCGATGTTACTTGCAAAAGCCGGTACTTTGTCCGGTTTGCACAGCACGATGAAAGGCGAATACCCTGTGACCGTAGGTACTGGATTTTCGATAGCTGAGGTGATTTTGTCAACTGGGCCCGTGCATTACACCGGCCTGGACAAACCAGACGTATTGATCATCGTTTCAGAAGATGGCCTTGGAGTGGCAAAGCACCTGATCAACAAAAATATCATGGTGCTGGCAGATGACAAACTGGATGTCAGCCAATATCCGGAGGTGATCCGCATGCCTTTTGTGCAGGAAGCTGGTAAAAGAGGCGCGGCTTTGAGTGGATTGAGCGAGTGGATCAGGCGTTCCGGCATGCTGGAACTGCAGAGTCTGGTGGAAGCCATCGGCAAGCACAAACATGGTGAGAGTTTGCTGAAGGCATTGTTTGCTTTGGAAAAGAAATCTTAAATTATAGTCATGAAAATCCTTTGTGTAGGCAGAAATTATGCAGAACATGCCAAAGAGCTGAACAATGCCATTCCGGCTGACCCTATCATCTTTATGAAGCCGCCTTCAGCTGTGCTGCGTGAATCCAAACCCTTCTATATACCTGAATTTACCAATGATGTCCATTACGAACTGGAACTCATCGTCAAGATCTGTAAAAACGGAAAATACATCGATCCCGCATTTGCCAGGAATTATTATAATGAAGTCAGTGTCGGCATTGATTTTACGGCAAGAGATCTCCAACAAAAGCTTAAAAATCAGGGGCATCCCTGGGAAATTGCAAAAGCATTCGATCATTCTGCGGTCATTGGCACATGGGTACCCTATACAGAAGAAATGAAACAAAGCGATCTGACTTTTGAACTGTTGAAAAATGGCGAAACAGTTCAGGCCGGGATACAGAGCGATATGATTTTCGGGATCGACCAACTGGTCGCCTATATGTCCCGCTTTTTCAAACTACAGTTCGGTGATATCATCTTCACCGGCACGCCTGCAGGAGTCGGACCGGTCAAGATCGGTGATCGTCTGGAGGGTTTTCTGGGTACGGAAAAGCTGCTTCACTGCGAGGTGAAATAAATTTTTTTTGACCACAGTCCTTTGAAGATTATACCCCAATAACTCCGAAGAGGTGTTGGAATTATTACATGATCATATGAACTACCCGATACAACTTCTGACCGATCCTGTAAAAATCTAAACTGACAACCCATCATTGAATAAGGGCCGGAAATCTTTATTCCCTGCCCTTATACGGTGAACAACACCCTGTATCTTTATGATTTCTAATTGATTTCATTTCTGTTTGTGTGCATTATCAGGTCACCCCTTTAACTACCCGGTAATTTTTTCCTTCTTCAGAGATGCACATTATCTCTTTTCTAATTCCCAGAACAGTAAAAACGGTGAACTGGCCTTCGGTTACTTTAACAACAAAAACAATAAATTTCCTTTCTTAAAAACCTTTGAAAACTGTGTTTCAATTGCCGGATATAGCCCGGTTTCTTCATTAGAAAATACTGTGCAAGTCCATCCCAAAATCAATACTGATCATGTTTCCTATTGAAAAACCAGGCCCGGCTCCAACAGAATAATAATTGCTTTTATACACTGTGCCTGTCCATGAATTCTCAGACTTACCTGAATTGAAGTTATTGGAAAGATAAACAATTGAACTCAACAAATTCCCCTCATGAAACTTAATAAGACCTTGGACACCAGTACTGAAAAACCTGTAATCCGGAGTTACAATCGGTAAAAATGAGGCCGGAATTCCATACTTCTCCGGCCAACAACGGTAACTAAGCCCAACCCAAGTAGTCAATCCTTTTGCAAGATCAACATGATGGATAAGTGCATTTTCATTTTTAAGACCATCCTGCGCGTAGGTAAGCAAACTCATCATCATGGTGACAACTAATAAATTCAACTTTTTCATTTGTGATGTTTTATAGTATATATTTGAATATCAATACTATATAATTTCATTCAAATCAATTTCGGATAATCTCAACTGCTAAATATTAACTTAAGTATTTTTTTATCTTTTTCCTGAAATCTGTATTACCGCAATAAAACTTTGGTCATGGTTTTGTCGATAAAATATCAAATTTCAAGAAGATTGATCTTCAGAGTTCATTTACCTTTTTCTCTTCTTCAAGCCACTGACATTGTAACCAACTGAAACACCAAACTGATGAGCATTCTTGGCAGGTTTGTAGAAAATATTGACCGGTAGGTTGAGAGAACCTGATTTGAATGATTTTCCAATGGCAAAAATGAAGTTGGTCGTGAATTTATAATCTCCCCTGCTGTGCAAACGGGTCTCACTGGTATAGCCTGCAGGTGTGGCTATTGCATCGGCAATAATGAATCTTCCATCTTCAACATAATAACCAGTTGCTTTTTTAACTACAGTCAATTGCGGTCCAAATCCAAATTCCAAGCCTGTTTTGCTGTTGCGCAATCCATTCAAAATATTGAGACTTGGTATAAAAAGACTCTGATCCAGACCCACAATGACCGGGATGATCTCAAATAATGCCTGAAAATTCCCTTCATTGAGATAACTGATCTCAAATTGATAACCAAACTGACTCAATACGGGTAAAGCGTCATATCCGCCTTCACTTTTGGGATCACTGAAAATTCTCGCTGCTTCACCAGTCAGGAACGTTATCCCCATCCTGGGCCCGTTCAGATCCAGGCGCGGAACCTCCGGTGTGTTGATCGAACTTTCAAAAGCAAATTCCATCGTAAGTTTTGTGAAAAGATCCTGATCATAAGAAAGATCGAACAGTGCTCTGACAGAAAGATCCAACATCGTCTGAACCTGGTCTTTCAAATCCAGAAACTCGATAATTTTAAATCTTTCCACCTCCTGAGTCTTCATATCAAACAAGCGTAGCTTTACGATCACTTTCTTACCAAAACTCTCCACACTTCCTGTCAATATTTGTGTGGCTTCCAATATCCTTCCGGCCTCGGATAAACAATTTTTACTGAGACAATTCTCCATGTTGAACTGATTCTTTTCAGCCAGAGAGATCTGATCATACTTATCCACAACCAAATAAAGATTGAGCTTCTCCAGAGAATTTCTGGTTGCATCCGTCAATTGTTCGGAACTATACGGCATTTTAATACTGTTGATTGACACGACACCGATCACTTCTTTTGTCTGGCCAAAACCCTGCACGGTAAATACTGACAATACTACCCAAAACGTCATCCATCTGTAACTAAATAAAGTTTTCATGTTTAAAAATTTAGTTTATTAATAAATGTTTTGGACGATTTCTGAATGGTCAGGAAAGAAATTCAGTTAACAACCTCATCTTCCCCTTCAACTCTGGAAATTCACCCTTTTCGACTTTCATCTTTTGCAATTGTTTCCACATTTGGAACCAAGCAATTAACAGTAAGCATTCGATTCAACACTTTGTGATAAAATCTATTTTTATACTCTGTGTTTAATTTTAATACAAAAGTAGATCGCACGAAATACCACATGTTGTCCAATTCAGACAAAAACATATATCATTTTGTCTAATATGGACAATAAGAAACTATATTGATTTGAATTTGGGTTATTAATGAAATAACGGGGAGCAAGCAATTCGCATTAGTCTGTTTAATTATTTAGTTTATTATCAATTATTTATAAAGCAATGTTTTTAATATTATCTAAAATAATATTCCTGCTTTCACCATGATCATCCAGCGGTATGAAATAGTTCGAAAATTTCCAAAACACCAGGAATATTTTACTATAAGTTAAAGATTTATTGAAAAACACAGATCAAACCTTTAAAATCGAATGGGATCATTACTACTTTGTTACTGAAATAATGATATATCTCACCTGAATTGAGATGACCAGTTTTTTTGTATTGTTACTGATGAAATGGTATCTGTTGTTGGCTTTTCTTTACTGAGACAGGTTGCAAATGGAATCAAAATAGCGCGAAATGATTCTGTGAGATAATTTTAAAAGAAAAAACAAGTGCCTCATGATCTTTGTCTCAGCTTTATTAAATTTGTTGTTTTGTCCGACAAAAATTGTATTTATGAGTTTTAAACTGACTTCCAAATTTGAACCCACAGGAGATCAGCCAAAAGCGATCGATGAACTGGTCCGCGGGATAGCGCAAAACACCAGATCTCAGGTACTGCTCGGCGTTACCGGTTCAGGTAAAACCTTCACCATCGCCAATGTGATCGCCAGACTCAACAGGCCAACCATTATCATCACCCACAACAAAACCCTGACTGCGCAGTTGTATGCTGAATTCAGGGAATTCTTTCCGGACAATGCCGTGGAATATTTTGTGTCCTATTATGATTACTACCAGCCGGAAGCCTACATCAGTGTCACAGATACCTATATAGAAAAAGATCTGAGCATCAACGAGGAAATTGACAAACTGCGTTTGCGCGCCACTTCGTCACTTTTATCCGGGAGAAGAGATATCATTGTTGTTGCCTCCGTGTCCTGTATATATGGTATGGGGAACCCGGATGATTACCAGTCAGGCATTATCACGATTTCCAGGGGTCAGACTCTGGCGCGCAACACCTTGCTTTACAGATTGGTCGACAGTCTTTATTCCCGGTCAGAAACCGATTTTTCCAGAGGAACTTTCAGGGTACGGGGAGACACAGTTGACATCAATTTGCCTTATGTCGATTATGGATACCGGATCATATTTTTCGGTGATGAGATCGAACAGATCGATGTCATTGAAATTGAATCCTCCAAAAGGATTGAATCCCTGGAACATGCGATGATCTATCCGGCCAATCTTTATCTTGCCAGAAGAGACCGAATGAAAGACATCATCAACGAGATCCAGGACGAGATGATGGCTCAAACAAAATATTTTGAAGAAGAAGGCAAAGAGTTGGAAGCCAAAAGGATAAGGGAAAGGACTGAATTTGACCTGGAGATGATCCGTGAATTGGGGTATTGCAGCGGAGTAGAGAATTATTCAAGGTTTTTTGACAACAGGAAACAGGGGACAAGGTCATTTACTTTGCTCGACTATTTTCCAAAAGACTACCTTATGGTGATCGATGAAAGTCATGTGACCATCCCGCAGATCAGAGGAATGTCTGGCGGAGACAGGGCCAGAAAACTCAACCTGGTCAACTATGGATTCAGATTGCCTTCCGCTATGGACAACAGGCCCCTGACATTTACCGAATTTGAAAACATGGTCAACCAGGTGATCTACATCAGTGCCACACCCGGGGAACATGAACTGGAGGAAACCGAAGGCCTGATCGTTGAGCAAATCGTCAGACCAACCGGATTGCTCGATCCGGAGATCCTCGTCAGACCGAGCATCAATCAGATTGATGATCTTTTGGAGGAAATTGAAAAAAGGATCGAAAAAAATGAACGCGTTCTGGTAACCACCCTGACCAAGCGGATGTCAGAAGAGTTGTCAAAATTCCTGCTGAACCTGCACATCAAATGCAAGTACCTGCATTCTGAAGTGGAGACCATGGAAAGGGTGGAGATCATCCGTGACCTGAGACTGGGTGTATTTGATGTGCTGATCGGGGTGAACCTGCTCAGAGAAGGGCTTGACCTTCCCGAAGTGTCGCTGGTTGCCATACTTGATGCAGATAAGGAAGGATTCCTGCGTAATGAAAAATCGCTGACTCAGACAGCCGGCCGGGCTGCGAGAAATGCCAATGGTACGGTCATTTTCTATGCAGACAAACTGACTGAAAGTATGCAGAAGACCATCAGCGAAACCAACAGGCGAAGGTCTATACAAAAAGCATACAATGAAGCCAACAATATCCAGCCAACCACCATCATCAAAACCAGGGAAGAGATACTGGCACAAAAAACCATACTGGATATCCGTTCGGTTGAAGGCAAAAAAGCCTACATAGAACCAGATGCGCCTTCCAGTGCTGCAGATCCGGTGCTGGCATATATGTCAAAAGACCAGATCAGGGAATTGATACGTGTCACCGAGCAAAAAATGAAAAAAGCTGCAAAAGAGCTTGATTTCATTACAGCTGCTCAATACCGGGATGAAATACAGATGCTGAAGAAAAAACTTTAGCAAAGATTAGACCCTGACGAATAATAAAACGAAAAACATCAGACCTGTCTTCGCGTCTTTAAAAAATCCCTGATATTCATAAACAGCGCGATGAAAAGGATGACAAAAAACAGGATGAAGGTGATCTGATCCACCAGGGATTCCGGCAGATCTATGCCTGTAGTCTCCAGGATCAAAAAATGAATATAAGAATTGGAGGTGACTTCCAATCCGATATGCCTTCTCACATCCCAATGCCAATCGGTAATAAAGCAATATCCCCAACCGTAAAAAATCCCCAATCCGAACCAGGATAATAAGATCAGCATCAATGAGATAAGGTGCCATCTCCTGGTTGCCTGCCAGATCCATCCAACAAGATTGAAAATGATCAGGACAACATGGAATACGATAAAGGCAACATCAAGAGTTCTATATAACCAATATTGATCCATAGATCAAATATATGCATTTCCGTGAGTTTTTCGAAAGTCATTCTTCTGACTTGTAACTTCTGGTGATTCAATCATTTTGATTGAACCGGTCAAAATTGAAAATTGTGTTATTCATCCTCAAAAAATGAATTTGCCGGATAGATTCATAAAATTAAATCTTTGCCTCCAATAATTGCATGTCATTGCATGGGATTTATGTTGCTAATCCATTAACTTTGCCCAATTCCGGTTTTGATCGATTCAATTTAGCTGTAGGAAAAAGATTTTGAAATCGAAATAAAACAATATTCAAGCTATTGTTGCAATAACCAGGCTTGACTGTTTTTAACCAAAGATATTATTTGACAGAACAGAAAAATTATTCATTTACTGATAAAACCGTCATGATTAAAATAATTGTTTAATCACAAACGCTAATGATTATTTTGATCTCCGGTGGTTCATCCGACCAATAAAAAACAATAAAAAAATAAGGATGAAAAAACTGCAATTTATTTTAGTTCTACTGACAACCTTTATGTTGTTTTCATGCGCCGATAAAGCAAAAAACGGAGGTGCTGAAGGAGACAAAGCTCAGGTTTCAGGGCCGATCAAAAGTTTTTATCTCGAACAAAAGGGAACCGCATTGGCTGAAGGCATGGAAATGGAAATTTCTTCAAAAATCTGGTATGATGCCAAAAGTAAAAACATCGCCACAGAAATGGAATATAAAACTGTAAATCAAGGTACTTCACAGATGAATAAAAGTCTTCATATCTCCAATGAAGAAGGTTTGTTTATGATAGACCTTTCCAAAAATACGGTGTACAAAATGCCCAAAGAATCGATCAAGGATGAGTTTGCCGGACTTAAGGATTATAATGAACAGGAATTCATTGCTGAACTGGAAACAAGGGGAAAGATCATTGACCACGAATTATATCTCGGTAAAAAATGTATTGTTTACGAGATGGATGAACCCAATGATAATAACCAGACAGAAAAATCCAGATATTGGTTTTACAAAGGCATGCCGCTCAAACTCATATCGCCTTCACGGCAGATTGAAACGGTCAGATTTGATGAAAATGCAAGAATTCCTGCTGACCGATACAAGGTTCCTGAAGGTCTGACATCCCTTAACTGATGGTTTTGTGAAAGATTTCACTGAAAAACATCGGTGAAATAGACAAGACCTACAGGAAAAATTGAACTTGTTGCAGGAAAATTTCGTTGAAGGATTAATTTCAAAAAACTTAATTGAATGGACCTGTTTTTGATCATTGTTGGCAGTATCCTCCTGGTGGTTGGCATTTTAGGTTGTTTTTTACCGGTTTTACCCGGCCCGCCGGTTGCCTATGCTTCCTTGATTTTGCTTGAATTCACCTCTAAAGCACCTTTCAGTACCAATTTTCTGATACTTTGGGCTGCCATTACGATTGCGGTAACGATCATAGATTATTGGGTACCTGTTTATGGAACTAAAAAATTCGGGGGCACCAAAATGGGGGTCAACGGTGCAACTGCCGGGCTGATCGTCGGTCTGTTTTTTGGACCTTGGGGTATCATTCTTGGGCCATTTATCGGTGCTCTTGCCGGGGAATTGATCGCAGGTCAGAACATGAGCAGAGCGATGAGATCTGCATTCGGGTCCTTTATCGGATTTGTCGCTGGTACCCTGATGAAATTAGTGGTGACCGGTATCATGGCATACCATTTTTTTAGTTCAGTATTCTGACAAAATCGGAAAAGGCTGCCTGCTATTCCTGCTGACCTTTCAGCAATTCATATTTTTTCTGCTTAGCCTTCCAGCGGTCCATCGCGTATTGCTGCATATCATCCACCGTATCTTTTTCGTCTACGATCTCGAATCCGAGCAGGGTCTCGATGATGTCTTCCAATGTGGCGATACCGTCCATTCCACCGTATTCGTCAGTGACAAGAGAGATCTGTTCCTTTTTTTCCAGCAATTTTTCCCAGGCTTTAAAGAGCGTGATGTGTTCGGGAAATGACACTATCGGCCTTTTGATATCTTTGAGGCGAAGGTCAAACTGATCCTCTGCCAGCTTTTCAAAAACCATTTCTCTGAATATATAACCTGTGATGTTGTCCCTGTTGTCCTGGTATATCGGTATCCTGGAAAAATGGAGGAAATCCTTGTTCTGCAGAAATTCCTGAAGCGTCATTTCTTCATTGGCCACCACAACAACAATTCTGGGGGTCATGATCTCAGATATCCTGATATTTTTAAGTTTCATGAGGTTTTGAAGGATCTTGTTTTCCTTGTCCCCGAATATACCTTCCTGAACGCCGATACTGGCCAAAACAGAGATCTCTTCCCTGCTTGTAGTCAGCCCCTTATCTTTTCTTGCAAGCACCCTGGTCAATATAGCGGAAACCCAGACCAAAGGGTATATGACAATGATCATTCCCCTGATCACAACAGCAGCAGTACCCATCAATTCTTTGTTGTAATTGGCGCCGATTGACTTGGGTACAATTTCCGTTAAAACCAGGATGAGAACGGTCAAAACTGCAGATACCAGTCCAAAATAAGCTTCTCCGAAAACTTTGGTTGCCTGTGCGCCGACACCGGCTGCACCGACCGTATGCGCGATGGTATTCAGGGATAGAATTGCGGACAGGGGCTTTTCAATATCTTCTTTCAGGTGCAGGAATGAAGACGCATTTTTATCACCTGCACCGATTTTCGCCTTGACATAGGAAACAGGGGTGGACAATAATACAGCCTCCATAATGGAGCATAAAAAAGACGTGAATAAAGCGATAAACAAATAGATTAAAAGAAGCGTCATTTTTCTGGATTAAAGGTCAAAGATATATAAAAATCCAGAAGAAAAATGCATTAAGCTGTATGAATACCTCAGTACAGCCGTGCATACCTGCATCCAAAGAACTTTGAAAAAGAGATCAAGACGGACATTTTGATTTTTTAACAGTTGAGTCTTCTCCGAAAAGTCTTTGCCCCCTAAATCCCCCTAAAAGGGGACTTTTAATTTGTTGATTTTCAATCGTTTCCCTTTAGGGTTTGGGGCAAAAAACGATTGAAAATCAACAAATTGGACTTTTCGGAGCAGACTCAACAGTTGGATCTTTAAACTTTCTTGAATTCTATTTGTTATAATTAAATAAGCTCATTGGGAAACAGCAGGATTTCAGTGAGCAAATCAACAGAAAGTAATCCAAATCCATCCAATATCACCATACAGTTCAGGTCGCAAAATTCCCGTCAAAACTTGACTTTTCCTGATATGAAACATGAAAAAGAATGAGTTGAATACTATATTTATTTGATTTTCAAATACATTTAATTTCAAGATAAACTCAAAATTATTAGCTTTCATGGTTTTTAATTTTACCTTTGCAATGTTTTACCAAAACTGGTGGCAAGTTGTAAGCCACGATTTTTTAACTCACCATTTGCCGGCATAGCAAATACAACATCTTGCCGGCGTTAATTTTACCAATAATTTAATGTCTTTTAACAATTTGAATTTAATCGAACCTGTCATGCGTGCATTGACAGTTGAAGGATACACTTCACCTACACCTATTCAACAAATGGCTATTCCTCATGTACTTGCAGGCCGTGACTTGCAGGGTTGCGCTCAGACAGGCACCGGCAAGACAGCCGCATTTGCTCTTCCCATCATACAATTGCTTTCAAAAGATGATCAACCTTTACGTGGTATAAAAGTTTTGATACTGACTCCGACGAGAGAGCTTGCGATTCAGATAGATGAAAGTTTTTCATCCTATGCAAAATACACGAACATCAGCCACACTGCAATTTTTGGAGGTGTATCTCAATTGAATCAGACCAATACTTTAAAAAAGGGTATTGATGTGTTGATCGCAACACCCGGAAGGTTGCTTGACCTGATCGCACAGGGATTTGTCAGACTGGAAACACTGAAGATTTTTGTCCTGGATGAGGCAGACCGCATGCTGGATATGGGATTTATACACGACGTCAAAAAAATAATTTCGCGGCTTCCCCAGAAGAGGCAAACCCTGTTTTTCTCAGCAACAATGCCGGCAGAAATCCAAAACCTGGCCAAATCGCTGCTGAAAAATCCGGCAAAAGTGGAAGTAACTCCTCCGAGTACCACCGTAGAAATGATTGAACAAAGTGTGTACTACACGAGTAAGCAAGACAAGGCAAAGCTGCTTATCCATCTGATCGATGAATACAGAATTCCTACTGCCCTGGTTTTTACCAGGACCAAGCACGGTGCGGACAAGGTTGCGAAGATATTGGTCAACCAGAATATTCAGGCAGCGGCCATACACGGAAATAAAAGCCAGACGGCCAGACAGTTGGCCCTGAACAATTTCAAAACCGGCAAACTCCAGGTTTTGGTGGCAACGGATATCGCAGCAAGGGGAATTGACATCGATGAATTATCGCATGTTTTCAATTACGATCTACCGAATATTCCGGAGACTTACGTTCACCGGATCGGCAGGACGGGAAGGGCAGGAAAATCGGGAGTCGCAATTGCATTTTGTGATGCTGAGGAACGCAATGATCTCCGTGATATCGAGAAACTGATCGGTTTAAAAATTCCGGTAAGCCATTCTCATCCGTTCATTGCAGAGCAGGCGGTCGTTACCCGGATGCCAATTCCTGAAAAGAAAAAAACCAATAAACGCTTCGGTTGGCAAAAGCGCAAGGGTTCACGCGTAGCAGGATAATTATTTTTTGATCACAAAAAACCGGTAAACGCTGTTTTAACATCCGGATGTTTCGCACTGTTTTTGAAAATCCATATGGACAACCATCTTTCAAGGTCATTTGTCCATATGGTTTTTCAGTATAAAATCAGTACTTTGAGATAAACAAAGCCTGTGGGCCATAAATTCTGCAGATCCAGTCATACACCCGGCCACTAAAATCTACAATTCATAGAATAATTTTGACGTTATGTCTATTTAATTTCTGAGTTTTCCGATTTCCTGTATTTTTGCGAACTGTAAAGCCAAAATTTGCGTTGAAATTGAACACGATCATCATAAAATTATAATCCTATCTTTAATTTATTTGTTAACCAATTTGATTACCTCATTTTTAACAGGGAAAAATACAAATGTGCTTATAACAAAGAACGTTTTTGCATGGTTTCCTGCCTGAATTGAGTAAATCATGATTCTGTTAAAACTTAATAACACAAATATGAAAAAAATGAATCTCAATTTTCTATTCAGCTTTTTATTCGGGACAATACTTTCCTTTTCCGGCTTCGGACAGGGAACGAATATTGAGTTTACGGAATTCAAGCTGGACAACGGTCTGCATGTTATTCTGCATCAGGACAATACTACACCAAATGTGGTGGTCAACATCATGTACCATGTTGGCGCAAAAAACGATTATGCCGGAAGGACCGGTTTTGCACATTTTTTTGAACACCTGATGTTCGAAGGTTCCAAAAACATCGGCAGAGGTGAGTTTTCCGAAATCGTTGAAAAAGCAGGTGGAGAGCTCAATGCCTGGACGAGTTTTGATATCACCAATTACTATGTCTATTTACCCTCAAATCAATTGGAACTGGGGTTGTGGCTGGAATCCGAAAGATTGCTCCATCTGGTGATCGACTCTGTGGGCATTGCCACACAAAAAAGCGTGGTCACTGAAGAAATGAAACAAACCAGGGATAATCGTCCATACGGACGCTTACTCAGTGAGACCCTCAAAAGGGCTTACAGACAACATCCATACAAATCAGATGTCATCGGAATGGACGAACACATCAGAAGTGCGACACAGGAGGACATTCAGGCGTTTCACGACATGTATTATGTGCCGAATAATGCCGTCCTCGTGATTGCCGGTGATATCGATTTGGCTAAAACCCGTGACCTTGTCAAAAAATATTTTGGGGATATACCTTCAAGCAGTAAAAAAATCGTGAGGCCCAACATCACTGAGCCCAGGAGAACAGCTGAGATCAGAGATACTTTCACTGACAATATCCAACTCCCGGCGATCATACATGCTTATCCACTGCCTCCGGTCGGGTCCCGGGATTATTATGCCATGGACATGCTGAGCACATTGTTGTCTGACGGACAAAGCAGCCGGATGTACAAAAAACTGGTGGATGAAGAACAGACTGCCCTGACTGTTCAGGCGATTCCGCTTGCACTGGAAGATCAGGGATTGAAAATTGTATTTGGAATTCCAAACATGGGCGTCGAACCGGAAGTTCTTGAACAAGGCGTTGAAGCTGAATTGGATAAAGTCAGAAATGAATTGATTTCCGAAAAGGAATATCAAAAATTGCTGAACCAGAAAGAAAGTGACCTGGTCAATGGCAATACCTCCATTTCCAGCAGGGCAAGCTCATTGGCCAATTATTATACAATGTATAAGGATGCCGGAATGATCAACAAGCAATTTGCTAAATATCAGGCAGTTACCAGAGAAGATATTCAACGTGTGGCTAGAGAGTATCTTAATAAGGACGCAAGAGTAGTATTGTATTATATGCCAAAGGCAAACTAACAAATATTTTATCAACAGCCTTTCAGGGTTCTGCTAAGAGACTTAAGATCAGAATAAAGCTGACAGTTTATTTGAGCGAGGATACCGGATGGCCAAAGAAAAACACAAAAAAACATACACATGAAAAATATTTTTGCATTTCTATTAATGAGCCTGGCTTTTACAGTGTCCATAACGGCTCAACTTGACCGCAGTCAGCGTCCACAACCCGGACCGGCACCCGTTATACAGCTTGGAGATTTTCAGTCTTTCAAACTTTCCAACGGACTGCAGGTGATCGTGGTTGAAAACCACAAAGTTCCCGTCGTATCATTTCAGATCACACTCGATGTGGATCCTGTTCTTGAAAAAGATGCAAAAGGCTACGTTGATCTCGCCGGTTCACTGATGCGTGAAGGCACAAAAAACCGGAGCAAGCAACAGCTGGATGAGGAGATCGATTTTATCGGTGCCAATCTCACCACCTATTCAACCGGCATTTTTGCCTCATCACTGAAAAGACATCAGGATAAATTACTGGATCTGATGTCTGATGTTTTACTGAATCCTACTTTTCCTGAAGAACAGCTGAAAAAGAATATCACTCAGTCAAAATCAGGATTGGAAGCCAGCAGGAATGACGCTAACTTTATTGCAGGAAATGTTCAGAGTGCGGCAATGTACGGATCCGACCATCCGTATGGAGAAGTCTTGACGGCAGAAACTCTGGATAAGATCACAATTGACCATCTTAAAAATTATTACAACACCTATTTCAAACCAAATGCTGCATATCTGGTGGTCGTTGGTGATATAACGGTCAATGAAGCCAAAACACTTGCTAAAAAATATTTTGGAAAATGGAAAAAAGGCAAAGTGCCAACACACAAATATGATGATCCCAGAATGCCTTCCCACAACAGGGTCGCTTTTGCAAACAGGAGTGGTGCGGTGCAATCCGCTGTTTTTGTGACCTATCCATTGGAGTTTACACCGGGAAATCCC
The DNA here is from genome assembly GCA_964594045.1 of uncultured Saprospiraceae bacterium. Classification (GTDB taxonomy): domain Bacteria; phylum Bacteroidota; class Bacteroidia; order Chitinophagales; family Saprospiraceae; genus UBA2365. Next base: position 63,814 of record CAZQKR010000013.1, on the reverse strand, counting down.
GATGCGGTTAAGGCAAGTGTAATGAATTCCATCCTTGGAGGCGGTGTTTTCTCAGGCAGGCTGATGCAAAACCTGCGGGAAGACAAAGGCTATACCTACGGTGCAGGCTCGTCCATTTCCTCAGATAAACTTGTAGGCAATTTTGTTGCCAGTGCCGAAGTAAGAAGTATGGTAACGGATTCAACCGTCAATGAAATTTTCAGGGAAATGCAGCGATTGATAGACGAACCGGTGGATGAAGAAAGCCTGCAGATGGTCAAGAATTTCATGAGCGGAAGCTTTGCGCGTGCTTTGGAAAGTCCCAGAACGATCGCCAATTTTGCACTCAATGTCAAACGTTATAATCTGCCGGAAAACTATTATGCAACTTATCTTGAAAGACTGAATGCAGTGACTGTTGCTGATGTTCAGGAAATGGCAGCCAAATATCTGAAGCCTAAAAATGCCATCATCGTTGTGGCTGGAAATCAGGATGAAGTACTTGAAAAACTCAGGGTTTTCAATCCTAAGGGAGAAATCGAACTTTACGATGCTTTTGGACGTCCGGCTGAAGCCCCCAAGGCAGTTTCAGGAGAGATCACTGCACAGTCAGTCATTTCAAAATACGTGGATGCGCTTGGAGGTGCTGAAAAACTCAATGAAGTCCGTGATGTGATCACCTTTATGACAGCGAGCGTTCAGGGTATGACGCTTGATATGCAAACCAAGCAGAAGTCACCTAACATGTTCTACAATGCGATGAGCATGGGTGGAAACATCTTCCAGGAGCAAATTTTTGACGGAAAACGAGGAATGGTCTCCTCAATGGGTCAAAAGCAGGAAGTCACGGGAGACGATCTGAAAGAACTGGAATTGCAGGCTGCATTATTCCCGGAACTAAATTATGATCAACTTGGTTATACAGTTGAATTGACAGGTATTGAAAAACCTGATGGAAAGGACACATACAGGATCAAACTTACCGGCCCGACCGGAAAAGTAAGCAGTGAGTTCTATTGTGTGGAGACAGGTCTGAAGCTCAGGTCTGAAATGTCCCAGGAAACACCGATGGGTGTGATCACCATAGTGACCAATTATTCAGATTACAGGGAAGTAAATGGTATTAAATTTCCTTATAGCATAAAACAGCAGGCCGGACCACAGAATTTTGAAATGAAGGTGAGTACAATCCAGATCAACACCGGATTGGATAACAGCGCTTTCAACATCGAATAAACCCGGTTTGTTACCTATAGGAAAGCCTCCGGATTCGGAGGCTTTCTTTTTTTATATCGCCCTTTTATTTAACAGAAGGTTATTCAATTAAAGGCAGAGATAACCCTGCGAAATAATGATGACCTGTTTTGTTTTACTTGATCCCGTGCATCCACCTGGACACAACCGGACCCAGCAGGAATAAAAACGCACCGCATGCGATTGCAAACAAGCCCAGTTTACGGAAAACGCCCAGACCCAATGAAAGTGAATCATATCTGAGATGGCTGATCACCTCACCAGTAAGGCTTTCATTCCAGATTTTTTCTGCATCTGCTTTGGGTAGAACTTTTACATTGGCTGGATCAGCATAATCCGTTGATTTAGATAAAAATTCCACATAACTGCTTTCCAGCATTTTATCTTTTGCTTTTTGACTTTTCAATTCATTTGCTTTTTCTGCGACCTCAGCCACCTGAATTTTAGCGAGGTAGTAGCTTTGGCTACCTGCTTTACTGTTAAGATCATTTACAAATGTTTCATTGGCCAGAGCCTGTTCCAGAGTTTGCTCCTTCAATTGATCAGCGAACGCATTTTCCTTAAGCGCCGATTTAAGCACATCGTCTGAGAGCTTATCCTGAACAGTACCTTCAGCCACAATTTTTGCTTCGTCGATGGAGGTCAGTTTGGCAATGTGTTTACCGGCCTGATGTGCAATGGAAGAAGAAAGGAACCAAACGCCCATCAGCAAGCCGACAATTTTTGGAGGCGATAATTTAGTCACGAGGGACAATCCAACCGGCGAAAGTGATAGTTCGCCCAAAGTATGAAGCAAATACAAAAATATCAGGAAAAACGCAGGAACCAACCCAAGCATCGCACCGGATTTACCGAGATTGAGCACCAAAAAACCGGCTCCCAGCATGATCAGACCGAATCCGAATTTGTAAGGCGCTGGTGGTTCCTTTCCGGATTTGGCCAGCTTGATCCAGATCCACGAGAACAGCGGAGCAAATAAAATGATGAAGAGTGGATTTACCGACTGAAAGAATGTGGTCGTCAATTCAGCTCCCATAAAGTTTTTGTTTACATTCCTTTCGGTAAAGAGGTTCATTGCACTTCCGGCCAGCTCAAAAAATGTCCAGAAAATCGTGGTGAAGATCAGCAGCATAATGATCACCCAAATCCGTTGCTTTTGGGCCTTTTCATAAGAAGGTGCAATGATAAACAGGAAGTAACCGATCACGCCTGCAGCGATCACTGCAAGGATAATATCCACTACATCGTTTTGAATGATCAACAGCCATGCCAGCGGGATCATAACCGCTGTAAAAATATAGGGAATATATTTGCCGTTAATACCAAACATTTTGAATTGTATTGCATTTTCCGGAGGCAATCCCTTGTCTTCAAAATAGCCTTTGCCTCTTGCCCATAGGAAAAGAAGGAAGCCGATCAACATGCCGATGCCCGCAGTCAGGAAGCCATATTGCCAACCTTCAATTTCACCGATCGTGCCGCAGGTCAGCGGGGATAAGAAGGCACCGATGTTGATGCCCATGTAAAACAGGGAAAAAGCGCCATCTCTTCTTGGATCCCCGTCAGGATAAAATTTACCGATCATGCTGGAAATATTTGGCTTGAAGAAACCATTTCCGATCACCAAAAAAGCCAGGCCGATGTAGAACAATGTTTGATTATTCAGGAAAAGAGTGAATTGAGCAGAGGCCATGAGCAATGCGCCCCAGATGATCGCTTTTCTGAAACCCATCACCTTGTCGGCAAAAAAGCCTCCGACCAGCATTGTCATGTAAACCAATGCTCCATAGGCGGCATAGATACCGTACGCTTTGGCATCATCAAATCCAAAACCTCCACGCATTAGCTCAGAAGTCATATAAAGGATCAGTATCGCCCTCATACCATAGTAGCTGAAGCGTTCCCACAATTCCACCATAAACAGGGCAAAGAGCGCTTTGGGGTGCACTTTTCTGTTAGTAAAAATTACAATAACCACCCAGACGGCAACCAATACCCAGGCAATGATCATCAATTTGTAAGCAGGATTCATAATTTAATTTTTGTTTGTATCGGAAAGTTGTACAAAAGGTATTTGGAGTTCCTTGATTTTAAAAAAATATTAAAATCAACCCGCATTACCCAAAAAATTCATAAACAGCAGATAAAAATAGATATATTAAATAACATCGATGTAAAAACAATCATTTTTTTTGCAGCTCTGTCTCTGAATTCAACAAGCCCGCAAAATGCTTTATAAACCATACGGTAGTCAGATCCCGGAGGCATTCAACACAGAAGATTTGCCTTAATTATATCTTATTATAAAATATCCTACTTCATAGCAACCAATTTTTTTTGCACATCAAAAAAAACGGTTAATTTCGGTACGTTTTACGGAATAACATTTGCCTTACATCCAAATAACAAAGAAAATTTATGAGGTATGTCAACCAACAATGAACAATCACAGGGTAACAAAAGAAATGAAATTTTCAGGGAACTCACCCAGCCATTTATTGACCTGACCAGAACTTCAAAAGCCATGCTTGGACTTAACCTTTCCTATTTGCTGGAAGGATTGACCTATTTTGGCATTCTGGGTTTACTGGGTATATTTTTTAATGAATATATTCAGTTGAACGATGTCAATGCCGGATGGATGGTAGGTTTCATGACGGCTGGCATCACCATTGCGATGCTGGTACTTGGGGCAACTGTTGACCTGATCGGCATCAGAAAATCCTTACTGTTGGCATTGGTTATCATACTGGTTGGGAGGATCATTCTGAGTCTGTCTCCTGAAATCGGTGTGCCGGGACTTTGGAATTCAGCACAGGTCATTTCCATGGTTGGCATTGTGGCGATCATCATTGGTTACGGTATGTACCAACCTGCTGCCTATGCCTCGGTAAAAAAGCTCAATACGGCAAAAAACGCTGCAATGGGTTATGCGATGCTGTATGCGCTGATGAACCTGGGTGGATTTTTACCTGGTTTGATCTCTCCTCCCGTAAGAAAAGCCTTTGGTATTACAGGTGTATTTTGGGTGATGGTTGGTCTGACCGTTCTCGGGATTTTGACCGTGGCTGTTTTGATGTCCAAAAAAGCAATTCAACAAGCCCAGGATGCCGTCAAGGCTGTTGACGGGGAAATCGCCGAAGATGAAGACCAGATGAAAGGCATGACAGCCAGGGAAAAACTGAGTTATTATATGAAGAACTTCCCGTTGAAAGATGCGCGTTTTATGTTTTTCATATTCATACTGATCCCGGTTCAGACGCTTTTCGCCCACAATTGGCTGACCTTACCGCAATATACCAGCAGGGCTTTTGAAGGATTTGTCGGTAACAATTTTGAATTTTTTGTCAATCTCAATCCGATCATGATCTTTATATTGACTCCGGTAGTTACTGCATTGACGCTTAAAAGAGATACCTACAAAATGATGATCATAGGCACTCTGGTCATGGCAACGCCCACTTTTTTCCTCACACTCGGGCCCAACATCAACACGCTCATGGCCTACCTGATCCTGATGACGATAGGTGAAGCCATGTGGCAACCCAGATTTCTGCAATGGGTAGCTGAGATCGCCCCAAAAGGCATGACCGGTATCTATATGGGGATCGGACAATTCCCATGGTTCCTTACCAAAGTCATCACTGCAATGTATTCCGGCTGGTTCCTGATGAATTACTGTCCGGATGATACACCGATAGCAAATCTGAACACTGAATTTATGTGGCTGATTTATGGATTGATCGCTGTGGTCAGCCCAATAGGTCTGTTGCTTGCAAGGAAATGGATGATCAAAGGTTTCAAAATGTAAGCCGGGTCATTTTTTTCTGTTGGAAAAGCATGCTTTTCATCAAATAAAATTTTTACCTGATGAAAGAGATCAGGATAGACAATACCAGTCGTAAAGATTTTCATCAGTTTATGCTGGGCGCGGTCATTCCCCGGCCCATTGCTTTGATTTCCACTGTTGACCGGAATGGCGTCAGGAATCTGGCTCCGTTCAGTTATTTCAATGCGGTAAGTTCCATTCCACCGGTTTTAATGTTCAGCCTGAGCACAAAAGGCGCTGATGGCATAAAAAAAGATACGCTGATCAATATTGAAGAGACCGGTGAGTTCACTGTCAACATGGTGAGTTATCCAATGGTCTGGCCGATGGTCCTGAGCTCGGCGGAATTTCCTCCGGAGGCGGACGAATTCGAAAAAACCGGATTCACCGCATTGGATAGCAAACACATCACCCCGCCGCGGGTCAGGGAATGCCTGATACAATTCGAATGCAAGCTGAGAGAAATTAAGGAATTGGGAGGCAACAAAAATGATTGTACGATCATTTTTGGAGATGTAGTTTGTCTGTATGTTGATGATTCCATTCTGGATAATGGGAACAGGATAGATCCTGCAAGGCTGGATATCATTGGAAGGCTTGGAAAACAATATTATACGAGGATCCTGCCGGAAAGTATATTCAGTGCACCGTTGAATATGAGCATTATCCCGACAGGTTATGACCGACTGCCTGAGCACATCAGGAAAAGCATAACGCTGACTGCCAATGAAATTGCCATGCTTGCAGCCATTCCTTATGTGCTTTTCGAAAAATATGCTTATTCCCGAACGGAATCTCCGGAGAATATTGAAGCGGTTATCCAAAATCACCTGGCGATCAGGCAGGCGCTTTTGAGGGCAGATGAAGAAAAAGCCGTTCAACTGATGCGGGGCCAATAGCATAAACTCATCCGGCAAATTTTCCCTTGAGTCTGCACATGCCCGGATTATATCCTGTGGTAATTTTTGTTTTCAGGGATCGTTTATTATATTTGCTATCCCATGACAGCCCTTTTGGGCAATATTCATCAGATTCTAAAAGATGATAAGCAATCGATTTACCCTGTTAATGATTTGATAATCAATAAAAAAGTCCGGTGGAGAGCCGGACTTAACAACGAATCATTATCGTAAAGATTAACTAGAAAATTAAAATTGAAGTTAAAACTAAAATGACTTAGTTTTATGAAGAAGATACACTGGATAAAAATTTCGCTGCCTGTGCTATTATTTTTTTTATTTTCATCCTGCAATGCAGCCAAATCTATTTTTACACCTCAGGACAGCCTGGAGCGGAAAGACAGTTCAGAAATAGTTCTCCGCAATAAAATCATTGACTATTCTAAAACCCTGCTCGGATCCAGGTACAGATCAGGAGGGAAAACGCCCAAAGGATTTGATTGTTCAGGATATACAGGTTATGTTTACAAACAGTTTGATATAAAGTTGGGTGCATCCTCACGCAACCAGGCAACACAAGGCAAAAAAAAATCGCTCAAATCGTTGGAACCGGGTGATTTGTTGTTTTTTTCCTCGAAGGGCAGAATATTTCATGTGGCTATATTCGAAAAGGAAGAAGACGGTAAATTCTGGATGATCCACAGTGCATCTTCTCTGGGGGTAGTCAGGCAGGATATCAGCAATAATAACTATTGGAAAAAGCGTTTGAAATTTGCAAGGGATGTAATATCTCCTTAAATTTATGGCTCAAAAAAATATTTAAGCCATGATCAATTTAATACTTTTTGGCCCTCCCGGCAGCGGGAAAGGAACGCAGGCCCAATTGCTGGAAGAAAGATACAATCTGCATCATATTTCAACAGGAGATCTGTTCCGCTATGAGCTTTCCAACAACACTGAATTAGGACAGCAGGCCCGGGTTTTTATGGATAAGGGTCAATTGGTACCGGATGCCATCACCATCGGAATGCTGAAAAATAAATTGTTGAGTCTGAATGACGATAAGGGTTTTTTGCTGGATGGTTTTCCCCGAAACCTCATCCAGGCCATCTCACTGGACGATCTCATGAAGGAGATGAATATGAACATTACCGCACTGGTTTGTCTGGATGTGGATGAAGAGGAGATCGTATCCCGCATACTCAACCGTGGAAAAACTTCAGGCAGGTCAGATGACAACGATGAGTCCATTATCCGCAACAGGTACCAGGTTTACCTGGATCAGACGAGCCCGGTATTTACCTATTACAAAGCAAAGGATAAGGCTGCAATGATCAAAGGGATAGGTACGATTGATGAGATCTTTGGTCGTTTGTGTGACTACATCGACAGTCTGAAATAAGCCTTTCTTGTCCTGTTCCGGCAATTTCATTTTTTGATGCATTTTGGACAGGCTGCCTTAACGGGTAGTTTATCTTCAGGGAAATCACGCTGTGAAGAGCGCATGGTAGGGATTACTTTCTGGATTTGGGATGTGAACAGGTGTCAATATCTTTTTTGAAGAAAGGTTTAAAAGCTCCGCTAAACAAGAATTTCATCGCCTGATCTTCAATAGTGACGGATAATCAGCGTGTTGTGTACTGTTCATTTTCAATGGTCACATTCCCGTCTTAACCCGTTGATAAAAAGCCAGAAATGTCATGATAAAAAATAACACTATAGAGATCCCGGAAAACACCTTTCCGGATTGTGATGTTATTCCAATCATTCCTCCCGTTGCCGCAAAAAATAGTGTCGCATAGGAAATTACAAGCCACTTTGTGTTCCTGAAATCCACTTTATAAATATAGTCAAGAAATAACTCTACAATGATGAAAGCGAGCATAAGACTCAGCTGAAAATAATAAATTACCGGTCTCTGATGCTCGTGTGCATTGATTAATAAAAATATTATTGGCAGAGCAGTCAAAAGAAAAATCATACCAGTCCAATATTCGATCTTTGAGAAACCAAGCAATCTGAATATGAAGATCAAATTACAGGTGACGAGAATAGTAAGTCCAATAATGGAACCTAAATAATTCGCTTTGATCAGGTTCATAATCTATTGTTTTTATAGCTAACAACGCTTCTTTTATGGCATTACCCGGCTTTTGACGGGTATCACAGTCATTATCGATTTTGGTAACTCCGTTACAACTTTGTCAAAATTTTTACAAGTTTTCGTGGTTTGGCAAAAAAAGGTGAATGGCCTAACTTCAGTTTTACTACTTGTTCGCATTTCACTCTTGAGGGTAAAATCGATTTATCCAGGTCCTTACTTTCCGTGCATAAAATATAGTATTTGGGTATTGCTCCATATATACTGTCAGAGACATTGACGGGTGTCCCCAACGGGGCAAATGACTGTCTGCTCAAATTCCTGTGAGCAAAATCCTTGTCAGACCGGGTACAGTCATGGTAAAAAAGTATGTCGGCAACCTCTGGTTTAAAAATACTGGTTTTTTTGTCTTCACTCACAATCAATCCACTGCCAATGGTGATCCGGGAAGGATCTTTGGGTAAATTACTTTCAATCATTCTGGCCAATGAACTGACTGATTCGCCATTTTTCGGAAGAAATGCATCTAAGTAAATGAGTTTAATCACTTTATTTTTCCCTAAAATCTCTGCTGCCTGTGAAATGACTATTCCGCCCATCGAATGACCGACCAGGATGATTTTTCCTTCAATGCCATTGGCTGTTTCAGTCACTTTTGCCACATAGTCGTCAAGTTTGATGGAGTTGGCATTTGTCGTGTCGCTTCCGTGGCCGGGAAGGTCAACAGTAATGACTTTATAGCCCTTATTTTTCATTAAGGGTACCACTTTATTCCAGCACCAGGCACCATGCCAGGCGCCATGTACCAGCAAATATGTATTATCTTTATTTTGTCCGAATAATGCTCCCTGAAGTCCAATCAAAATAATTATGACAATAATTCTATTCATTGTTTGCTAAATGTTTTGGGTTTTGGCATGAGCGCCATAAATGTTTCATGATGAAGTTGTTTAAAAATGTATCTTAATGCTTGCAAACAAATCATTGAAAGCCAAATGCTTCAGCTTTTTTTGATTCCGTACATTCCGGTACGCAATTCAAAAAAGAGCTTAGCCTTGACTTTCAAGCATTTATTTTCAGCTATCAACATAATTCTTAAACAACTTCGATATGTGCTTATTTAAACATATATTTCGTTGCATTTTTTATCACTTCATTCGTAGTCCAGTTTTCATGTTCCTTGAGGAATCTGGTCACAAAACCAGAGTCTGTCCTTGAAATTTCTCTTAAGACCCAACCAACAGCAGTTTTGCAAAATCTTTCATTCCGTTTTATTAATTCAACTGAAAACTCTCCGATAATATTCTTGTGTTGACCAAGTGTTTTACACTGAGCAAATGGAACCAAGGAAGCTCTTGCTTTCCATTGGTTTTCATTCTTATTCCATTTTCTTAATGCAGTCAATGTTGGTTCTGTCCAATGATCGATCATTGGGGTGAATAATCTTACACATAACCAGTCACAAACATTCCAATCTGTGATGAGGTCTTGATCAAACCAACCCGAAATTAATACTATTTTTTCACTTTCATGAATGTTATTCCAATTCAATTGGATATAAATAATTGCTGAAAGCTTATCCTCGGTATATTTGCTGGTCATTAAATCAGTCAGAAAATCAACCTGATCAGATATACCTGATTCAGCTAATCGATAATCTTTAGTGACCTCTTTTACAATGTCTCTTATATGTGGTATCCCAACTCCTTTAGATTTGATGTTGTGCTTTACATATTGCTCCAGCCATTTTGCCTTATCGGGATTTCCCAATGCCGTGATTTTGTTTTGTATTTTATGTGCGATCTCATTCATAGCTTAACTGTTGTATAGTCTGACTGAGCATTATTGTCAACGATTCAGGGCTTTGCCTGGTAGCTGTTTTGCGGAACACGTACGATCAACCCCTACAAATATTCTGAGGCACGTTGTTGTTTCCTTTTGCCCTTGCACTGACTATCGGGCAAAGGTATTATCACGTGACTTTATCTCTTTTTCCTTTATTTTTTTTGACAGTAATTCATAAATACCCCAGGTGATCAATCCTGCAATTAATGTTGCAATTAGATCTCTCCAATCCAGAATGCTTCTCGGCGATAAATATTGCAATAGCTCATAAACCATCAATCCGAAAGTGATCAAAATGATCAATTTTCTTCCTGTTCTATAATTTGGATAAATAAAAGCTAATTCGAAAAATATTATTGCGATGGTTCCGGTTAAATTGCCTATCGTATCTGCAAGCCAATAGTCAAACAGGTCATTTGAATAGATGTATGGCCTGTAAATTTTTCTGCCCATTTCGGTAATCACAAACGTAACAACAAAAATCAGGAAGTAGGTTATTCTCTTATCATCAATAATGAACAATCTATTCTTGTCAATCATGTTACAATTGATTGATTATTGTTGTTTTTCTTTTTTATTCCACTGTATCCATTGTTGAACATTCACTGTTGCAACAATCATACCTATAACTGTTGCTCCGTGTTTACCAGTTATAATTCCTGCAATCATGAGTACAAATCCTGCCAGTAAAATCAATGCATGGACAATTTGACGTGTTGATCTCTTTTTCATATCTGTGTAATTTTGTTAAGATTTTGAACAATTATAAAGACAGTTAACTGTTGTGGTATTTTTCTTACTCCTGGGTTTAAATTCATGTATTTCATCACGATTTGATGATGTAACATATTGCTTTTTATTTTCTCCATTTTTCTGCATCATCCAAATGTCAGAATTTTCTGCTACCCGGGTAAAGGCAACATATTTTCCGTCCGGAGTCCATTTGATTCCTTAGTCAACATATTTGTCGTTCGTCACATCAATCGGTTGGTCACCCGATGTTGAAATATACAAATCCAGATTGTTGCCCCTGTCAGGAATAAAAGCATATTTATATACTTTGCAGGAGCTCAAAATTGAAAATCCTATAAGAAAAAAGAAAATTCTTGTCATTGTTGTCGTGTTTTTAAAATGCCTTTTAACGGTCATGCATAAACGCCGTGACCAGCTTTTGCCGGGTATGGACGGTTATGTTCTCATCAGTATTTTATTCTATCATTATTTTTTTCGTTAGTTCAAATGACTGATTTGCACTCGTCAATCTAAGTATGAAAAGTCCTTTATGCAAATTCCTGAGATTTATCATTTTCCCATTTAATCTCCCTTGTTCAATCAATTCCCCTTCCAGGGAATACAACTGAAAATCCGTGAATTTGATTTCGGATTGAAATACTTCAATTATTCCATTTGAAGGATTGGGGAAAACAGTAACCTTATTGTTTTGGGGTATCAATTCTAAACTTGAATTAATTACTTCTGTTTCAGATATTCGCATGTCGTCAATCCAGGAGAAAGATCTATTCGGGCATCCGTCTGCTGCACCATTTAAAGCCCCTCCAAAAATTCGAATGGTTAAAGAATCTACATCAGGATTCAAAATTGGAATTTGAACTTTAGTGAAGTTATCAATTCTTTCAAAAGTTTCCCACTTATAATCCGATTCGAAATTTCCTCCAATAAATAATTTACCGGCAATTCTTAAAAATACAGATTCAAATTGATTTGTAGAATCAGGTACAGACCTTACAAAGAAGATTAGACTTTTATTTTCACCAACTGATGTCTGTAAATGTATTCCCGTCCATGCGTAACTCATACATTCATACCATGCTGTAAAAGAGCCTGGAACTATTTTTAATGAATAATCCCCCTGTATAGACAAAGTATCTTTTACAAATCTTACATAGTTCGAATCTTGGTTGGTTTCCCAAAATAATGGCTTTTCAAAGTTTTGGATTAACTCCCAATCTTCGAATCCTCCATTTGGTATTTGAGCGAATCCCCCCATTTGGAGAATTGAAATAAGTGTCAGAATTAACAATTCTTTCATTTTTTTTCATTATATTGATGAGAACTCCTGAATAATAACACCCCTATCCCCATTTTTCCACTTCTGCTAAAAGATCCCTATTGATATAAAACACTGAAAGATAAAGGAATGTGGTCGTAGAAAGGCTTGTTCATTTTGGAAATTGATCATGTTTTACTAAAATAATGCAAGTTTCTATTCTTTAATCAAATTTCTAAATAATCTCCCGGACTTTTGATCTTCGAAAAGTTTTTAGCGTTTATAGCGGGTACACTTTTCAAATATTACCAGGGCCGCCCAACATCTGTCATTTACCTATCATCATTCTGACTGTCATTTACTCTGGTCTTCAACAATCTGTACGAGTTTCTCAATACGCTCCAATAATTGGCCGATGGTTCTCTGCTGCTGTTCGATCATTTGTTGTTGTTCCTGGATAGCTTTGATGGCAATGATCCCGAAACCGGCATAGTCCATGGTATAAATATCCTGTCCTCCGTCCCCGTTCTGCTGAACGAGTTCCGGGAATAACCGGGCAACATCCCCGGCCAGGAATCCCAGCGACTCAGGCTCACCGGGATCTTGTTCTTTAAAACGGTACCGTTTGGGCTGCAGTTGCATGACCGCATCCAACACGGAACCAACGGGCCGGATATCTTTTTTGAGTCGTTCATCTGACATGGTAGTATAAGCGCCATTTGCATCATTAAACGAACCTTTAAGTGTATTTTTATAATACAATTCCAAATTGCCGTTGGCATTCTGAACATACAGATTCCAAAAATTACCATTTATCCCGGCATTCTGGAGGCGAAAACCCATGCGTCCGCTGTCAGTCGATGCTAACTTTATTTCCCTGTGGATGAGATGCAGGTCGCTGACCGGCGAGATCGTCCGTATACCGACTATTCCTTTACCATTGAGACTGAGGACATCCCCGAACCGGTCATTGTAGAAATTGAGCCGGTCCTGGGTGGAATCCGCATCATCGATATAACCTGCAATACCCCAGAAATAATCGGAATTGATCTTTTTGAAACTGATCCTGGAATAGTCATTGCCATTTTCCATCAATATCAGTTGTGGGTCATTGAATGTGGAATTGTGCAGGATCTTGAGCCGTCCTTCCGGGACGCTTGATGCAATAGCCATCCTTCCGTCTTTGTTGAAAAACAGTCTTTGAAATGATGCTTCTCCGGCCAGCTGACTGTTCAGAACAAGGGATTCACCGCCATCTGATGTGGAGAAAAACCATTTATCACCTCCGGGATAGCCAAGTTCTAACCTGCCGACATTTGAATTGACCCTCATGATACCATTCACCTCCAGTTTGACATCCGGATCTCCCACACCAATGCCCACATTGCCAATCCCCGTGGCCAGGGCAGCTCCCGAACCTGCAGTTTCAAAAAACCCACCTTTTGCACCGTTGCTCCCATATCCATAAATTCCTGAACCGGAGGCATTGTCTGATCGGCCCAGTACACCTGAAACCGGTCCGGCTGCGGAAGAATATCCAACCACGCCATATCCTAGCTTGGATGACCCGAAAACTGCTCCGCTGTTCAGCATACCAATGGTCGATCCATCTCCTTGTCGCCCGTAAATGGCAACCCCATTGGTTGAACTGCTGTTGATCACCTGGAAAGAGGTTGCGCCGGGCGAATTGGAACTTCCGCTATAAGGCAATTTGAACCCTTCCGGCAAAACAACCTGGTTACCACCGGAAATGGATAAATGATTGCCATCCAGGGCAAGTAACTGGTTGTCTGCATCATTGGTGACATTTTTTGCATGAAGCGCATAAGGTACACTCAACAGCTGAGTGGTTCCGGTAATGGAATAACTGGTTCCACCGGCCGGATCCGTTTCTGTTTTGATGAAATATGGACCGTTTGCCCAATTGATGGATTCAAAATTTCCGGTCACCACGATTCCACCACCTATGTCCAGACTCACTAGACCATTCGTGTTAGTGGTTGCTGAATGCGTTTCAACATACACAGATGCACCAAAAATCGAACCCTGAATAATACTGATCCGCATGCGGACAGCATGATCGGAAACCAGTGCATTTGAACTATTGCGGATGACCGCCTGGTAACTCATTCTGGCAGGTGGTTGTGCAAAGGTTTCTTGTAAAAAAACTGCCCGGATAGTCAACAGGATCACGAATGAAAATTTTATAAAAGTTCTCATAGTATAAAACAAATTTTGCTGATCAAAAATTGATTGAATTACATTTGTTATCGATCAAATTGAATAATTTTTGGAATGACATCTATGGTCGAAGTTCAGTCTTTTACACATCGCACAGAAAAACCTCTGTACTTGTAAACATTGAACCGAAAAATAATTTCCTTATCATAATACAGGTTCTGGCTCCAGGCTCCTGTATCACTGGTCTGCGTTGAAGTCCACCAGCTTCCGCTGGTTCCTATTCCATCAAAAACTCCGGATTCCCTCAGGTCTCCACCCGGAAGACCGGTAAACCCTGATTCATTTGTTGCAGCAAAGTTGGGATCATTCCAGTGGACAAAGCTGTCTTCCTTCAATTTTCCACCTGCAACATATGTGCCCCCCAAAAAATTGATCATTTCCAGCCATTCCGTATTGGAAGGAAGGTGACATCCTTCAGGGCAAATACCCCGGACTACGCTTGGATTATTGTCACTGCTTTCGGATCCTGCCATGGCTGCCAGCCAATTGTACAGAACGCCATAGTTTTTATAATTATACGTGAATTTGGCTAAGTTTGCATTAGTTCCATCATAATCATTGACATAATAATAGGGTATCACATTCGATATTGTACCGGGGCCGATAACTTCAGGCAGGTATTTCAGATTTTCTGTCATCCAAAACTGATCACCAATTTTGACAAAATTGTAAAATTGACCATCGCGGGTATCCATGAGTCTTTCTTTTCCTTCCAAAGCTTCTATCCTTGCCAGCAAAAGATCGACATACGCTTTCGAAACAGCATCATTGCTGTTTACGGGCGTGGGAACAGTTATGCTGCCCGTAAAAGTCTTGTTACCGGAAATGTGCTGATCTCCGGTCAGTTTTACATCGTCTGTTTGATCTTTATCCCATTCACTGAAATCCGGCGTATCTGTAAGGTCATTGTAGTTGCCGCTGAAACCATGAAGGACCCTGTCTGACAGAAATGCAAAAGGCACACTCAGCAGTTGACTGGTACCGGTAATGGTATAATTTGCACCACCATTCAGGTCTGTCTCCGTTTTGAGGAAGTATGGGCCGTTACTCCAGTCAATACCTGAAAAATTGCCCGATATAAGCAGTCCTGCGCCGATCTCCAGGCTGACCAAACCATTTTCGTTCGTAGTCGGAAAATGACGTTCGGTGTAAACAGGGGTTCCGGTAATGCTCCCCTGCAAAATACTGATCTGCATGCCTATTGCCTTTTTCGTTGCCAATTGGTTATCTGCAGCCCGGATAACAGCCTGGTAACTCATTTTAGGGGGAACCTGTGCGAATAGAGGTGCCGATTGCCAGATCAGAACGGTCAGCACACATATTATTTGAAACCAGTTTTTTTTCATAGATTTTTAATTTAGCAAGTGAAACAACTTATTCATACATGCTTACTCCTTATCCGTTTTCAGGTGTCCGGTAAAATTTCAAAATTTGCCCAATCATTAAATCAGTGCCTGGAGATGGATGACCGTCCCTTACCTGGCATCAATTGATACAATGCAGTAAATAATCGCTTTATGACTGAAACGCAAGGGATGAGATGATCCAAAAAGAAAAAGTGTCAACTTTATCCGGAATCTTTCATTGAAATTCAGGGCACTCTGTAAAAACAACTTATGAACAATAGTCACTTCAGTGTGTTTCCATCCAATTTTTCAATCCCGTGAAATCGTTGAGCATGACTTCAACTTTTTACAATCCTAAATACTTTTATTGTCTTGTCTCCCCGGGTTATTTTTACAAAGTATGTGGCAGGTAAACAGTTGCCTAATGGAATGATTGTCCGGTCACCGGATATTTTTCCGGTAAGTAAAAGTTTTCCCTGTATGTCCATCAACTGAAACGATAAATCCGTAATCCCAAAATCTTCAACATCCAATATCAGGTAGTCCGAAGCCGGGTTAGGATATGCAAATGCTGAAAGATTTATACCATTGGCCTCATCGGTCCCAATTACCACTGAAACTTCAAATGCCTGCTGTACTCCTTCAGCCACCGATCCGGTAATTCCGGTAAAAGTCTGGTAAGCAACCTGTCCGACGGAATAACTCACCGAGCCTGAGCTGCCCGAAGTATTACCGCCTGTAGTGATCACATTTTGTTGTGCCTGCAATCCTGTTAGTCCAAGTCCTAAAAGGAGCCATGCACAAAATTCAAAGCATTTTTTTTGCATATATCCTCCTTTTTTTGGTAATAAATTACGTCAGAAATCCAATATTCAACAGATCACAATTACATCCTCAAATTCTTTAAAACCCTTGTGGGAAAGAAAGCCCGCGAATAATTCAAATTTATATTTCAATTCCTATGTGTCGCCTTTGCCTTTCAATGATCAAATTTTAAATGATGCTTTGCAGATCTGGCAAATCTGCCTATAAAACTACATCTATTCCGGATAAATAGCAATGGTTAAATGAATTTGAATGCTAAAATAAAATTTGCTACCATCATTATTTTTGAAAATAAATGCTGAAGTTGAAGGAATCAGCCAATATCAAAAATTTTAACAGCAGTAACAAGGTGAAAAGGTAATTAAACACCATTCTGGCAATTTGATTTAATTGATCTTTTATCACACTGTCACAACAGTAAGCTGATCTCAGACATCAGCAATAAGTGGTGCGGTTATGTACATCTGCTGAAGGAAAGAACAAAGCAAAAATTTTTTCTGACTTGTATTTTTTAGTATTATTCATCATTTTAAATGTACCGGTCAGAATTTGAAATTGGTTCATAATATCTGATAGACTCTCTGTGGTTTTTGCAAAAACGCCCTGCGGCTTCTCGGCAAAATCTTTGAAAATCCCTTTAAAATGTCTATCACTGCTGCCGGCAAAGCTCTGTCATCCTGATTACAGATTTATTTTCGCCTGTTCCCACCCAATTATTGCGGTTTTTCGTATAGTTCCCCAATGATACCCGGCAAATTTACCCGAAGCCTGTATCACCCGGTGACAGGGGATCAGGAATGCTACAGGGTTACTGCCAACAGCTGTACCGACCGCTCTATATGCATTTGGAGTGCCTGTTTCCTCCGCAATTTTACCATAAGTTGATAATCTTCCAAAAGGAATTTTCAGCAGGCATTCCCATACTTTCAATTGAAAATCTGTTCCTTTCAAATGCAGTTTTATTTCGCCGGGTTTGTTCCAATCATTTTGAAAAATGAATAAAGCGTTTTCTTGAAAATGGTCTCTTCTTTGTCGAAATACTGCATTGGGAAACCTGGATGTAAGTTCGCTCAATGCATTTCCTTCATTTTCCTGAAATGCCAAAAAACAGACTCCTTTTTGTGTAGAAGCCACGATCAAATTCCCAAACGGGCTTTCTTCAAAACAATAATGTATATGCAGGTTGCGTCCACCGTTTTTATATTCAGCAGGTGTCATTTCTTCTGTTTTTATAAACAAATCGTGCAACCTGATTATGCTTGAAAGTCCTGTTTCAAAAGCCGTGTCAAAAAGTGTAGCTTGTTGTTTAGTCAATATATCTTTGGCGTGTTCAATGCTTATGTATTGAAAAAACTTTTGGGGACTTGTTCCTGCCCATTCAGTAAATAACCGCTGAAAATGAGCTGGCCTCAGGTGAACATGCTCTGCAATCTCGTCAAGGTCAGGTTGTCGTTTGAAGTTTTTTATGAAATATTTGATTGCTTCGGCAATCCTGTTGTAATGAATTTGATTTTGTGTGGACATTTCTTCTAATATTATCATGCAAATGTCGAAAATATACAGGAGTCATAAAATCCGAAACTTGGAGAATTTTTTCTGACAGTTGACTTTTTTGAGATGACCTCATTGAGTTACCGACAACCTTTTCGGGTTTTTCTTTCAGGTCGGTTTCGGGACAAAAAACTTCAATTGACCACAAAAGTTTATAAATATCATCAGAATTCTACTTTGCACTTCAACCCGCCTGACCCAAAACCTGGTTTAGTGTTTTTTTAGTCATATAAAAATGGTACATCTCTATCTGCCATTATTCACACGTTAAGCAAGAAATTTATATCTTTATACTGATAAAAATTAAAATATCTCAACTCAAACTACCCAGTGCATTGATTTGGAGATAAGCTTTAGTTCATTATTGCCTAATGAAAAAGAATGCACCGATTGCAAATATATTTGACCAATAATGCCTGCACTTTTAAAAAACCGTCTGAATCAGGATTTTCAGGATTATAAGATTTTCAGGATGGAAATAAAATCAAAATAATCATTTCATCCAAAAATCACAGTTCAGACAACAATCCTGTTAATCCTCCAATTATGTTAATCCTCATTCAGACAATTAACCTATTCATTAATGTTATATTTTGGATTGAATACTTTCTTGTACTGAAGACTGGTTGAACCAAAATTGATCAATAAACCAGTTGGATAATCATAGGCAACAACATAATTCTTAGCTTGTGCCAAATGTACATCTTCAAGCTGAATGATCGCTTTTAATTCAACAATCACTTTTTCCTCAACCACAAAATCAGCTCTTCTTGTACCAACATGTATGCCGTCATAAAAGATCGTTTGATCTATTTCTCTTCCAAAACTCAATCCGGCCTTATTCATTTCAATTGCGAGACAACGCTGGTAAATGACTTCCTGAAATCCATTGCCCAATACGCTATGCACTTTCATAGCACAACCGATAATTTTAAATGTAATTGCTTCTTCTTTCATAACTGGTTTTCATTTTTATTGATATAAACTCTTCAAACAGAATATCCTGAATTTTTGTAAAAGGGTAATGACAAATATATACGACTTTTTTATTCTTGATAGCTAATCTAATATATATTTTACTGTTTATTGTCTGAATCAGGATTTGCAGGATTTAAAGATTTTAAGAAGGGTTTTATTACCTGATATGAATTCCTTATTTTATGCAAACATTCTTCCTGCTAATCAATCCTCCAATCCTGCAAATCCAGATTCAGACAAAAATCCTGCTAATCCTATGATCGTGCAAATCCAGATTCAGACAACAACCATCATATCTGTTATACTGTGCCAACGCTTGCCTGGTCAAAACCATCATTCCCAATAAAATGTATATAGCATTTTTTAAGCTGATGAGCGTTTTTCATAAAACTGAAGCATTGAAATCAATTCAAAAAGACAGTCTTTTAATACATCAATCAGGTATTTAGGAAATTATTTATCCGGGGGTTCAAACTCGATGTGTTGCTGAAAATCAACTAATGCAGACGAATCGGTTGCAAAGAAGGTGGAAAGGAGAATTGGTAGTTGGTGGTGTTGAGAGTAAATTTTGAATATCATTATATCAAATTTTAAAAATGCCATCTCTTCTTTGACACACTTTTTTGTATACGCTGATATGCGCAACACTCAAATCCTGCTTTTCCATTACCGTCATTCATTATGATATTTGTATGACTTATTATCCCCAAACCAACTTCCGAAAATAGTACCATAAACCTACAAAATCCACGCCAATCCAAAATAACCCGCGTTCTTTCAGTGCCCCTCACCCGACTTTATGCTCCAACTTTTCCCGGATATCGAGCCACTACCATCCTGGGCTAACAAAGTCTCAAACTCCGGTAGGCAATCTCTAAAAAGGACCAGGAATTTGCTTTCCTTATTGATTAAAAACGGTCAACCATATTCAGGCATTTACAATCCGTGATCTGAATACTATAAATTTGTGTATTAACAATCAATCCGTTAGCTAGGTATCGGTTCACAAAACAGTTGACTTTGTGCATTTGAATGTACTTTTCGCATCCACCCACGCATGTTCCGCTGATGCCATGAAGCCTGAATAAAGACCTGAAACAAAAAATATTATGGATTTCAGGACGGGTATTTTTCTTACCTTTGCCCCACAATCATTTTAGGAATGTCAGAAAGGAATTTTATCGACTATGTGAAGATCTGGTGTCAGAGCGGAAATGGCGGGGCCGGATCAGCGCATTTTCTCAGGGAAAAGAAAAATCCCAGGGGCGGACCGGACGGGGGCGACGGAGGCCGCGGCGGCCATATCATCCTCAAAGCCAATGCCCAGCTATGGACTTTATTGTCACTGAAATACAGAAAACACATCAAAGCGGGACACGGAGTTTCAGGTTCTGGTAATAATATGACCGGCGCATTCGGCGAAGATGTCATCATCGAAGTGCCTTGCGGAACAGTTGTGAAAGACTCCGATACCGGTGAGATCCTGATGGAGGTTACCGAACACGATGAAACCAGAATTCTGATGAAAGGCGGCCGCGGCGGATTGGGTAATACCAACTTCAAATCCGCAACCAACCAGGCGCCGCGATATGCACAACCGGGAGAGCCCGGAGAAGAAGGCTACCGGATACTCGAACTGAAAATTCTGGCGGATGTTGGCCTGGTCGGATTTCCCAATGCCGGAAAATCCACCCTGCTGTCTTCCATCACCGCCGCAAAACCGGAGATAGCCAACTATCCGTTCACCACCCTGACTCCCAACCTCGGCATCGTTTCCTACCGCGACTCGAGATCGTTCATCATGGCTGATATCCCGGGTATCATTGAAAATGCGCACGCAGGTAAAGGACTGGGATTGCAGTTTCTCAAACACATCGAAAGGAATTCCGTGCTGTTGTTCGTCATTTCGGCAGAAGCGGAAGACATCAACAAGGAATACAGGGTGCTGTTGAGAGAACTGGAACTGTTCAACCCGGAACTGACGGACAAACCGAGGTTGGTTGGAATCTCCAAGGCGGATCTGATCGATGATGACCTTGCGGATATGCTGAGCAGGGAATTCGATTTCGGCGGAGTGCCTTATCACTTTTTCTCGGCAGTTTCGGGCAAAGGTCTGGTCGAACTGAAGGATGCACTGTGGAAAATGCTGAACAGCTGATCTGCATTTGGCTACATCAGATTGAACAGTACCTGCGCCAGAATGATCTTGAAAATCAATGAAATGGGTAAAGCCAGAAGATAACCCACGACAGGAAGTTTATTGCCTATCTTTTCAATGCTCATATCCAGAATAGCCGGATGTTGTGCAACCATTCCGGTCAGGATGCTGTAAGGTATTTTCATGAAACGGTAACCGATCAGCAAAAACATAATGGACGTTAAAAAACTGATGATAAATCCGGCAAGCAATATAAAATACCCTTCTCCGCTCATCAGCATCTGAAAAAAGGTATGCCCTGAATTGATCCCGATACCTGCCAGCAAGAGGATCAGACCAATTTGCCTCAGCGTGGTATTCGCACTGTGTGGCAAAGTCCAGACAATAGGACCGGTTCTTCTCAGCGAACCCAGGATAAGTGCAATGATGATCGGTCCGCCGGCCATACCAAGTTTTACGGATATTTCTCCCGGCAAAGTGATGGTGACCATGCCCAAAAGCAATCCCAACGCCATCCCAAGGCCAAAAGAAAGCAGATTGACCTTGCCCAGGGCCTCAAATGAATCGCCGAAAAGGGCTGATATCTTGTCAATATCTCTCCTCCGTGAAATAAAAAGCACCTGATCACCCAGTTCAAGCCGCGTGTTGTTCGTTGCCAGCAGATCCAGGTCACCTCTTCTGATCCGTGTTATGATCGCAGAAAACCTTTCATATAGATTGAGCGAAACGAGTTTTTCTCCTGCTATATCCGGGTTGGTCACAAAAATCCTTTTATTGACATATTCGCTTTGTGCCACTTCAATATTGTCCGTATTCCGTTCACCCAAAACGCGCTCCACATCATCAATTACATCCCTGTCTCCTACCACTACAATTTTGTCCCCGATCTCAAAACTCGTATCCCATGAGCTGAGTTCCACCTTGTCATTACGTTTGAAGCGGCCAAAAACGACTTTCCAGTTGTGCTTTTTCTTGATATCCCGGATGGTGACACCTTCCATTTCCGGTTTGGTGACCAAAATGGTGACCGTGACGATCTCCTGTTTGATGGGATAATCCTTTTTGAGCAGTTTCTCTTCAGCCCTGAAATCTATTTTCAGCACTTTTGTGATCAATGCCAGCGCCAGCATTACACCGATGATCCCCATAGGATAGGTCAGCGAATATCCCACAACAGCACTGTTGCTCAACGAGTTCAATACTTCCTGTGAACCTCCTGAATTCTTGATCGCATCCAGTACGCTGGCCAGAGCCGGTGTATTGGTACTGCTGCCCGCGAACATACTGCTGACGATCACATTGTTGAACTGAAACAGGTAGCCCAGTCCTATACTGATGAAAGCAGGCAAAATGGCCATTGCGATGATGAGGTAAATATCATTGGCTCCGCGTTGCCTTATGGTGCTGAAAAAGCTTGGCGCGCTGCTCAGGCCTATGGAGTAAACGAATATGGTCAAGCCCAGGAATATGATGATCTCATCGATTTTCAGATCAGGCGAGATGCCTCCAAAGATCAATCCTATGAACAATACGGCAGAAACACCGAGGTTGGTGCCAAAGATCCGTATGGTGCCTATCCAATAACCTATGGCTATGACCAGGAACAGCAGCATTATAGGATTATCGATCAGCGATTTTATCATTCCAGAAAATTAAAATGCAAAATTGGAATATTATTTCAGGAAATAACTTTTTTAACACCGGGATTTAAGCCGCTGTATCAGATTTAACGGGAATTTTAACCCGCGTAAGTAGGAATTTGATCCTTTAGATCAGGAAGCTTTCGTTTATGGCATCCAAAAAACTGAGCTTATGCTTTTGGTTTGAATATATGTGTGCTTTCTCCATGGAACATCTCAGCGGTCTCCATGACCGTTTCGGATAACGTCGGATGCGCATGAATGGTCATCGACAGATCATTCACTGTAGCTGCCATTTCGATTGCGAGCGTGGCTTCAGCGATCATTTCCCCTGCTCCGGGTCCTGTGATCCCGACTCCGAGTATCCTTTTGCTGACCGGATCAGCCAACACCTTGGTCACTCCATCCTTTCTGTCCATGGAAACAGCCCTTCCGCTAGCCACCCAGGGAAACTTCTGGATCTCCATATCAATCCCCTGTTCAGCAGCATATTGTTCGGTCAATCCTACCCAGGCAACTTCGGGATCGGTGTATACCACAGAGGGAATACCTGCCGGCTCAAAAGCTGCTTTCTTTCCTGAAAGGATATCCACCGCAACTTTTGCTTCAGATGATGCCTTATGAGCCAACATGGGGTTACCAACGATATCGCCGATTGCCAGGATATCCGGATCATCGGTTTGCATGGATCCGTTGACTTTCACAAAGCCTTTTTCATCCAACTGTATCCTGGTATTCTCCAACCCCAGGCCTTTGGTCACGGGCCTCCTGCCAACGGACATCAGGACTTTGCTGTAAACTATTTCACCGGAATGTTTTCCTCCAAAGGTAACCTTCAGTCCATTTTCTGTCTCTTCTA
The DNA here is from genome assembly GCA_964594045.1 of uncultured Saprospiraceae bacterium. Taxonomy (GTDB): domain Bacteria; phylum Bacteroidota; class Bacteroidia; order Chitinophagales; family Saprospiraceae; genus UBA2365. The sequence goes on along the minus strand of CAZQKR010000013.1, from coordinate 40,301 downwards.
TTTTTTGCACACTGGTTTCGAGCATGATCTTTTCCATCCGTGGTTTCAGGCTTCTGCTCAGGACACTGACCAGGTCGCTGTCCGCTCCCGGGATGAGTTGTGGCATCATTTCCACCACACTTACCTTTGAACCCAGTGAACTGTATACATTGGCCATTTCAAGACCGATCACACCACCACCTATGACCAACATGGTTTCCGGAATATCTTTAAGTTCCAGTGCACCACTTGAATCGATCATCCTGTCAGATTCCAGCCAAAGCCCGGGAATTCTGACCACTTCTGATCCGGTAGCGAGGATCACTTTGGAATAAAGGATCTCTGTTTCCGTCCCATCCGTTTTTTTAACAACAAGCTTTTGATTGCCCGTGAAACTGGCTGTTCCCTGTATGTAGTTGATTTTTCTTTGTTTGACCAGCTGGCCTGTTCCGGAAGTCAGTTTCCCGATCACTGAATCCTTGAAACTTCGCAATCTATCCAGATCGATCTGAGGTTTTGAAAAGGTGATTCCCCAGTCAGTGGCATGTTTCGCTTCATCCAGCAATTTGGAAACGTGGAGCAATGCCTTTGATGGAATACATCCTTCATAAAGACACACACCACCTGGATTGGATCGCTTGTCGATCAAAGTTACATCCATTCCTCTGTCAGCAGCCAGGAAGGCGGCAGTATAACCGCCCGGACCAGCTCCGATCACGACCACTTGTTTATTTTCAGACATCGTTACCAGTTTTTGATGTTAATTATGCATGGCGATCACCATCGGGTCTTCCAACGCTGAACAGATCCATCTTGTAAATCTGACTGCATCGGCGCCATCAATGATCCTGTGATCATAACTCAATGAAAGCGGAAGCATCATCCGTGGTACAAACTGACCATTTTCCAGTACCGGTTCAAAACTTGCTCTGGATACACCCAAAATAGCCACCTCTGGTGTATTCACAATCGGGGTAAATGATGTTCCGCCAAGACCTCCAAGATTACTGATCGTAAAATTCCCTCCCTGAAGGTCTTCAAGACCGATCTTCCGGTTGCGCGCTTTCAAAGCGATCTCATTCAGTTCACCGGAAAGTTCAAAAATGCTTTTTTTGTCCACATCCCTGATGACCGGAACGATGAGTCCGCGATCTGTATCCACCGCTACACCAATATGGTAGTAAGATTTATAGATCACCTGCTTGTTTTCCATATCGATACTGGAATTGAACTGCGGAAACTTCTTCAGTGCGATTGCAATGATCTTCAACAGGATCGCGGTTACGGTCAGCTTTCCGCTGCCTGCTTTTTCAGTTTCAGCAGAAAATTTCTTTCTCGTTTCTTCCAGCCTGGTGATATCAGCTTTATCGAACTGGGTCACCTGAGGCACCGTAGCCCATGCAAAACTGAGGTGTTCGGCTGTTTTTCTCCTTATATTATTCATGTCCTCAACCCGGATCTCACCCCATTTGCTGAAATCAGGCAGAGTTTCGGCAACAATGCCGGGAGCAAATCCCGATTGCGCTGGTCTGGATGAATAGCTTTCATGCAAAGCCTTGGAATAGGCTTTGACATCATCCATGGATATTCTGCCACCAGGTCCTGAACCCGGAACTGCGTTGATATCCACTCCGATCTGCCTTGCAAAACCACGAACACTTGGCGCTGCCGGTGCAATTTTGCCCGGATTCAAATGAGTCGGAAGGTGGGGAAGATTTAAAGATACATCTTTGTCTGCAGCCGGTATGCTGACAACAGGTTCTTGCCGCTCTGCAACTACCTGCAGTGGTTCGAGCACCGGTATCTCTTCCATCCTCTTCACCTCAGTGGTTTCCAGCAGCATATAAACCTGGCCTACGCTGGCGTAGTCGCCTTGCTTGAAGCGGATCTCCCTGACTACTCCGTTGTATTCTGTGGGCAGCTCAAGTGTTGCCTTATCCGTTTCCATCTCGAGTATGGCCTGATCTACTTTGACCGTTTGTCCATTAGCCACGAAGACCTGTGTGATCTGTGCCTTTTCGATACCTTCACCGAGGAACGGGATGGTCATCTCCATGATATTGGTTTCACCAGGAACAGAGGCTGTTTTCACTGCTTCCGGTTTGCTTTCCGGGACAACAGGAGCTTTAACCTCAGTTTTAGGCTCCGGCTTTGGTTCCTGAGCCTTTAAAACACCTGAGCCTGCAGTGGCCGTATCCACTGAAATGAGGGTAGCCCCGATATTTACCTTTTCTCCATCTGAAATGAATACTTTTTTCACGATGCCATCCACTTCGGAAGGAACTTCGATGACGGCTTTATCGGTTTCAATCTCAACGATGACCTGATCTTTGGCTACAGCATCGCCCTCTTTCACCAGAACCGTGGTGACCTGCGCCTGGGCTATATTTTCTCCCAATTCGGGAAGTTTTATTTCAACGATCATATTCAATACAGATTAAGCTTTGAACGGATTTGGTTTGTCAGCATTGATGGCCAGTTGTTTCCTCGCTTTTTTGAGCACATCTTTGGATATTTTCCCTTCTTTGGCCAGCGAATGCAAAGTTGCATATACGATATGTTTTGCATCAACCTCAAAAAAGTCTCGTAAACTTTCCCTGGTTTCACTCCTGCCAAATCCAAAGGTACCTAAAGAGTGCAAAGGACCAGGCAACCATTTTGAAATGGAATCTCCCAGGATCTGCAGATAATCAGAAGCAGAGATAAAGACACCGGTTTCACCTTTTGTGATCTTTTCGATATAAGGAGTCATCGCTTTTTTATCAGGATTCAGCATGTTCCATCTTTCTGTTTCGGTTGCATCAAGGTGCAATTCCTTGTAACTGGTCACACTCCAGATGTCTGCTGCAACGCCATATTCGGTTTCCAGGACGTCTGCTGCTTTGATCACTTCGTTCAATATGGCACCGCTGCCCATCAGATGAGCCTTGGCCTGAGATCTCTTTTTGGATGCCCTGAATTTGTACATACCATTCAGGATGCCTTCTTTATTGACTTCTTTAGGAATGGCGGGCTGTACATAATTTTCGTTCATCACGGTGATGTAATAGAAACAGTTTTCCTGTTTTTCATACATACGGTACAATCCATCCTGTATGATCACAGCCAGTTCATAGGCGAATGTGGGATCGTAACATTTGAGATTCGGAACGCCGTAAGCCAGAACATGACTTTGTCCGTCCTGATGCTGGAGTCCTTCGCCGGCAAGTGTGGTTCTCCCTGAAGTTGCTCCGATCATGAAACCTTTTGCCTTCATGTCTGCGGCAGCCCAGACCAGGTCTCCGATCCTCTGCATTCCAAACATGGAATAATAGATAAAAAACGGAATGGTATTAATGCCATGTGTCGCGTATGCGGTCCCGGCAGCGATGAAGGAGGACATAGAGCCTGCTTCCGTGATACCTTCTTCGAGAATCTGGCCGTTAGTGGCTTCCTTATAGTAGAGCAGATTATCCGAATCCACCGGTTCATACAGCTGACCTACGTGAGAATAAATTCCTACCTGCCGGAAAAGTGCTTCCATACCAAACGTACGGGCTTCGTCAGGAACGATCGGAACGATCAGTTTACCGATCTCTTTTTCTTTGAGTAATTTAGCCAGGATACGGACAAAAACCATAGTTGTAGAAACTTCCCTCCCGTCTGTTCCCATTAAAAATTCCTCAAAAACGATGTCTCCGGGTGATTTTACGGGTAAATTGTTGGTCAGTCTCCTTGGAATATATCCACCCAGTGCCTGTCTGCGCTCTTTCATGTATTTGATGATCGGGCTGTCATCTGCAGGTTTATAAAACGGAGCTTCAGCGATCTCTGAATCAGCAACAGGTATTCCGAACCTCGTCCTGAACTGCCTCAATTCAAATTCATTCAGTTTTTTCTGTCCGTGTGTCATATTGCGGCCTTCACCGGCCTCTCCAAGTCCGTAACCTTTGACGGTTTTAGCCAGGATGACCGTAGGCTGACCCTTGTGATTGACCGCTTTATGATATGCGGCATAAACTTTCAGCGGATCGTGACCACCACGTTTCAGTTGTTCCAGTTGTTCGTCAGAAAGGTTTTCCACCAGTTTGGCCGTTTCAGGATACTTGCCAAAGAAGTGTTCCCGGCCGTATGCACCAGGTTCAACGGAAGTTTTCTGGTATTCACCATCCACAAATTCTTCCATCCGCTTGATCAGCTTGCCGGATTTGTCCTTTTCCAGCAGTGGATCCCAGGTACTTCCCCAGATCACTTTGATGACATTCCATCCGGCACCGCGGAAATTGGTTTCCAGTTCCTGTATGACCTTGCTGTTGCCTCTGACCGGACCATCCAGACGTTGCAGATTGCAGTTGATCACAAAGATCAGGTTGTCCAGTTTTTCTCTTGCAGCCAGAGAGATCGCTCCCAGCGCTTCAGGTTCATCTGTCTCTCCATCACCGAGGAATGCCCAGACTTTGGTATCATTGGGTTCCAGTAAGCCTCTGTCCATAAGATATCTTTTGAACCTGGCCTGGTAAATGGCCATGATCGGTCCAAGACCCATGGACACGGTGGGAAATTCCCAGAAATCCGGCATCAGGTATGGGTGCGGATAGGAAGACAGGCCTCCTCCCGGTTGGAGTTCTCTTCTGAAATTGACCAGTTGTTCCTGTGTCAATCTGCCTTCGAGAAAAGCGCGGGCATATATTCCCGGGGATGAATGTCCCTGAAAATAGATGGCATCTCCGGGTTTGTTATTATCCTTGCCTTTAAAGAAATGATTGAATCCGACCTCATACAATGTGGCTGCAGAGGCAAAAGTTGAGATATGCCCTCCGATGCCATTGCTCTCTTTATTTGCCCTGACGACCATGGCCATGGCATTCCATCTGATGATACTTTTTAGTCGCTGTTCAGTTTCCCTGGCGCCCGGAAAGGTCGGTTGTTCTTCCACGGGAATCGTATTGATATACGGAGTATTTGCGGTAAATGGCAGGTCAACACCCGCCCTGTGTGCGTAAATATCCAGGGTTGCCAGCAGTTCCCTGACTCTTTCAGGACCTTGTGTGTTCAACACATATTGGAGGGATTCGAGCCATTCCCCGTTTTCGATCTCTTTCAGTTCTTCCGACTGATTCAGTTTTTTTTCGTCCATATGATGATTGCTTTATCTGACATTTACAGGACTGAAATGGAGTGTATTATTTCAGTTAACCATGATCCTGATGTGGTCAGCATATTTAATGAATTAGAATGTTTTCTTAATTATGAGTTTTTTGAATTAAAAACGGATTCAGATCCATTTCAATGTTCAGTTTATTAATATTCTGATCGCAGCTCAGTCTTTCAAGCAGGTTTTTCCAGAGCGGTTTTTTATATTAAACCTTGTGCTTAACATACTGTGAACACTTTTTGTTCACTGCAGATATGGTTTATTGCACTTTTTTGAAGATGAAGTAATTTAATAATTATTTTGATAGCTGAAAAAATATGCTTGGAAGTCAAGGCAAAGCTCTTTTTTGGATTGCGTACCGGAATGTACGGAACCAAAAAAAGCTGAAGTATTTGGCTTTCAATTATTTGTTTGCGGCATTAAAATACATTTTTAAACAACTTCGATATGTGAAAATTTAGGAAAAAAAAATCGAGTTGGTTTTTTACTTCTATTCAGGAATAGTGTTCTATTTGGTGGAAACCAATTTGACGAGTGCCTGATGATCATTATATACGGATCATACCTGTCATGAAGTGAACCGAAAATATTGACTCATTTAACAGATCTGAGAAACAAAAATTTGAGTCTTCTCCGAAAAGTCTTTACCCCCTAAATCCCCACTGACGTTTTCAGTCAGTACAAGCCTAAAAGGGGACTTTTAATTTGTTGATTTTCAATCGTTTCCCTTTAGTCCTGTGCTGACCTTAAGCACTGACGAAGCGAGCTTATCAGCATCTACGACGTCAATAGGTTTGGGGCAAAAAACGATTGAAAATCACCAAATTGGACTTTTAGGAGCAGACTCAAAATTAATATTCCCTTAATTCAATCCATTTGGATTTTAGTCTGCAATAATATTTTAAAATGCTTGACTTAATTGTATATTTTTTATACATTGCAAACATCACATCATTTAATTAGAGGCCATAAATAATTGAAACACTGCATAATTCATAGTGAGATCGTAAGATAATGAGATTAAAATGTGTTTTTACCACAGATTCCGAAATGCCTCTTAAAAATTAAAATACACTTAAATGAAAACTTCCATTTTTTTTACTGCATTACTTTTTATACTGATCATTACTTCGTGCGATGAATGTACCATTTTCCCACCCATCTCACAATATGAAGTCGGAGACACAATCTGGATCCACGAACTCCCAGGCAAAGACTCCTTGTTTATAAATTCTTCTCTTGCTATCGCAAAAGATGGTTCGATTTATTATGGGGCAAGTGGAGGTACCGTTTGGGGGACTCTGGCAAGGATTTTTGCATTGGACAAAGATGATGGAAGTGTCAAATGGGTTTCTGAAAGAATGGATGCAAATGCATTAGGAAGTCGGATCGTTGTCGGAGATGATGGAACAATATATGCTATCGGTTATTATACACTTTATGCAATAGATCCGGGTTCAGGTGCTTTTAAATGGAAATGGGAAGTTCCCAAGACTGTGACCCACCAAAATGGAACTGCCTATACTTATGGACAAATAGGCGCACTCGCATTGACCAAAGAAGGAGATTTGATCTTAGGCTCAATCGGAGCCGGTGTGTATTCAAGGGCTTTATACGGAATCGATCAAACCGGAATGACCAAATTTGTGAACCTGGATGCAAACGGAGTTGGTATTCAAAGTGGAATTTATATTGGGAAAAACAACACTGCTTATTATTATTCAGAACTTTCAGGGAAGAGATACCTGGTATCAGCCAATAGCAATACAGGTGTCATGGGCTGGAAAACTGAGATTGGAAGCCATGGAAATGCATCCAATAATATTGTAATACTGGAAGATGGCAATTTATTTTGTGCCTTCTTTAAGGCAGGAGAAAATAAGCTTAAGAATCATATCGTAAATTCGACTGACGGAAATATTCTATGGTCAGGGACTTTTGATTCAAAAAATGGAGTAAAATTTAGCGGGCCGGATGCGAGATTGTATGTGAATCTTGGATATATTTATGAAGTTGACAAGAATAACGATAAATTGACTCAGATAGTATCTGCAACTATGGGTGCTATTTCTGATAATAACCGTATAGTCAGTGCTTTTACAGATGCCGATCACAAAAGAAAACTGGGAGTATTTTACCCTGATGGCCTATTGGATTTTTCTGTTCCAATGGAAGGACTGGAAGGCAATGACCTGGTGATCTCGGATGACAAAGCGATCTATGGAATTATAAATCGTCCATCTCCGTCAAGGATCCCTGACAAAATATGTGCAATTCAAGGCAATGCTTCATTGGCTGATAAAGGTTGGCCAAGACCAAATCATGATAACCGTAATACTTCAAATGCAAACAAGTAAATGTTGATTTATAACTCTTTTGGAAAAGGATCATTCCATGCTTTTCATTCCGGTTATCTGTCACCAAACTCCTCTTGGATTGACTAATTTCTATTGACATTCAGTTCACCGGGATACGAATATTTGTCTGTTCAAAATTTCAGACCATAATTTTTGTCAACTCAGACCATTGCATATTCCTGATTCTTACTGATATAAAAAAAACGCTGCCAGCGATGCTGACAGCGTTTCCAGTTTTGGTTATTCATCGTATCAATCGGATACTTTGAAAGATCACGTTTTTTATTTTTTGTAATATTTGATGACTTCTGTAACGGATGAATCGCTCAGTGCTTCCGGGATCAGTTCAATGAGCAAACGGTGTTGTTCAAATGATTCTTCCAGGGCAAGATCCAGGAGTGACAACACCCGGGATTTTTTGCCCATTTTCCAGAGTGAGGCAATTTTAAAGTAGATGATCTCGGGGCTGTACACATTGTCTTCAGAGATCTTGATGACCTTGAGTACCCTGTTGTACAACTTTTGTCTGAAAAGGAATCTGATGTAATCCAGATAATAAACTTCTTCAGAAGGTTCAAGATCTATGACCTGATCGAAATATTCAATTGCCTTTTCCGGTTCGTTGAGTTTCTCATACATTTTGGCCAGGCCTGCAAAGTACTCTTCCCTGGTGTCATCCAGCTCTATCGCTTTAAAATAGGCATTCAGGGCGTTTTCCCAGCGTGAATCTTTCTGATAAATTTCTGCGAGCAGGTAAAATGCTTCATCGTTATACGGATCCAGTTTGATTGCTTCAAGTGTGAGTTTTCGTGCTTCACCCAGCACGTTCAATTCTTTCAGGCATGTAGCCAGGTTGACCAGCACGAAGGGATCTTTATCAAAACGGGCAAGATATTCCCTGTAAATATCCACAGCCTGTTCAAGTTTGTTGACCTGTACACATAGATCTGCGCAGTCAAGGTATCCGGATTCAAATCCCTCATTGATCAGAAAAGAATACTCCATAGCATCAATGGCTTCCTCGTATTCATGTATATTGGAATAGCTTTGACCCAGGTTGTACCAGGCAAGATAGTTATAAGGATTGATATCAAGCAGAAACTGATGAAAATCAATATTCTCCTCAAAACGCCTGGACAAGACGCTGGCATAATGGATCTTCTCAAGCGCTTCCTCATTGAGCGGTGCCAGTTTAAGCACTTCCTTGAGCCGTAGGTACATCTGTTCAAAGTCCTTCTCAGCTTCAAAGATGAATGACTCACACAAACCGATTTCCACAAAAGTTGACTGATCTGTAAAAGTGCCAAGATTGCCCAGGATGGTTCTGGCATCCTGCGTATTTCCCAGTTTGCTGAACGCTTTAGCCTTCAGGATCTGGACTTCCACTTCATAAGGGCTGATCTTTTCAGCATGCTCAATCAAGGGCATCGCCAGCTTCGGACTATTCTTGGCGAGCAATAGGCGGGCCTTAGCTACGTAGAATTCAACATTGTACTTGAACTGCTCCAATGCGATATCCACCACCTCGATGGCCTTTTCGATCAATTGCTCTTCCTGATAATAGTGAATGAGACTCAAAAACTCTGACCTGTCAAAAAATCCCACTTCTCCCTTTTCTATTAAAGTCTCAAAATCGGTTATGAGATTTAATAAAGTATGAGTTTTTCGATTATTGTTCATGTTAACTATTATGGGATAATTAAAACCGAATGTAAAGATATACCTATATTATCAACAAAATAAAATTTTTCCGGCCTTTTTTTCTAAAGAATAATGTTATTAAAATAAATTACAATTTGTTATATTTATTTGTTTGACAATGAAAAATACATGAGTTAAATATTTAATCTGAACTTTTTTTTCAGATTAAGTATTTGTTCTACACAACCATATACATTATGCAAAAAGACAATAACAAAACCAGATTTTTTTATTTATTTTGACCAAAAATGACAATTCATCCCTGTTTTATATTTTTTGGGACCGTTACGGGTTTGGTTTTTTTCCTGAAACTGACCAGATAAACTCCTGCGACGATCATTAATCCGGGTATGAGTTTATCCGGTGTGAGCGAATCTTTACCAGCGATCAAAGCGATCGCAGTGGCCATAAAAGGCTGAAGATAAATATAAACGCCAACAATGGAAGGATCGACTTTTTTCAGCGCCGCTGCATTGAACAGGTAGGCAATGATCGTCGTGAACAGCAGAACATATACCAGTGCGGCCCATAAGGACGGAGTAAAGCTGGACCATTGTGCATTCAGCGCATCGCCCATTCCGAGCGGGATCACCGGTATCAGGCTGAACAGAAAAATCCAGTTCATGATGGTCATAGGATTGTATTTGATCATCAATGGTTTGATCAACACCAGATACAGGGCATAGGACACGGCATTGATGATGATGTAAATGTCGCCCTTGAAAGTTCCGGCAAAACTAACAGAACCTCTGCCCAGTATCAGCAGGAGGGTCCCGCCAGCTCCCAGAATGACACCGATAATTTTTAACAGATCCAGTTTTTCGCGGTTGATCAGGGTGTAGATCACCAACACCAGGATGGGCGTGGTCACCATCAGTACCGATGCATTGATGGGTGTAGTGTATTTCAATCCAGAAATGAAAAAAATCTGGTTGACCGTGACACCAAAAACCGAACATAATGCCAACAATCCCCAGTCTTTTTTGTCCACTTTTTCCCTCACCAAAAATGTGTGAATGACAAAAAACATGATCGCTGCGGTTACTACCCGGAATAAAACCAGTCCGTTGGGCAAAATATATTGTGCTGCCAGCAGGTCTTTCGCTATGGTATAATTTGCCCCGTAGATCAAAGCGACAGTCAGCAATGCTGCATGCGCGCCCAAAGTACTTTTCGTTCTGAACATCTTATGTCAACTTCCTGATTTTACCACAGGAAAACATGTAAGTATAGAGATTTTTGATGAAATTTTCAGCATTTTTGACTGAAATCATATAGTTTTCCAACTGATCAGTTCCACAGACTGCCCAATCAAGGCCAATGTAAAGCCATTACATAAAACTATGCACCTGCTCGGTTTAATCCTGTTCTGTTTTTTCTTCAGGTTCTTGCTGAAGGCAGTGATCAATTCACAATTTTTTCGGGCTTATCATATTGATACTCAATTTCCCATCCTGAACCTTTCAGGAGATCTTCAAGGACTTTCAGGTGCTGTTCCAGTTCGGCTTCTGCCCGGGAGAACAAATTGCTGCCCTGCGCTTTTTTCCTGATCATATCTTTGGTTTCCCTCTGCAGCATATTGTGATCTTCACGGCCAAAACTATTGAACACGCCTTCCGTGATATCATAATAATCCAGATTGTGGTCGATGGCCAGGATCTCAGCCTTGGGTATTTTTCCCAATTTGATCTTCTTTGCCGCATGGTCAACCTTTATATCAAGCTTTTCCAGGTTAAAGCCAACCAGTACTTTTGCCTTCACACGGATCAACACTTTTTTTCGCAACAAGCTGATATCGTAATAGTTATAGTCCTGGTAACTGTATATTTCAGAAAAATTGCCTTCCACCGTTCCGAATTTGACAACATTTTTTACACTTTCCAACAGGACATCGCTGCTCACCGAAATATGCTTTCGGGGTTTTGCCGTTTGATATCCCAGAAACCAGACAAGGCCAAGAACAACGAGTACCAATCCGGCGATCAACAAATTTTTAGTCAATTTTCCCATCTGCAGATTTTTATTTTTTTACTCTCATATTGAATGGATGCCTGAGGTTTTTCCACGATTTAAGTATGGCCTTGACACTTCCGACCTTGATCGGTGATTCGATCATGACCGGAATTTTATTTTGGTCATCAGATACATACAGGATCATGGTGGAACCTTCATCAAAAACGTTTCCGGCGATCAGATCAGGAGAAATTTTGATCACATCGATATATCCTGTTCCGCTGACCTTGAAATTTTTCTCACGACCTTTAAATTTTACCGGTATGATATATTTTTTCTCGTCAAAAATAAGTTCCGCATTGATGATTTTATTTCTGAACAACTCTTCCGTATTGATATTTCTTAAATTATAACTCAGGGAAAGCAGGTCAAGGGTGCATTCCGTCTGATCAAACCTGTATGCCTGGGTTTTCCCGTTGTTGATGCGAAGATAGGAAGTGACTTTGTTTGTCTCGTCATTAAAAAATATGTCGTTTTTGATTTTGTAATCTCCTTCTTCAATATCACGCGAAAATTTTATCGGCTTCAGGGTACTTTTGTCCATTTCGCAGGTAAAAACATCATGAACCTTAAAAAACCAATTGTAACTCTCATGGGTTTTTCCCAGGGCTTTGACCAAAAACACATCCGCTTTTTCCTCAACGGTCATCTCGAGTGTTCCGGCAGGTATCCAGATAAAATTCCAGTTGTAATAAAGTTCATACACCAGCTTTTCTCCACCCTTGAAGGCTGAATTTTTATTCCTGCAAATCGTCCCGCTCTGACCTGCCAGCAAATGGCTGAAAAGAACCAGGATCAGGACGATATAATATTTAATTGCGTTCATAGCCCAAAGATCTGGAGAAATTGGTATTCATCAAAATAATCCACCCTGCCAAGGCTGGTATTGCCTGATTGATCGCCCACAACATAAATGTTGCCGCAAGTATAAAAGCTCCATTTTCCGTAAAATGCCCGAGCAGCAGCAATGCCAGTTCACCCCGGATCAACCAGTACAAAACAGGAGGCACAGCCAAAACTGTCTGCACCATGTAAATGGTGCTGATCGCACTGATCAACAGGACAACCTGACCTTCAATTTCCCAGAATCTGAGCAGGAGAAAATACTGGAACACAAAAACCGAATATCGCAGGAAGGAAAGTGTTAAAATCTGCAAGCTGAGCTTGCGGCTGATGTTGTCCACCACATCAAATGACCTGAAAACCTTTATTTTTCCGGTTTTACCTGCCAAAAACCGGAAAAGAGGCTTCAACCATTGCAGATTGAAAAACAAAAGAATGAAAAAAACAGCAAGCAGGGTTCCGGCTGCAAGGGAAATGTGCCAAACCCTCTGATCCAGTTCAAACCGGTTCAAAATTAGCACCATTGAACCAGCAAGGCCGCTGAAAATCACTATGATGTTTTGGGATAAACTGTTGACAAAATTGGACCAGACACCTTTCCAGCTGTGCTCAGGATCCACCCGCAGTACTCTCCCCGCATAATCTCCCAATGCTGCAGGGGTAACCAGCCCTCCTGTAATACCCGATAAGATATCCCGGACGGAGTCCCGGAAACCGTGTTTTTCAAAAATGTTGACCAGTAAATGCCACTTTTTTACTTCAAAAAACAAATTTAGCGGCATCAGGAATACAACAAGTGCTAAAAGCAAAAGTGCCGAAAAGCTCCGTGAACTGAAAAAAGTCTGCCAGACTGTTGCTTCAAAATCCTTACTGTCCAATTGTGAGTAAATGACATAGATCAAAACTACTGACAGCAGTATTTTTAAAGAAAAATTGAGCAGCCTGTATTTCTTCCTTTCTGACAAGTTAAACGAAATAAATTATTCTGTACCTGTTAAAAAATACATCTTTGAAACCATAAGGAGTAAACAAAAGTTTCATCTGAGTTCGTTGAAAGCACAATTTGTATTTTGGATTTCGGAAATCCGGTGAACAAATGACCTTCTTATTGATCGTCATATTTGCAGTTCAATTGATCATAAATCATAAGTATTCAGAAAAACTTCCTGCCAATCCTTCAGAGATCATTGACCTTCAAATCCCAGCAGCAATGGCAAATAAGCTGAGATCAGGTAAAACGTGATCAGAATCAGTACGATCAGCACGGCAAAAACGATCAGATTGGACCTCAGGTTAAAGGATTTGTTGGACGGACTTCTCATGCGTAAACCGGCCTGTATGTTCATCTTCACATCGTCCAGCGATGACTTATCTTTATGTTTGTACTTTTCCAGCACGCTTTCCAGTTTTTCCTTTTCCGGGTTGTAGTACCTTGGAATGTAATCGAATCTGCGGTTTTTGGTTCCTCCAAAAAAATTAAAAATTGCCATATGCTAAGGTTTGATCAATTTAAACATTTGTTCTGCTGAACCTGATCTGAGTCTGACCAGATAATATCCCGGCTTTAGATCATCAACCGGAATGAAAATGTTACTTTCCGGTTCAATCGTACGATTTACTGTCAGTTTATGCTGTCCGTGAAGATTCAAGATTTCTACATGAATTTCTTGTGTCTGTTCACCTGAATATGCAATGTAAAAATGGTTTTCTGCAACGTTTGGGTAAAGTCTGAACCGAGGATTTTCCATGATTTCCTCATTGACATCCACGCTTGAATCATTCAGGAATTCCAGAATTTTTTTGACGAAATGATTGAAATTGGTGATCATACTCACAGATTCCAGGGGAAATCCCGTATATACCAAAGCGCCTTCTTTCTGGCTGTCACCGAATTTCCCCTTGAATTTGATCCCTGCTCCGGCATCATTGTTATATTTCAATATGAGTTCAGACCCTCCAAAAGGACCGATCTCATCGGGAAAATCTTCAGGATAAACTGATCCAAAAAAAAGATAAACCGAATCGAAACCTGATCCGGGAATACCCCAGGCAGGTGCACGGCCTGGCCCACCGTCATGTAAAAATGCTGCTTTCAGGTATTCGGCATAAAACTTCCGGTCTGTTGCTGTGCCTTTTTCATACAGATCCCAACCCACTTCAGCGCCCGTGACGAAGAGTTTGCCTCCGTTTTCCAGGTATTCCTCAACTTTGGATTGTTCGATATTGCTGAAGGTCTCGTTGGCAGTGGATTCATCTCCGAGAAACCAGAAGACGATATCGAAATCAGTCAGTTTAACGGATGAATTGGCCACCGCACTGTTATTACATGAAGATACACGGTACGTTCCATTCAACTTCAGGGATCTCAGATAGTTTGCGACAAAACGGTGCGTTTCAGAGGTATAGGAAGACCGCCGGTTGAATCCATCCACGATCAGCACGGTTTGATGTTCATCTTCCGGATAAAGCAGGGCTCCATAAATATTACCTGGATCACTGATCCTTTGAGCGATGTTCTGAGCAACTACCTTGAAATAAAGTGGTTTATCGTAGAATCCAAGGTTTTCAATAGTGTACTGATTCTGAGTAGAAGGAACCGAATCAATCAGGATCGTGTCAGAAAAATAATCGTCTAAAGAACAGTAAATTTTATAATACTGGATGTTTTGCTCTGCATTTTCTGCCCAGCTCAGATGAATGCTTTTATGATCTTTACCCCCGATTACGGACAGCAGTTTGGGCGCTTCAGGTGCTGATGTGGAAATGGCCACATTTTTGCTGATCGTCGACTGTTTGCCTTCATCATCAGTGAGTGTAAGGGTAACTGTGTATTCCCCGTCTGCCTGATAGACATGTGTGGTGATCATTCCCTCACCAAAAGCCGATCCGTCTCCGAAATCCCATTGATAAAGAACGATCTCTCCGTCGTCAGTGGATTTGCTTGCATTGAACTGGACCGTTTCACCGGCTCCGGCCGGCAGTCCTGTGATATAAAAATCTGGATTCGGATAGCCATTGTTGTAATATTGTATTGTCAGATCCAGGTCGAGATATTGATTGGCTGTTATGGTGATCGATGCGGAATCGGGCAAATAGCCGTCTTTACTGAGATGAAGAATATAATTGCCGGGGTTGAGATTGCCAATGGCATAAAAACCATTGTAATTCAGATCTCCTGTGTAGTTTTGTCCGGCAGGTTCACAGGTGAGCATCACTTTATTGATCACTTCGCCTGAAGTGATATCCGTCACCACACCACCGACTCTTCCTGTGGTAAAACCAGGTTCCTGGAAGTAAGAAAGGATAGATTTGGCAGAAGCCCAGGCATAATTTTTCAGGTATTCGGAGTTTTTGAGCCTTAAACCTTCTGCCGGCAAGTCGTGGAACGAAGCTTCAGAAAGCACGGATGGCATGGCTGCATTTCTCAGTACCCCAAGATTAAACCCGAGGAAAGTCATGTCACCACGGCTGTAGGAGACATTTGTTTTCATCGATTCAGTCAGGATGGGCGCCATGAGGTCGCTCATGATCTTTGCCTCCGGAAAAGCCGGTTGCCCATTGACCTCCTTGTACAATACCAGTGAATAATTTCCGCCGCCTCCGTTGGTATGCAGGGATTGGAAAAAATCAGCATCAAAAGCATTTGCCATGGCAGATCTTTCCGATAATGCGATATCTGATTCGTCAGAATTGTCCGTTCTGGTCACCAGCACTTCTGCGCCCAGGCTTTCAAGTATGTCTTTAAGGTGGTTGGAAGCTTCAAAAACGCCTTCCGATTCCCAGTAAATGATGCCATTGGGCAAAAAGATCTGCCTGTCGTCAGATGTGTGACCGCCATGTCCGGGATCCAGGCAAATTCGTATCCCGGTAAGGTCCTGACCCTGAAGCGAGGTTGATAACAGGATCAAAATGACCCAATGCATCCGAATGATCAATTGTTGGATCATTGGATCAGAAAATATCGATTTGGTAAACTTTTCCATTTTCATCGTTAAAGATCACTTTTTTGCTGTCTGCTGAAAAAGAAGGATATAATGAGATGATATTGGAGTGCTGGGTGAGATTCCTTTTGATTTTTCCGTCAGCTGAGATCAAAAAAAGATTGGATTGGGTGAATTTTTTCCCGTCATCCAGATCCTCCATACCGACCAGCCACTTGCCATCGGGTGACCATTTCACAGCCCTTAAACGCCCCAGTTCAATGATCTCCTTACCCTCATGATCACAGATGTATGCTCCCTGCCCGGCGATATGATACAGGATCTTCTGTTGGTCCGGGGAAACGGAGACCCAGAGATACCTTCCGTCGCCGCCGGGATTCAGGATGTGTTTCTCACCGTTTTGCCAAAATACCAGGGTGAGTTCATCATCGAGATAGATATATTTCCGGTCATCGGTACAGGAAGAGGATTCTCCTGTTTCGGTGTCATACTTTCTCAGTTCATCATCCTGAAGAAAAACAAGATACGAATCTGTTGCCTGAAGCAACTTGATTTTTCTGACTCCTGAAACAGCATTTTTTTTGGTTTTGGAGGATGTTTCCAGCACAACCAGTGTACTTTCCTTTTTCCTGTTGGCAAAATTTTGCTCTACAAAGAAAACATGTGTTCCATCCGGAGAAAATAAAATATTCTGATCAGTAATGACCGATTCGGTAAGTTTGGTCAGGGTCTTGGTTTCCAGGTCAAACATGCTTAAACCCTTGTCGGACTGATCTGTCAGCAAAATGCTTTGAGCATTGGGGTTATAAACAGGTTTAAAGAAACCTTTGTCCAACTGAGCGATCTCCTGCGGCAATTTGACCTTTGAAATATTTTTTGAGGTTTCCTGGAAACATGCATTAAAAAGCAGAATCATAAAAATGACTGGTCCTATCCAAATTTTCCTCTCTCCGTTCATGCGCTGCAATTTTGTAATTTCAAATATACTAAAAAAACCGTCTCTGAGGTGAAAGATCACCATTATTCCCTTTGAAAAGATAAATATAGTATGCAAAAAATATAGATCCTCAGCTATGACAACTTTCCTGACCAACAAAAATATCTCTGAAAATCCCGTGTTTGCTCTCTGAAGCAGCTTAGAAATCCGGTCTCCCCCAATAAAAAATCCCTTAAGTTAAGTTTAAAAGAACAGCTTTGGAACAGCTGTTTTTTGACAAATCCATATCGATTTGATCAAATTAATTTTCCCGGACGCATCGGCATCGGAATAAAATATAATTACCCGATTCACTTTTAGTGTAAAAAACACCTTATTCCCGGTCAAGCAGGTCCAGACCTTGGTAAAAACAGGAAAAATACATATATTTAGCAAAAGTTTCAATGCAAGGTTAAAGAAGGCGGAAAAAAGTTTTTTGGTCATTTTTTCCTGAAGTGCTGTTCAGGCATTATGTAGTTTTCAGCCTGATTCAATAGGAAATCAGGCAAAATACGCCAAAAAATTGTTGGATTTAATCAAATATCTAAATACATTCAACATGAAATATTACCTGATCATTTTCACAGTGTCATTAATCACAGCGTGTGATCAAACACAAAAAACACCGGAAATAAAACAGCCTGCGGATCTGACCATCAGGATCGATACCCTTGCAGAAGGACTGGAAAACCCCTGGAGTTTGGCATTTTTACCGGATAGTAGTGTACTCATCACTGAAAGGCCGGGCAGGCTGCGCTTGTGGAAAGAAGGCAAACTGACCAAAGAGCCCATTGAAGGAGTTCCGGCTGCCTGGGTACACGGTCAGGGCGGATTACTTGATGTGATCCTGCATCCTGATCATCAACAAAATAAAATGATCTTCCTTTCCATGGCAAAAGAGAATAATGGAAAAGGCAATACTGCAATTTACCGTGCAATTCTGAATGAAGGTAAACTGAGTGATATCACCCAACTTTTTTGGGGCAGTCCTCTGACAAATGATAACATACATTTTGGGTCAAGGATGGTCATAGACAAAGACGGATACCTCTACTTTTCTATTGGAGACCGGGGAAAAATGGAAAATGCACAGCAACTGAATAATCATTGTGGAAAAGTTATGAGGATCAGAATGGATGGCAGTATTCCTGAAGACAATCCTTTTGCTGACCAGCCAGGCAAATTGCCCGAAATCTGGTCTTACGGACACCGGAATATACAAGGCATGACCATAAATCCTGAAACAGGAAAAATATGGGCTCATGAACACGGTCCTCAGGGAGGCGACGAGGTCAATATCATTCAAAAAGGAAAAAACTACGGTTGGCCCCTGGCTACGTATGGCATCAACTATGATGATTCAGTGATCTCTGAAAACCAGACACTTATAGGCATGCAAGATCCGGTCAGCCATTGGACACCATCGATCGCACCATGCGGAATGTGTTTCGTGAACAGTGAAAAATATCCTCTCTGGAAAGGGAATATACTTGCCGGGGCTTTGGCAGGTCAGCATATTCACCGATTGGTCATGGAAGACGAAAAAGTGATTCATGCTGAAAAATTGCTGGAAGGTAGTGCCCGGTTCAGGGATGTCCGGCAAGGGCCGGATGGCTACATTTATATACTTTCTGAAAGTCCGGGAATGTTCTTGCGATTAAGACCAGAATGATCTGAAGAAAAATTCTGACAGTCAGAAACCTCTTCTGAAATGTTTCATTATGCCCAAAAGCAGTTTTGAATTGGCTGACTGCATCGTTCACCCGCTCCGTTTCGGACAAAATTCCGATGTTTTGATGTTTAAATCGCGTTTTATCCTTTATTTTGCTGCCCAAAATAAAGGCTATGGCCGAAATCGGTAAAAATCTGCAGATTGCAAGCGAATTGTTGAATCAGGGAGAAGTGATCGCTATTCCCACTGAAACGGTTTATGGTCTGGCAGGCAATGCGCTTCATGCAGATACGGTCAAAAAGATCTACCAGATCAAGGGCAGACCGGAAAATAATCCACTCATTATTCATTTACCCGATTTTGATCAATTCGAAAAATATGTCCGGAATATTCCTCAGAATGCTCTCAGACTGGCAGAGAAATTCTGGCCCGGACCGATGACGCTGCTGCTGGAAAAAACAGCGCTCATACCTGATCAAACCACTGCAAGCTTACCCAGGGTAGCTGTCAGAATTCCGAATCATCCATTGACACTTTCCCTCCTGAATATGCTGGATTATCCATTGGCAGCGCCGAGCGCAAATCCTTACGGCTATATCAGCCCGACCAGTGCCGTTCAGGTTAAGGAACAACTTGGAGACAAGATCAGATACATTCTGGATGGCGGGCCATGCCAAAAAGGCATTGAATCCACCATAATCGGTTTTGATGGGGAAATACCGGTCATCTACAGGAAAGGATTCATTACCCCATCGGATGTAGAAACTGTTTGCTCAGAGGTTAAAATCCATGAAAACAGGGATCAGGAGATCATCACTTCCGGTATGTCCCTGTCGCATTACGCGCCAAAAACACCTGTTTTCCTAACCAAACACATCGAAAACTTCCAGGATCATTTTCCGGTCGAGCACACAGGAATTCTTGCCTTCACTACCTGCCATCCTTTGGTCCCCAGAGAATTTCAAAGGATACTTTCTCCTTCCGGCGACCTGGCAGAGGCAGCCAAAAACCTTTATCTGGCCATGTACGAACTGGACACCATGAAGCTGGACCGGATCGTTGCGGAGTTTTTACCAGATGTAGGTATCGGTATGGCGATCAATGACCGGCTGACCAGAGCAGCAAATCAGATCATTTCATAAAACCGTATAAAAAAAAGCCCTTCATCAGGGCTTTTTTTTATTTATTGCTTGATAAATTTCTGTGTATCACCGTCTCCAATTCGTATAAAATACATTCCGGATTCGAGCCGGCCAACATCAATCCTTCCAGATGTTGTTCCGTGTATCATTTTTTTACCAGTGATGTCCATGATCTCAAATGTTTTTTCACCATCAACACGGACATTCAGTACCGACTGAACCGGATTGGGATAAACAGCATGTTCAGTCCCGGCCATATCATTCAGGTTCAAAAGGACGTCCTTAAGGGAAACCTTTGTGGCAACCATCACTTCCTTGGATGGATCCGCCTGAAGAAATACCACGAATTCGAGATTCTCTTTTACCCAGTTGTCTCCCAAAGTAAAATCAAACATCAGCGTATGTTCCTTTTCATCACTGAAATCCAGTTTAGTGCCGAATGCATCGGGATACATACTTCTAAGGACATGATCAAGTTCTGTCTGGTTTTGCCAGTTATAGGCAATGTCTGACTCAGTAACCGCTGTATGAAGGGTCAAATCTTCCAAGATGTAATCATAGAGTTCAGTTGCCCGTATTTCTGCCCTGAAATTTTTGCCACCCAAATGAGTGATCTCTACATCCAGTTCATACAATTCCCTTCTGTCCCTGCGCTGATTATAATTCTGATGATATTCCGGGAAAAGAGAAACATTCAGGCTACCACCTTCAGCGGCGATGATTCCATCGGTCATGCTCGTTGGAAAGTTGCTGATCTTGTAGTAATTGCCTGCCCGTTCTTTAGAAGCTGCAGTGTTGAACGGATCCATCAGGTGCTGATTATGATAATTGATGATGATCACTTCATTGCCATTGCTGATCATATCTCTGGCAGCCATGGCGGCTCCCGGACAATTCATATTTGTAATCCCGGTTCCAATCTCAAAAAGCACATACTTTCGTTCCTTTCCACCTTCAATTTCCACTGATACCATTTCCGGGGAATGTGACAAGCCTTCACCTGCTTTATGGGAACGAATGCCATAATTCAAAATTGCCGGATAAGGTTTGTGTAAATAATAAGTCTGAGTAATTGAACCTTCCAGAATTTCCCCGTTGGCGGTGAGCATATAATCATCGATGACATCCGGCGCAGGATTCCACCTCAAAAGAACTTCAGCTCCTTCAATCACCTCAGCTTTCAGGCCTACAGGTGGTGATGGCGGCTGTGCACTGCTGAAAACAACGTTGTCAATGTACATTCCGACCGAATTCTCTGCAGTATAAGTCCAAAAATTGACGGCATCCAGTTTTCTTATCTCTGCATTATCCGATCCTGAACTCCACTTCCTGGAAATTACTTTCTTATCATCGATATACAATGTCATAAAATCATCATCAAGATCAATGACGGTAATTACATGAAACCATTTGTTGCGGGTAAAATCAAAAGTCGCTATACCTTCAGCTTCTCTTTCATTCACCATTCCTTTGCCATCCCACTTGAAATAAACCTCAAAAGATGTGGAACTGTTGTTGCCGGCAAACTCATTCAACAAATTGAAATATCCACCGCCATCAGAATGAACTAACATATCGAATTCAACCATGTATCTCCCGCTGACCCTTCCTCCAAGTAGCATTACTATATCCTGCTTACCGGATAATACCAGCGAATTCGGTGCGGAAACAGCATGTCTGTCTGACAATACGGCATCTTTGTTACCACCCGGATTGTTGTCCCATGTTGTCCAAATAGTATTGTCATTAAATGCCTCTGCAAATTTGACCCCAGAAGTGAATCCATCAAAGTTCTGGCTAAGTATAACCTCCTGTCCATTCAGGATGGTCAAAAGCGCCATACAAAATGTGCATAAAATCAATTTTTTCATAACCAAGTTTTAAATGATTGATTAATAAACTCTTAATGAAATTGAATACAGGTTTCGGATTCTCTGAAACTGGAGAGGAATATACACAATTTTTCCTGAATTTCCAAATTTTTCACAAATAACTGTATCAGCAAATACAAAAGCCCCTATAAAAGGACTACAATCATCAGGAATTGATATTAATTACGATATATTTCAGTAATTCAGTTGAGCAACTGAAAAAACAACCTGAAAACATAGGGATAAAAAAAAAGCCCTTCATCAGGGCTTTTTTTTATTTATTGCTTGATAAATTTCTGTGTATCACCGTCTCCAATTCGTATAAAATACATTCCGGATTCGAGCCGGCCAACATCAATCCTTCCAGATGTTGTTCCGTGTATCATTTTTTTACCAGTGATGTCCATGATCTCAAATGTTTTTTCACCATCAATACGGACATTCAGTACTGACTGAACCGGATTGGGATAAACAGCATGTCCAGTCCCGGCCATATCATTCAGGTTCAAAAGGACATCCTTGAGGGAAACTTTGGTGGCGACCATCACTTCTTTGGATGGATCTGCCTGAAGAAACACAACGAATTCGAGGTTGTCTTTTACCCAGTTGTCTCCCAGAGTGAAATCAACGTTGAGAAAATGTTCTTTTTCCTCTGAAAAATCCAGCTTGGTCCCGAATGCATTCGGGTACATATTCCTGACCGCATTTTCAACCTTGGTCTGATTTTGCCAGTTATATGCAATATTGCTTTCTGTTATGGCTGTGTGCAATGTCTTCTCTTCCGTAACGAAACCATGCAATTCGGATACCATGATCTCAGCCCTGTATTTTTTTCCCTCCAGGTTCCAGACATGCACATCCAGCGAATACAATTCCCTTCTCTCCTTTCTTTGCAGGTAATGCTGGTGATAACCGGGGAAAAGGGAAACAGTATTGCTACCTCCAACCACTGAAAGTGTTCCGTCTGCAAAGCTTGTAGGATATCCGGTGATCTTGTAATAATTGCCGGCGCGCTCCTTGGAAGCTGCTGAATTGAATGGGTCAGTCAGGTTGTAATTGTGGTATTTGAGGATGATCACCTCGTCACCGTTAGCTTTCATATCCTGTGCACCCATCGCAGCGCCGGGACAATACGGGCAACCCGTACCTGTTCCGATCTCGAACAAGACATATTTTCTGTCCACTCCGCCGGCAATTTCTGCTTCCACCATCTCAGAAGAATGGGAGTATCCCAGTCCGGCTTTGTTGGACCTGATGGCATACCTGGCTATACCCGGATATGGTGTGTCCAGGTAGAATGTGTCCGTAATGGCAACCGGAATAATCACTCCGTTTTTGGTGAGGACATAGTTGTCCGGCTCGTTTGGATCCGGATTCCATGTCAAAAGGATATCCTTTTCATCCACAACTTCAGCTTTAAGACCTGTTGGGGGTTCAGGAGCGGCAGTACTGCTGAACACTACATTATCAATGTACATTCCGGAACTTCCGCCGGTAGTGTTGCCGTAAAAATTGACTGCATCGAGTTTGTTCAAGGTACCTGCGCCGCCTGTTCCCGAGCTCCATTTCCATGAAATAATTTCATCATCATCAAAGTATAATGTAGCAAAATCATCGTCAAGATCGATTACGGTGCTGACATGTATCCAGGAGTCATAAGCAAAATCAAAGGTTGCCGCACTGGCCTTGCCGGCATCGATCACCCCTTTGCCTCCGGTATTGAAATACACCTGGTATGCCCAGACACTGTTGGATCCTGCAAAATCATTCAGCATATTGTAATACCCGATCTTACCTGTCTCAATCAGCAGATCGAATTCGACGATATATCTCCCGTCAAGCCGGTCGCCCAACAAAAGTACGATATCCTGACTGTTGGCCAGTACCAGCGAATTGGGTGCAGAAACAGCAAATTTATCGGATAACAAGGCATCTTCGGCACCTCCCGGTGCGTTGCTCCAGGTTGTCCAGACATCCTTGTTGTTGAAAGCCTGTGTAAATTTAACCCCGGCTGTAAATCCATCAAAGTTTTCAGTCAAGATAACGTTCTGCCCGGTCAAAAAAGCAAAACCTACAAAATAAAAAGCGATAAGTAATAGTTTTTTCATAAGTCAAATAATAAGTTGTTTTTTATAAAATTACCGAATTTGCAGGGCAACATAAGTATTTCTGCGGGCTGTTGAAAAATATCTTCGCCCATTGTCAGGTAAAAATAGTTTTTTATTCTGTTGTGGCAAAATGATAGCGGTCATTATTCTCCGGTAAATAAAATATTAGTTTTTGTAAGCAATAATTTATGTATTTTCACTTTTTATTATACGTAAAGTTTCTAAATAATGGATTGGAAATCTGCCATGTCCGGGTTCAAAGCTTACCTGATGCTGGAGCGGTCACTTTCGGCCAATTCCATTCAGGCATACCTTTCTGATGTGGAAAAACTGGCTGTATTTGCCGAACACAACGGGCAAAAGACCAATCCTGTTCAGACAGATTTTGAATTGCTCCGGCTTTTCATCTTCAATCTCAATGAAATGGGTATCGGAGAACGTTCCCAGGCACGCATTATTTCAGGTATCAGAGCATTTTACAAATACCTTATGCTGGAAAATCTGATTGCGGATGACCCTTCAGAAATGCTGGAAGGACCAAAGCTGGGCAGAAAAATTCCGGAAGTCCTGAGTTATGACGAAATCGATGCCATGCTCCGGACCATTGACCTAAGCCTGCCAAACGGACATCGTAACCGGGCCATCCTTGAAACTTTATACGCCTGTGGTCTGCGGGTAAGCGAATTGATCGAGCTGAAACTCAGCAATTATTATCCCAACATCGGCTTTGTCAAAGTGATCGGTAAAAACAATAAGGAAAGAATAGTTCCCATAGGTGATGCAGCAATTAAACATATTCAGCTATATTTGGACAATGAAAGATCGGCAAAAAACATTTCAAAGGGATTTGAGAATTATGTTTTTTTAAACCGCCGAGGTAAAAAACTGACCAGAGTCATGGTTTTCTATATCATTAAAGAAGCAGCCTCAAAAGCGGGGATCACCAAAACGATCAGCCCGCATACCTTCAGGCATTCTTTTGCAACGCATCTCGTGGAAGGCGGCGCTGACCTGAGGGCCGTGCAGGAAATGCTGGGACATGAATCCATTACCACAACTGAAATCTACACCCACCTCGATAATCAATACCTGCGGGATACCATCATGAATTTTCATCCCAGAAATCAAAAATAAATGCGCAAAATATATTCATATTTCAAACTTTTCATGCTGTCATTGCTGACTTCGGTTTATCTGATCTCGTGCGCAAAAGTGGGTTCCCTGACAGGTGGCCCACAGGACAAAAAAGCACCGCAACTGGACACATTGACCTCTTCCCAAAACTACAAGCTTGGATTTAAGGAAAGGGATATCATGCTGAATTTTGACGAATGGATCGAATTGAAAAATCGAAACCAGATCCTGGTTTCCCCGCCCCTGAAGAATCCACCGAAAATTGAAGTGAAAGGAAAAAGCGTGCTTTTCAGCTTTCAGCAGGAAGAAGTATTGCGTGACAGTACAACCTATGTGATCAATTTCGGAAATTCCATCGTGGATTTCAATGAAGCCAATCCGGTAAAAGATTATAAGTACATTTTTTCAACAGGCGATGTAATTGATTCACTCAGTTTTTCAGGCAAAGTGATCGAAAGCTATACCTACAAACCACTGGAAAACATCACGGTGATGTTGTATGACCAAGAAAGGGATTCCATTGTGCTGGAAGAAGTGCCCTATTATTTTGCCAAAACGGACAAACAGGGAAATTTCCGGATCAACAACATCAAAAAAGGTTTTTTCAAATGCGTTGCACTGGAAGACAAGGACTTCAACTACCTGTATAATTCGGAGACAGAACGGATCGGATTCATGGACACGCTTGTTTTTATCGGATCAGACACCACAGATTCTCCCGAATTGGAACTGTTTAAAGCTGATCCGCCTTTCAGACTCACTGACAAGACGATGAAAGCCCGTGGCAAGATCAGCGTAAAATCCGGCAGGCCGGTGGACAAATTTGAAGTGATTCGTAGCAATCAAAATTTTTTGGACATTCAAAATTTGAAGGACAGTTTGATTTTCTGGTATTTACCTGGAGAAAACACCCTGGATTCCATCCACATTGAATTGAATGTAAATGGTATTTCTGATACGATCATTTTAAAAACGCGCAATTCAACCCCGGCCTTACCGGGTCCGAGAATTTCGGGCAACAACCTCAGGAAAGGAATGCTTTACCCGGGAGACACCCTGCAGATCAAATGGAACCAGCCTGTGAAGGAGATCAGAAAAGAAATGATCCAAATTCTGGCAATGATAAAAGCCGGGACTGAAAAGAATGTCAGGGACAGTTTTGCACTGGATACCACATTGGCATTCATGGTGTTCAGGGACAGTCTAAAAACCAATGAGATCTTGCTGAAAGAGGATTTTCCCCCGGCAAAAAAGTATAAAATTCAGTTTTTACCGGGTGCTGTCAGTTCCTATTACGGCAGTTGCGATTCATTATCCCTGGATTTTCAGCGGGAAAAAGCAGAAAATTTCGGGTCTGTTTCATGTCGTTTTGAAAATCTGGATACAAACGCGCAATATGTCGTACTTTTGACCCTGCAAAATATGGTGATCGCACAGGAGACCATCAGGGACACGGAAAGTCAAACCATACAATTCGGTCAGTTGTTGCCCGGCAATTATAAACTGGAGGTCATTGCTGACCAAAACAGAAACGGCAGATGGGACACTGGTGACTACTTTAAAAAATTGCAGCCGGAAAAGAAAATGGAGATCGCTCTGGAAGAATTGAGAAAGGATTGGGACATTGAAACCACCATAAAATGGGATAAGGAATGATTTTAAGCACAGAAAATCTGGTTAAACATTACGGCAAAAGAACGGTAGTTCAGGACGTTTCCATCAAAGTGGAGCGCGGTGAGATCGTCGGTTTGCTCGGACCCAACGGGGCAGGCAAAACTACCACTTTTTATATGGTGGTCGGTTTTATCAAACCTACTTCCGGTAAGGTCTTTATCGACGACGATGATATTACCGGCCTGGCCATGTACAGGAGAGCGAGGAAGGGTATTGGTTACCTTCCGCAGGAAGCTTCGGTTTTCAGGAAGATGACAGTGGAAGACAATATCCTGGCAGTGCTTCAGATGACCAATCTGACAAAAGCCGAACAAAAAGACAAACTGGAGGATCTGATCGCTGAATTTGGCCTCGGAACTGTCAGAAAAAATATCGGAGATTCACTTTCTGGTGGTGAAAGACGGAGAACCGAAATCGCCAGGTCGCTGGCAACCAATCCGGGTTTTATTTTGCTCGATGAACCCTTTGCTGGAATTGACCCTATTGCGGTAGAAGATATTCAGCATATCGTGTCCAAACTCAAGGATAAAAACATCGGTATACTGATCACGGACCATAATGTCCAGGAGACACTTTCCATTACCAACCGTGCCTATCTGATGTTTGAAGGAAGGATACTGAGGCAGGGTACAGCTAAGCAACTGGCTGAGGATGAATTGGTAAGAAAGGTATATCTCGGTACAAATTTCGAATTGAGAGAGAAAAAGACAGATGTATAGTAGGCTTTACGGAATATTGCTTTTGATCTTCATTCTTGTGGTTCCATATAGTTGTAAAGAACCCGAATACTCGTTTACAGAAGAAGATCTTGCCCTGATCGATTCGCTGTACAGGAACAGCCTGGACTCACTGGACCGGAAAGCGCAGGCGATGTGTGATTCCATCCGGACAACTGACTATGACAAAATGGTGGATTCCCTGAAAGAGGTCAGGAAAAAAGAAATTTTTAGCATCATTGCGCAATGAAGCGAAATCCATACTACATATTCAGCTTAAAGTTTGCAGTCATTTTGCTCATAACGGCAATGCTTGTCAGCAGTTGCCAGGACCAGGCAGACCGTGAGGAAGCCATCCTTCTCGAACTCCGGAAAAAACGCGAAGAACATTTCAATTACCGTTTTGATGCCTGCCGCCAGCTACTGGTCAAAGATGTGGAAGCCCATGTGGATTCCGTGATCTACCTGGAGATCATTTTAGGTTTACACGGTGATGTGGAGATTCCGGCCAGACCGGACAGGGCAGGGGACACCCTTGATTATGACATCATTCTCGACACCACTAAACTGGATGTAAAAGACCTTGAAAAACTCATTTCCCGTTAAACTTTTACTTTGACCTTTTTTCTCTTTTTTATTTTTGGAATGACCAATATCCCCGGTCAAACAACCGTTCTTTTTGTAGTATTCAAAAATTTGGCTCTATGTTGAACTGTGTGGGTAATATATAAAGCTTGATGAAGTGATGAAACCAATATGAGTAAACCAATTATATTTGGTTCGATAACTATACACTTGTGCAATCGTGAGAAAGTTTCATTACCAGCGATAGTGAACGAAGGGCTGGAATTGCGTTAACCGGACGATCCAATTCTGCAGCCGGGATATGACAAAACAGCTTAAAGCCGGCAAGAAGTATGAGCAAACCCACGCCCCCGGTTAAAAAAGCATGCAAGCCCGGGAGTGAGCGGTGCGCAGCAATCGCCTTAATGAAACTTGATTTTTTGTTACTTTTTGATCAAGCAAAAAGTAAGAAGTAAAAAATAGTCATGCATGAACATGTTGAACTACTGCAAGGACATCCAGGGTCAAACTTCAAAATGACATTTTTTACCCACACAAAACAACACAATGCCAAAAATTTTTAGGTTTTTAAGGACGCTCAAGACACAAAAACCCTGTTTTCCCATACAATTACTCGTCATTTTGTCAAATTTTCTTGCAGACTTGTGCCAAAACCGGAGAAAATCAAGCTGTTTTTCACCCGACACCTGCAATTTTGTCACCTTTTCAGCTATGGCACAATTTATGTAAGATGGGTTGTGTCACATAAAATTAAATAAAAACAAAAACGATATTATGGCTAAAGAGATTAAATTTAGTTTTGAAGCGAGAAAACAACTCAAAAGCGGTATTGATGCGCTTGCCGATGTAGTAAAAGTTACATTGGGTCCCAAAGGAAGAAACGTGATATTGGAAAAGAGCTATGGCGCTCCGTCTATCACCAAGGATGGCGTGACTGTTGCCAAAGAAGTCGAATTGAAAGATCCTGTTGAAAATATGGGAGCACAAATGCTGAAGGAAGTAGCTTCCAAAACAGCAGACCAGGCTGGTGACGGTACGACCACGGCAACTGTTCTGGCTCAGGCCATCGTTGGTGCAGGCCTTAAAAACGTAGCTGCCGGTGCCAATCCGATGGATCTTAAAAGAGGCATCGATAAAGGTATCCACGCAGTAATTGAAAACATCAGGCAACAGGCTGAAGTGATCGGCGATGATTTCGAAAAGATCAAACAAGTGGCTTCCATTTCAGCCAACAACGATGAAGCCATCGGTTCATTGATCGCTGATGCGATGAAAAAAGTATCCAAAGACGGTGTGATCACTGTGGAAGAAGCACGCGGAACGGACACTTATGTTGAGGAAGTGATGGGTATGCAATTCGACAGAGGATATTTGTCTCCGTATTTCATCACGGATTCAGAAAAAATGAATACCGAATACGAAAACCCGCTGATCCTGATCCACGATAAAAAGATCACCAATGTTCAGGAGATCGTTCCGATTCTCGAGCAAGCTGCCCAATCAGGCCGTCCATTATTGATGATCGCAGAAGATGTTGAATCTCAGGCTCTTGGAGTATTAGTTGTAAACCGTTTGAGAGCAGGATTGAAAGTGGTTGCAGTTAAAGCTCCCGGATTTGGTGACAGAAGAAAAGCCATGCTGGAAGACATCGCCATTTTGACAGGCGGAACACTGATCTCTGAGGAACAGGGATATAAGCTGGAAAATACCCAGATGAATCAGTTGGGATCTGCTGAAAAGATCGTGATCGACAAAGATAATACTACGATTGTCAATGGAAGAGGTGATGAAGCGATGATCAAGGCGCGTATCAAAGAGATCAAACATCAGATCGAAAAAACCACTTCTGATTATGACAAGGAAAAATTGCAGGAAAGACTGGCAAAATTGTCCGGTGGTGTGGCCGTTTTATATATCGGTGCAGCAACTGAAGTGGAAATGAAGGAAAAGAAAGACAGGGTTGATGATGCATTGAGTGCAACAAGAGCTGCCATCGAAGAAGGCATCGTTGCCGGAGGAGGAGTCGCTTTGGTCAGAGCCATCAACGTGCTGGATAAAGTTGACACCATCAATGAAGACGAAAAAACCGGTGTTGAAATCGTCAAAAAAGCATTGGAATCACCGTTGAGAACCATTGCTGACAATGCCGGTATCGAAGGTGCGGTCGTTCTGATGGAAGTGATGAAAGGAAAAGATGCATTCGGGTACAATGCCCGTGAAGACAAATATGAAGACCTTAAAAAAGCAGGTATCATTGATCCGGCCAAAGTGACCAGGATAGCTGTTGAAAATGCGGGTTCCATAGCAGGAATGATACTTACAACAGAAGGTGTTATTTATTCTGTTAAAGAAGACAATCCTGCACCGATGATGCCTCCCGGAGGCGGAATGCCGGGCATGATGTAATCAATTGTGTGAACGAAGATAAAAAGCCTTCCTGTTATTTGCAGGAGGCTTTTTTTATTTAAATGACTTTTTTTCTGGCTTTTCAACTAACTTTGCCTGATAATCGCAGCCAATGGAACAGATCATACAAATCAAAAACCTCCGGTTCAAACCTTTCATTCCCGAAGCAGAGATCCTTGAAGTGGTTGAAAGAGTGGCCAATGAGATCAATGATCATTTTCAGGGTAAGTCTGTGCATCTGGTCATTCTGCTGAAAGGCGCTTTCATTTTTGGAGCAGACCTGGCAAGGTATCTTACCATCGACCACACGATACAATTTGTGAAGTTATCCTCCTATGAAGGCCTGGCATCCAGCGGTTCGATCAAAGAAGATTTCGGTCTTACATTTGATATTAAGGACAAGCACATTCTCCTGATCGAGGACATTGTGGATACCGGAACCACCCTGCATTATTTTTATCAAAAACTGCTTGCCGATCAACCATCCAGTCTGCATATAGCCTCTTTGCTGGTCAAACCGGAGGCGATCAGATATGAAATACCTATTCGTTTCAGAGGTCTGGATATAGAGAATAAGTTTGTTGTAGGCTATGGCCTTGACTATGACGAAGCGGGCAGGAATCTGCGGGATATTTACCAGCTTGCCGAATAACATCAAAAAGCCTTTATGGTCAAATACAGACGATTGCGTATGGATGAACTGGAAAAACTCGAACAGGAGTTTATCCGGTTCCTGGCTGCTCAATCCATCACTGCTGAAGATTACAGGAAAATCCAGAAGTCTGATCCCCGAAAACAACTGGAGCTGATCGATCACTTCAGCGATGTGGTCTTCACAAAAACTTTATCCAACATTAAAATTCTGGAACAAAAAGCACCCAAAAGGCTCGTCTATTATACATTTTTTGAAAATCACGCTGAATTGCACGGTTTTGAATTGTTAGAAAGCCATGAAACCGATCTGACCAACTTCAGCCATCCGGAACAAATCATCCATTATATCCTAACTAATCCTTTAAATATCAACTGGTTAAAAGGTACCAAACCATACCGGAAAGAAAAATTTGAGGAAATATTTGAAGTGCTTGAAAACAACTGCCTTGTTGTACAGGAAGATGAGGTTTATGATTTTATCAGACAAAAATTTGATGAAGGTTCGGTGATCTGTGATCAGTGATCTGTAAGCTTTCATTCGATGAACCGTAATGATCATGTGACATAGTAAAACCTGATTTTTATCAGATTACTTATGTCGAAAACAAACTCTGTAGGAGTTAAATATCTGTAGCCCGGGGTTTCAACCCTGTGGGATTGATTTGCCCAGAGTTTTAACCCTGTGGGATTGATTTGCCCAGGGATTTAATTACCCAGATTATAACCCGGAGAAAACATATTAAATTTTGTGATTTTTTAAACAAACCCATTCTGAAACAGATAATAAATTGCTTTCTTTGCGTTTTAGAAATTTAACTCAAAGTATAATTATGCGGACAAAAGCTGCAACGTACGAACCAAGAGAAGAAATGTTGAATGTGATCTCACATGGTGTGGGCTTATTGATGGCCATAACAGGATTGACGTTGATCGTGGTCAATTCAAGTTTATATAAAACGGCCTGGCATATTGTCAGCAACAGTATTTACGGGGCAAGCCTGGTCTTGCTGTACCTGGCATCCACTGTTTACCATGCATCGAAGCATCCGACATTCCGGGTCAAAGCCAACATCCTGGATCATTCAGCAATTTATGTACTGATTGCAGGAACATACACTCCTTTTACGCTGATCACTTTACAGGGTCCGTGGGGATGGAGTATTTTTGGTGTCATTTGGGGGCTGGCAATTACAGGGATCATTTTTAAGCTCTTTATGACCGGACGTTGGGACAAAATTTCCACACTTGCCTATGTTTTAATGGGTTGGATCGCAGTTATTGCCATCTATCCACTCGTAAAAAACATGCCCGGATGGGGACTTTTCTGGCTAGGCCTGGGCGGTTTGTTTTATACTGTTGGCGCATTGTTTTACCTGAAGAAAACACTTCGCTTCAACCATTTCATTTTTCATATTTTTGTTTTGCTCGGCAGTATCAGTCACTATATTTGCATTTACTTTTATGTTTAGTGATTTCTCAACTGAAATTGTACCATGCCGGAAAAACTCATCAGGTGGATTATAACTTTTAAACTGGCCCTGCTGCCTTTTTTGCTGGCTGCGCAATTCTCCTTCGGACTTACTTTGGGCGGTTTGGCATATCATTTTGAGAAAAACCAAAATGTTGCATTTTATAAATGGAAACTCAATAAAAGCGGGTTGTTGACCGGATATGCCGGGGTAACTTTCAGCGCATCTTTTCAGATCAATGATTATGTAGGGCTAAAAATTGTCCAATCACTTGTTTTCCATGACTCAGCCGGTAAATTTGCAGGGATCACAAATGCTGGAATAGAGTTGCACGATGACATCGTAGGATTGCGTTCACCTGAACACAGGTTCAGCGCTGCTATCGGGCCTTTCTGGTATTACAGGAAAGGATGGTCGGGCATTCCGGAATACAAAAATGATCCCGATTTTCTGAATTCAGGAAGGAACGGTAAATGGGAAAGAAAATTCATCTGGTATGGAGGCTTTCTCAGATATAACTTGTCGATTGATGCCCAAAATGATCTCTCCATTGACCTTTTGCCGGCCATTCCCCATATGAGTGCGATATCCTTTGGTGTCAACAGAAAATAATTTATTCCTTTTGCCTTAGAAATTCCAACAATAAAAGTGGAAAATGAACGAACTATTACCCCCATTCTGAAGGAAATTGTATATTTGCATCCCAAAATAAAGGGATCTTAGCTCAGTTGGTTTAGAGCGCATGCTTGACAGGCATGAGGTCGCTGGTTCGAATCCAGTAGGTCCCACATCTAATGAGGCTGTCTACCTGGCAGCCTTTTTTATTTTTAGTTATTTGGTCGCTGGTACTGACGATCCGAAGGATGTCAGTATGCTGACAAGCATCGCGTCGTCAGCATTCGAATCCAGTAGGTCTGCGTTGTCTGAAGTTTGCAACTTCAGACGGATATGGTTGCAATCTCATTTTCGCAGAAAGAGTGAAATGAAGTTTGAAACTTCTGGAAGATAATTTTAAGCAGAATTGTAATTGGATTGTGTTCAGGCATCGGGTCAAAGGGATACAAGTCTGAAGTTGCAAACTTCAGACAACGGGGAAATCAAAGCATTGAAATAGAGTAAACTCCTTCTCTTTTTTTCTATTGGAATTTATATTTTAAATGCTAACAGAGGTGTTTACAAAACGTAAAAAATCGCGCTATTTCTCCCGATGCATTCTCTTCGGAACCGGATCATAACCCGCCCCATTTCGTTGTCTGAAGTTTGCAACTTCAGACGGATATGGGATGCAATATCATTTTAGCGGTAAGAGTGAAATGAAGTTTGAAACTTCCGGAGGATCATTTTAAGCAGAATTGTAATAGGATGGTGTTCAGGATAGGGTCAAAGGAATACAAGTCTGAAGTTGCAAACTTCAGACAACGGGGGGAATACTAAATTAAATCAAGTTGAAGTACTACCGTCATTCACAAAACATATCCTATTCCTTTACACCTAAAAATTTAACATGGTACTTTTTGCCATTTTAAGTATTTTGTCCTATATTTGTGGACAAATGTCTTGTTGTGATAGTAGCTGGAAAACTGGAACTTGAAGAAAAACTCAATAAGGAAGTCAACACTTTCTTTCATGAAAAGAAAGATTGGGACATTCCATTTGAGCTCAGGAAAAAAATCACTTATGATGATTTGCTCAATGATAAACATTTGATCATTGTTGCCATCAGAGCCGGAATACCCTATTCATTGTTCCGGTTAATTCAACATTACACGCCTTTTACCGAAAATGACTGGGCAGAATTGCTTGATATTTCAACAAAATCTTTACAGCGCTACAGACAACATACCAACCACCATTTTAAACCATTGCATTCAGAGAAAATTATAGAAATGGCTGAGGTCACCAAAGTTGGTCTGGACGTTTTTGAGGATATGGATAAGCTTAAACTCTGGCTGAAGACTCCTAATTTCGCTTTAGGTAAACTGAAACCCATAGAATTATTAAAAGATTCTTACGGTAAGGAGATGGTGATCGCTGAATTGATCAGGATCAATCATGGAATTCTGGTGTAATTGATGGAGGCATTCAGATTAACCCGGGAAAAATTTGCAGGTGCACTGTCAGGAAAAGGAGCTGCAATAAAAGGAGTAAGATGGAATTCAGTTGGTGTAGAGTTAATTTATACGGCATCCAACAGATCGCTGGCAATGGCTGAGGTTGCAGTGCATTTTACGCTGGCTACTTTACCTGCTGACTATATGATGGTAACATTGGAGATTCCTGACGATATAGAATGTCAGCAAATTGAACCAGGTGATTTACCTACAAACTGGAAAGATTTTCCTCATCCCTCTTCCACACAAATTTTCGGTGATAAATTCGTCCAGGAAAATAAATTTTGCGTATTAAAGATCCCATCCGTGGTTACGCAGGGTGATTATAACCTGCTTATAAACCCGAAGCATCCCGATTTCGCAAAGATCAGGATCAAGCGCATAGAAAAATTTCCATTTGATAAACGGATTTTCAGGTAATCAAAGCATTGAAATTCAGTAAACTCCAGGTCTTCCATTTTACTTGAATTTATTTTAAATGCTAACAGAGGTGTTTAATAAAACGTAAAAAATCGCGCTATTTCTCCCGATGCATTCTCTTCGGAACCGGATCATAACCCGCCCCATTTCGTTGTCTGAAGTTTGCAACTTCAGACGGATATGGGATGCAATATCATTTTAGCTGTTAGAGTGAAATGAAGTTTGAAACTTCTGGAAGATAATTTTAAGCAGAATTGTAATTGGATTGTGTTCAGGCATCGGGTCAAAGGGATACAAGTCTGAAGTTGCAAACTTCAGACAACGGGGAAATCAAAGCATTGAAATAGAGTAAACTCCTTCTCTTTTTTTCTATTGGAATTTATATTTTAAATGCTAACAGAGGTGTTTACAAAACGTAAAAAATCGCCCTATTCCTCCTGATGCTTTCTCTTTGGCACAGGATCATATCCCGATCCACCCCATGGATTGCAACTGACTATGCGTTTAACAGCCATCCAGCTGCCACGGAATATACCCCATTCCTTGATCGCTTCAATGGTGTAATGCGAGCAGGTAGGTGTATAGCGACAATTTTTGCCCAACAAGGGAGATAAAAAGATCTGGTAGATCCTGATGGGCAGGATCAATAGCCATTTAAAAAGCTGATGTATATAATCGATAAGTTTCATTATTGTTGAATTGCTTGTATATTTATTATTTCCCCAGTATAAACACCACAGGATACTTTCCAAGTTCACCCATCGTTCTTTTTTTCCATTCAGAAACAGGGTAGGTGTGGATCAACTCTACAGGTCCGGTGATATCCCTGGCAATACAAAGCTTTACAGCGGGATTTATTACTTCCAGGATCGTTCTGAATATCTGTTCATTTCTGTAGGGTGTCTCGATAAAGATCTGACTGATCCCGTGCTTCCATACCGATTGCTCCAATTCCTGCAGTTTTTTTCTCAGTTGATCCTTTTTCACCGGCAAATATCCGTGAAAACAGAACTGCTGCCCATTCAGACCGGATGCTGCCAGGGCAAGAAACAGGGAACCCGGCCCGGTCAGCGGAACGACCTGAATGCCAAGCTCATGAGCCAGGCGAACGATTTCAGTACCGGGATCAGCAATAGCTGGAATCCCGGCTTCGGACATCAATCCTGTATCATGCCCTTCAAATGCAGGTCCCAACAGGCTTTTTGTGATGTTGTCCTTTGATCTTTTATCCAATTCGATGAAACTGATCTGACTGATATCCCCGGTAAAACCACTTTCCCTCATCCATCTTCTGGCCGTCCGGGCACGTTCAACAATAAAATATCGTAGAGCATGCATGGTGTTAAGCACGGAATCCGGAATGGTTTCCAGCTTGCCTTCGGAGATCGGAACCGGGATCAGGTATAATTTTCCTTGTTTTCCCAAGGTAATTGAATTGTAACTTTAGTTTAGATCAATACGACAGAATTCAATATTGCTCCAATGAGACAAATAATATTTTGTCCTCTTATCTAGGTGCTTACCCCAGGCTGGCACCAAAATAATATCTGTTCATTCGGGCAATATTGGTCAGGCTGATGCCTTTGGGACATTCCACTTCGCAGGCACCGATATTGGAACAAGCGCCAAAACCTTCCTTATCCATTTGTTGAACCATTTTGAGCGTCCGCGTGTTTTTCTCCACTTTTCCCTGTGGTAACAATCCCAGATGAGAGATCTTGGCTGAAGTGAAAAGCATGGCTGAACCATTCGGACAGGCTGCTACACAAGCTCCGCAACCGATGCAGGCCGCGGAGTCGAATGCCATAGAGGCAATATCCTTATTGACCGGGATCGAGTTGGCGTCCTGGGCATTTCCTGCATTTACTGAAATATAACCACCTGCCTGTATGACCCGGTCCAAAGCTGAACGATCCACCACCAGGTCCTTGATCACCGGGAAAGCCCTGGCTCTGAACGGCTCGATCACAATGGTATCTCTATCCTTAAAAAATCTCATATGTAATTGGCAGGTGGTAGTTCCCTGCAACAATCCATGAGGCCTTCCATTGATCACCAGGCTACATGTCCCGCAGATACCCTCACGGCAATCATGTTCAAAAGAAACCGGTTCCTTTTTCTGAGAAACCAGTTGTTCATTCAGCACATCCAGCATTTCCAGAAAAGACATATGCTCGTTGGCCACCACCTTATATATTTCAAACCGTCCCTTGTCTTTAGGATTATTTTGTCTCCAGACTTTGAGTGTAAGATTCATGTGCAATTTAATTTTTGTTGCTTAAAAAACAGATGCTGATAAAAACCATTTTATTCGCAATGTTATTTATAACTCCTGGTTTTCAATTCGATATTTTCAAAGCTTAATTCTTCCCTATGCAATTTATGTTCACCGTTTTCTTTCCATTCCCATGCTGCCACGTAGGCAAAGTCAGCATCGTTTCTCTTTGCCTCACCTTCCCCAGACTGATATTCTTCACGAAAATGTCCTCCACATGATTCATTTCTATGTAAGGCATCTACTGCGAGCAATTCACCAAGTTCAAGAA
This sequence comes from uncultured Saprospiraceae bacterium, assembly GCA_964594045.1. GTDB lineage: Bacteria > Bacteroidota > Bacteroidia > Chitinophagales > Saprospiraceae > UBA2365. Next base: position 2,849 of record CAZQKR010000013.1, on the reverse strand, counting down.
AGTCTGCAACTTTGATGGCTTTTTCCAGTTCATAGTTATATTCTTCCGCTTTACCCGGAATAAATACATCCCTGTAAAACTCTTCCCGCAATTTTTTGATCTCTTCAATTGCATTTTTAAGACCTTCTTCATTTCGAGCCATTCCAACCTTATCCCACATGATCTTGCCCAGACGACGGTGAAAACTTTCCACAGACTGATTGCCCTGAACGGACATCAGGCGATGGATTCTGTCACTTACTTCCTTTTCAGCCAATTCAAATTCAGGGCTGTTGGTATCAAATTTAGGTGTGCGGATATCATTGGAAAGGAACTGACCTATGGTATAAGGGATCACAAAATAACCATCCGCAAGACCTTGCATCAATGCAGAAGCCCCGAGTCTGTTGGCTCCGTGGTCAGAGAAATTGGCTTCTCCCAAAACAAAAAGTCCCGGTATATTGGACTCCAGGTTGTAATCCACCCAGAGACCGCCCATGGTATAATGGATCGCCGGATAGATCTTCATGGGCACTTTATAAGGATCTTCTCCGGTGATCTTCTCATACATTTCAAAGAGATTACCATATTTTTCGGATACTACTTCCTCACCGAGCTTGATGATGGTCTGTTTATCCGGATTGGTCAAGCCGGTTGAAATGGCTTTCGACCTTCCATATCTTTCAATGGCTGAAGCAAAATCGAGATATACCGCCAGGCCTGTCGGACTCACACCATTGCCTTCATCGCAGGCAACTTTGGCTGCCCTTGAAGCCACGTCCCTTGGCACCAGGTTGCCAAATGCAGGGTATCTTCTTTCGAGGAAATAATCTCTGTCCTCTTCCCGGACATCGAGCGGGGATTTTTTCCCTTCCCTGATGGCCTGGGCATCTTCCTTATGTTTTGGCACCCAAACCCTGCCATCATTTCTGAGAGATTCAGACATCAGGGTCAGTTTTGACTGGTAATCCCCGGACACCGGAATGCATGTGGGATGGATCTGGACAAAGCAGGGATTGGCCATATATGCACCTTTTCTAACAGCTTTCCAGGCTGCGGTTGCATTGCAGTACATAGCGTTGGTCGAAAGGTAAAATACGTTGCCATATCCACCGGTTGCCAGCACCACAGCGTGAGCCGAAAAACGTTCCAACTTACCGGTAAGAAGATTTCTCGCTATAATGCCACGTGCTTTCCCGTCTATAATAACCAGTTCGAGCATTTCATGGCGGTTGAACATTTCTACCTGCCCCAGGGATATTTGCCTGGATAATGAACTGTAGGCACCGATCAACAATTGCTGACCTGTTTGACCTCTTGCATAAAAGGTACGGGACACCTGCACACCGCCAAAAGACCTGTTGTCCAGCAGACCTCCGTATTCCCTGGCGAATGGAACACCCTGTGCAACAGCCTGGTCGATGATGTCTGCGCTCACTTCTGCAAGGCGATACACATTGGCCTCACGGGCACGATAATCACCGCCTTTGATGGTATCATAAAACAACCTGTATGTGCTGTCCCCATCGTTGGCATAATTTTTAGCTGCATTAATGCCACCCTGGGCAGCGATGCTGTGTGCTCTTCGCGGGCTGTCGTGGTAGGTGAAAGCCTTTACCTGATATCCCAGTTCAGCCAGAGACGCAGCTGCTGAAGCGCCTGCCAGGCCGGTTCCGACTACGATGATCTCCAGTTTTCTTTTATTATTCGGGGCAACCAGGTTCATTTTGGAGCGATAGTCCGTCCATTTTTTTGAAAGAGGGCCCTGAGGAACTTTACCATTCAATGCCATGTGAAAAAGATTTTAAATTAACGATTAAGCCGGTACCGGAACAACAAAATAAACATACAGGGGAATGATGAAATACCCCAGGCAGATCACAATTGAGTAGAACCAGCCAAAACCTTTTATTATAGGTGTATATTTGCCATGATTCAATCCCAGCGTTTGAAAAGCGCTTTGAAATCCATGTTTCAGATGAAAAAACAATGCTATGATCCCTATTTCGTAGATCACAAGATAACCCGGTATTTTAAAAGTTGCCACCACTCCTGAATACAACGTAAACTCATCCAAAGATCCGGTTTTCATTTTCAGCCAGAAGTCACCCATGTGAAAAATGAGAAAAACCAGGATAAGAACACCCAGGTAGAACATATTTTTTGCGGCAAATCCTGCATTCTCAGTGGTGGAGACAGCGTAGGTACTGCCCTTGGCTCTCCGGTTCCTGATCCATAACAGCGTACCCTGAACAGCGTGAAGCAGGATAAAGAAATAAAGCAGATAAGCCGTGATTTTTATAATGGGATTTACCTTCATAAACTGAACATACTGCGTAAATGCATCACCTCCGTCATTATGGAGCAAATTCGTATTGCCAAAAAGGTGTACTGCCAGGAAAAAAACAAGAAAAAAACCAGTCAGGCTCATGATGAGTTTACGCCCGATGCTGGAAATTAAAAATTCTGTGATCCATTTCATATCAGAAAATGATTTTAACAAATAATCTTTTGACCTGTAAATTAATGGTTTATTTAACAGCGTGCAAAAATTCGCAAACAAAAAACAATAGGACGAACAAAGCACTCTTTAATTATTTTCAAAAATAGTAAAAAACAAAAGTTAGTTGAAGCTTTGATAAAAAAATTGCAATATTATTTTAAAAATGAGTCGGTATATGGATTGATTTAAGGAGGTTTTGCCAAAAATGCGGATTGAAAGTTGAGGTTTAAAACAAGAGTAAAAATGGACAGATATATGAAGGATGGAAAAAGTCAGGCGGGTTGGTACCCAGGGTGTGGACAGGGTGATCAGTAAAAAGCAAAGAGCCTGACCAAAAAAAATTGATCAGGCTCTTTAAAAAAAAGAG
>CAZQKR010000012.1:110882-112043 GCA_964594045.1 uncultured Saprospiraceae bacterium | reverse complement strand
TGCCGTCTTTGATTTTTCCCTATTTTGTGTTTACACAAAATATTTTATACTCTCTAAAGTTCTTGCGACTGCTCTTTGCTCCATTCTAAAACAATCTCCATTTGTGCCTGTCACATCAACATGACAAGATAAAGCACGATCAACTATTAAACCTGCTTCATTAAATGCTTCTCCACTATACCGATAACCATAGCCTATTTTCGAAATATGGACATTATCCTCAAAACCTTTCGTTTCTTGAATTCTATAATAGACATAAACAGAATTTCCTGCCAACACTTCAGTAGAGATTTCATCAGTAGGGACAAACATATCTTTTGTTAAAGGGCCATAAAGTACTCTTTTTGTATCAGTGAAAAGATATATTTCAGCACCTTCTGATAATTTGAGATCTTGGAATGTGATACTAATACTTTTGGCACTATTAGTTTGTATTCTGACAATCCAAACTAAATGATCATCAACAAGCTCTAATGATCCAACATTGTTAATTGATATATCAGTTTCTATAAGCGTGGCAAATCTCCAAGGGCTGCCATAAGATTCTCGTTCTTCATCTTCAATTTCCAGTTCCATCGTTTCAAAATTGGACAAATCTCTCACTATAATACTTTGAACATCTGGGATTTTATCCAATTTTAGTAAATTATCAATAAATCGGTTCTCCGTGGATTGTGTGATTACTTGGGCATTTACATTTAAGCAAATCAACAAAATTCCCAAAAACATGATTAATTTTTTCATAATGAACGATTTTTTCAAGCTTATTAAGCTTGTGATTAGAAAATAAAATTCAAAATCTTCTAATTTTTTAATGGTTAGAAGAAATAATAATTCCATCAATGGTTATCAATTTTGAGCTTTCAGGAAAGATCAATATTAATTTTTATTATTTGTTCAAAGCGATGGTGCTTATACTAATCTACTAATATTCAATTATTGTAACCATTTCAAAATGCAATCTAATATTGGGTTAAAATAAGGCTTTATGATCACGCGATACTTATTAAAACATAGCCGATAAACGGCGATCTGATCCTTGCGATCATGAATTTTGCTTACTTCACCCTGTATTAAAAAGGGTATCCCATAAGCGAACTTAGGAACTACCCTGCATCTATTTTTTAATTGGTTATTATTGGATATGACTGGTGGACAATC
>CAZQKR010000012.1:49131-110782 GCA_964594045.1 uncultured Saprospiraceae bacterium | reverse complement strand
TGATGATCTGATGATCTGATGATCTGATGATCTGATGATCTGATGATCTGATGATCTGATGATATAGGTTTTGCCAGTCATATCGGGTATATTTTCAGAAAGTAAATATACAAACCGGATTTCAAAGAGCAAAGGAAATTGCTGGGGTTTTCAGGAATTTAACATTTTCCGGAAGGAATTTCGGATTATTCATTCGTTATGGTGTTTTATGAACACGAGTGTGCGGAATAGACGGATTTCCCACATTCAGAACGGTCCGTCATTTACATTTTTCAACTTAATTTGTAAAATCTGCATATTTACAATGCTTATTTATTTCTATAACATACTGTATGTCTTGATTATATGAGTTAACAAATTAACTTTTTTCTCATTTAGAACAGCTGAGCACAATAACAATTGACTTATCCGTCCAGGGCCTGCATCTCAAAGGCAGGCAGAAAATTTTCACGTTACTGTATTTGGATTGACGGACATCAAAAACCAAAATCCATTCTCAAAATGCTAAATGTAATCGCCCCTGCATTGAACTTTATTCATGAAAATGCCATTAATTTGTCATAAATTGCAATTAAATTGACTCGCGTCAAAAAAGAATTTCATATTCAAAACATACCTGATTAAATGGTACAAAGTATATTACTCAAGATCCTGCTTCTGCCCTTTTCACTGATATATGGATTTTTCTCCATACTTTTCAATGCCCTGTATGATCTGAAATTCCTTTCACCGGTGAGCTTCAACGTTCCGGTGATCAACATAGGCAACCTGACTGTAGGCGGTTCCGGAAAAACACCTCATACGGAATACCTCATCCGCCTGCTGAAACCTTATCTGGAAGTTGCCGTGCTCAGCAGGGGTTATAAACGGAAAACCAAGGGATTCAAAACGGTTGAGTTGCATGATACCGTACTCACAGTCGGAGATGAACCCCTGCTTTACAAGCGGAAATATCCCGACACCGGGGTTTTTGTCGATGAAAGCAGGTCAGAAGGCATACCATTCATCCTGATGCGCCAAAACCAGACACAGGTGGTCCTGCTCGATGATGCCTACCAGCACAGAGCTGTCAAACCTGGGCTGAATATACTGCTCACCACCTACGACAAACCTTTTTTCAAAGATTTTTTTCTGCCAACAGGCACCCTGAGAGAATGGAGATCTGCATACCGGAGAGCTGATATCATCATTGTCACCAAATGCCCATTTCAGTTGACAACCGGCGATCAGGCCAAAATGCTGGAGAAAATCAATCCACAGCCAAACCAGCGGGTGTATTTCAGCTATTACCGCTACTACAGACCCTATTACATCTATGATCCCTCCGTGACTGTCGATATGGACGAGTCAACAGATGTTCTGCTGGTGTCCGGAATCGCTTCTTCAACCTATATGGCTCAATATGTGGCTGATATGGTCAACTCTCTCGAAATAATGGACTTTACCGACCATCATCAGTTCTCCAATGAAGACCTCACAGGTATCAAAAACCATTTTGATGCCATTCCTGCAACAAAAAAACTGATCCTTACCACAGAAAAAGATGCCACCCGGCTGGACCTTCACCGGGATTTTATCCGGGACAATAAACTTCCTGTATATCTCCTGCCTGTGGATATCGATTTTCATTTCCGTGAAAAGAATGCTTTCGAAGAAGACATTAAAAACTACCTGCTCAACTTCAAGGTATGATGAGAATTTTACACCTTGTATTATTTATGTTCACGGTTTCCTGTATTTTGCAGGCTCAGGAAATTCTCTTTGACCGCAATGGACAAATTTTGACCACTATAGAAAGACTTTCTGTAAAATCTGGCACTCAGCCTTTTTTTCACCAGGGATTAAATAAATTTGACCGCAAAGAACTGATCCAATATCTGTTAAAACTGAAAGAACAGGATCTGGGAATGCATCCTCTGGATCGGGAAGACATGGAACTGGTGCTGGCAGAACAATATTTTCCGGGATTGTGGCCCGACAGCCTTTGGATTCCAATCCAAACCAGGCATTCCGGCAATGAAGGAAGTAAATGGCTCAGGCATTTTTACAGGACAAAAACTGACTTTTTAGCCCTTCAAAGGGACGAATTGTATTTAAAAGTCAATCCTGTTGCCAACTTTGCCCTTGGCCGTGACAAGGAAAATCAACTCACCACTTTCCGGAATACCAGAGGGCTGATACTGGAAGGAGGCATTGGTAAAAATCTTTATTTTTACAGTTCAGTCTATGAGAACCAGGCCAGTTTTCCGGCATATATCGATCAAAAAATACGTGAAGAAAAGGCTATTCCCGGCAATGGATTTTACAAATCGTACAGCAGCACTGTTTTGCCAAATGTGCGTGGATACGATTATGCCAATTCACAGGCATACGTCAGCGCCCGCATTCATAAAAATATCAGCACACAACTCGGGCACGGAAGGTATTTTATCGGACAGGGTATACGATCACTTTTACTTTCCGATCTGTCGCAGAATTACTTTTTTCTGGCACTCAATACCAATATATGGAAATTGCATTATCACAATTTAATTGCAGAACTGACCTCCACCAGCCCTGAAGCAACTCCCGGTGATGTGCTCAATACCAAAAAATATATGGCCAGCCATTATCTGAGTTACCGTATAACACCACGTCTTGAAGCGGCTTTTTTTGAGTCTGTGATATTCAGCAGAGGGCAACATTTTGAATTTCAATACCTGAATCCTGTGATCCTGTACCGAAGCGTGGAGCAGTTTCTGGGAAGCCCGGATAATGTGCTCATGGGTTTGGACATCAATTATTCCTTTCTCAAAAGATATAAACTTTACGGACAGTTGATCCTGGATGAGTTCAGCCTGAGGCATATCAGGGAGAATGAGGGCTGGTGGGGAAACAAATACGGCATCCAGGCAGGGGTCAAAGCATTTGATCTTGGAGGGATCAGCCACCTGGATGTTCAACTGGAAGGCAATTTTGTCCGTCCTTTCACCTACAGTCATCAGGATTCTAGTACCAATTACACCCACTACCGGCAATTGCTCGCGCATCCGCTTGGATCCAGTTTTTATGAAGGTATTTTCAGTTTAAAATACAGGCCAGCCACCAGGATCTTTCTGGAAGGAACGGCAATTTATGCAAGGCACGGTGGTGATCTTAACGGCGAAAACAGGGGTAGTCATGTTTTTCGCAGTTCGAATGACCGCTTGTCCGAAACGGGTTATTTCACGGCGGATGGCGATACCAAAAACTATTGGATATACAAGTTGAAGTTCAGCTACAGGCTCTTTCCCGGATATTTTGCAGAGATTCGCGGACTGTTCCGTCAAAAGCGGTCGATGTCAGATACAGTGACTGAAAATACGGTTTTTGCAGACATTTCTTTAAGAGTCAACTTTCATCAAAAGGATACAGATTATTGATGCTAACAAAAACAGGCGAAATCTATGTTGAAGTTTAAAGATGTAAAAAATTCAATCGATTATTGATGTTCATTTTACTGAAACAACCATCTTTGCAGGGATTTTGTCCGGGATATCAATCGATTATGTAAAAATCCCAAAATCACCATGGAAGTCAATAAACAAACAAATCAGGGTGAGATCAGCCTCCGGGATCTGATCCTTAAATCGGCAGAACTGCTCAGGGCAATATATGCACAAAAACGATTTATACTTGCCACTGGGTTGGTTTTTATGTTGCTCTTCGGCCTGAATGCATGGCTGGATAAGGCTGAATATCCTGCAAAACTGACTTTTATGATCGATGAAGATGCGGGCAATCCATTAGGCTCACTAAGCGGTGTTTTGGGTACTTTTGGTATTTCACAGCGAGGCAAAAACAGCCTGGCAAAACTCATCCACCTTTCCAGGTCGAGAAATATCATTGAAAATGCATTGTTCTCCAAAACTGAAATTCAGGGTGAAGAAAAGTTAATGGCCAACCACCTCATCACCTACCTGGATACCACCGGCCAATGGAACCATCGACCGTGGTACCGGTTTTACGTCCGCAAAGATAAAAGCCTGGAGCAATTCAGATTCAAACAAACAGAGCCATCCGAATTCGGGGCAACAGAACTGAAAGCCTTGAAAAGCCTGCATGGCACCTTGGTCGGGGATCCGGACAAGGATAAACCGGGCATGCTCAGCGGATCATGGGATGAAGAAACACGGATACTTGAGCTGTCTGTTACGAGTCGCAACCCTGAATTGTCAATTGCGCTGACCAACCTCATATTCGACGAGCTCAATGATTTTTATGTTGCTAAAATGACTGAAAAACAATCAGTTACCTACAGAATTGTTAAGGAGAAAACCGATTCCATCAAAAATCAGTTGCAATTGAAAGAAAGCCAGTTGGCCAGGAGGGATGATGCTTCTCTGGGCTTGTATTCACAGACGACCAGGTTAGGTAGTGACCGGTTGCGGAAGGATATTGCTTTGTTGACAATGGCCTTGGGTGAAAGCACGAAAAACCTTGAAATCGCTGATTTTGCACTAAGGAATACCATGCCTTATGTGCAGACGATAGACAGACCGGTACAACCTTTGCCTGCAGTTAAAAAATCAATGTTGAAAAACCTTCTGCTGGGATTGATCCTCGGTATCGTTATTGCCGGGGTGGCAGTGCTCATGAAGAGGTTGTACCAGGATGCTGCCGGCTGAAGCGGTTTTTGGGAACACAGGTTTAAAAATCACAATTTCTCAGTCACGCCAAAGAATTAAGTTATCTTAATTATCCATTATCCATACCAAAAATGTATTTTTACAGCCCTAAAAATCAGACCCTGATTCAGGGTTCAAACGAATCTGGTTTGATATGAAATTGACATGAAAAACAAAAAGGCTATACTCAACAGACAGGCATGCATGTTTTTCATCAGAGTTTCTATTTGAAAAGTTGGATAAAGTTTTATTTCCCGGGAAGGCGCAAAGGCGCAAAATTATGATTATCACGAAGTTAACAAGAAATTTTATGGTATTTCATGTCATTGAAAATCAATCAGCTATAAAACTTTATCGGACTGTTACATATGGTTGAAGTGAATAATTACAAAATACACACATGAAAATATCCGTTATTGGATCCGGTTATGTAGGTTTGGTTACAGGAACCTGTTTTGCAGAGACCGGAAATAAAGTGATCTGCATGGATGTGGATGAACAGAAAGTGCAGAAAATGAAATCAGGCATCGTCCCCATTTATGAACCCGGACTTGAAGAGCTGTTGAGGAAGAACATTAAAGAACACCGGCTTTCTTTTTCGACCAGCCTCCGGGATGCTGTTGACCATGCGGATATTATATTTCTGGCACTTCCCACGCCGCAGGGTGGAGACGGCGCTGCTGATCTTTCTTTTGTCCTTCAGGTAGCGGGAGATATTGCCCCGATGATTGATCGATACAAGGTGATCATCAATAAAAGCACGGTTCCGGTTGGCACTGCAGAAAAAGTCACGAAAATTTTAAGTAAAATAGTCGATCCTTCCTTGTTCGATGTAGTGTCAAACCCCGAATTCCTCAGAGAAGGCAAGGCTGTTGAGGATTTTCTCAGGCCGGACAGAGTGGTTGTGGGTACAAGGTCAGACAGGGCAATTCAACTTTTACGGGAACTGTACCAGCCTTTCATCAGTGAACAGTGTCCTTTACTGATCATGGATGAGAAGAGTGCAGAACTGACCAAGTATGCAGCCAATTCATTTTTGGCGCTGAAGATCAGTTTTATGAACGAGATCGCCAATCTGAGTGAGATCCTCGGCGCAGATGTGGATCAGGTCAGGACAGGGATCGGTGCGGATGCCAGGATAGGAAACATGTTCCTGTTTCCCGGTGTCGGATACGGAGGTTCCTGTTTTCCGAAAGATGTCGAAGCGCTCAACAATACATCAGTTTCAAACAGGTACGACTTCAAACTGATCAAAGCAGTGATCGATGTGAATGAAAGGCAAAAAGCGGTATTTGCCCAAAAGATCCTTGATTATTTCAACGGTGATCTCTCAGGAAGGAAAATTGCGTTATGGGGATTGGCGTTTAAACCGGATACAGATGATATCAGGAAAGCACCGGCACTGGAAATCATAGAGATTTTGCTTGAAAAAGGAGCGGAAATTACCGCTTATGATCCCGAAGCCATTCAAAACGTAAAACAACTCTGGGGTGAAAACAAAATAAAATTCGGCTCTGATCCTTACGAGATCACCAAAGATGCTGATGCCCTGGCTATCGTAACAGAATGGGACGTGTTCAGGCATGCTGACCTGAATAAGATCAAATCGATGCTGAAAAATCCTGTGATCTTTGACGGGAGAAATATTTATGACAAGGAAGAACTGAAAAAGCTCGGTTTTTATTACAACAGTATCGGCAGGGCAACCATCGAATGATTTTTGCTTAAAAATAATGCAAAGTTAAGCCTGTTGGCCTGTTTTATCATTGAAAGCCTGGTGTATTGACAGAACGTTTTATAATTTGGCAATGAAAAAAGTTTAATTCAGACTTTACGTCAATAATTCATATTTAAAAAATCTGGTATGCAATTACAAATGGTTGACCTGATCGGTCAGTACAACAAAATCAAGGAGGAAGTCGATCGTGCCGTTTTGGACACTATAGCCTCCTCAGCTTACATCAACGGCCCACAGGTCAGTCAGTTTGCCAAAAACCTGGCTAAGTACCACGGAGTAAAACACATCATCCCTTGTGCAAATGGAACGGATGCACTGCAGATCGCATTGATGGCCCTGGATTTGAAGCCCGGGGATGAAGTCATTGTGCCTGCATTCACCTACGTCGCAACCGCTGAAGTGATCGCCTTGCTAGGGTTGACACCGATCATGACCGATGTAGATCCGGATCATTTCAATCTAACGGGCGAATTGTTTGAAAAAGCGATCACACCCCGGACCAAAGCGGTAGTCCCGGTACATCTTTTCGGGCAAACTGCTGATATGGAATCTATTATGAAGATTGCGCAAAAGCACAATATATTTGTGATCGAGGATAATGCCCAGGCTATTGGCGCAGAATACCGGTTTACTGACGGGTCAGTTAAAAAGGCAGGCACCATTGGACACATTGGCACAACTTCATTTTTTCCAGCCAAGAACCTGGGTTGTTTTGGAGATGGCGGAGCGATCAGCACAGATGGCGATGCTTTGGCTCAAAAAATGACAATGATCGCCAACCATGGTCAGACAGAGCGATACTATCATGGCATGGTGGGCGTTAATTCCAGACTGGACAGCATTCAGGCTGCTATTCTGGATGTCAAACTCAGGTACCTGGATGAATATGCTGCTGCCCGTAATTTTGCTGCAGCCTGGTATGACCGGGCATTCGCGGATATCCCTGAAATTCAGACCCCGTTTCGCAACCCACAATCCACACATGTTTTCCATCAGTATACGATCCGGGTCAAAGGAGGTAAAAGAGAAGCTTTACGGCAGTACCTCACTGATGAAAAAATTCCGCATAATATTTACTACCCGGTGCCATTGTATGAACAGGAAGCCTTCAGACACCTGGCAGGAGCAGTAGATTTTCTGCCTGTTACAGACATGCTTTGCAAAGAAGTGCTGGCCTTACCCATTCACACTGAGATGAATGAAGAGATATTGGCTTACATCTCACAAAAGATCCAAAACTTTTTTAATTGAGGAATAATGGAGGATAGATCATATTTTGCCCATGAAACTGCAGTTGTTGATGAAGGCTGCAATATAGGCTCCGGAACAAAGATCTGGCATTTTTCACATATCATGTCCGGGTGTACGATCGGAGAGAACTGCAATATTGGCCAGAATGTGGTTATTTCGCCGGAAGTGGTGCTGGGGAATAACGTCAAGGTACAGAACAACGTGTCCATTTATACCGGGGTCATTTGTGACGACGATGTTTTTTTAGGTCCATCCATGGTGTTTACCAATGTGATCAACCCCAGAAGCGCTGTCAATCGTCGTGGTCAATATGCCGGGACACACGTTGGCCGGGGCGCCAGTATCGGAGCCAATGCAACCATTGTATGCGGCAATGATATCGGTGAATTTGCATTCATCGGTGCAGGCGCCGTGGTGACAAAATATGTTCCCCCATACGCACTGGTGGTAGGTAATCCCGCAAAACAAACCGGCTGGATGAGCGAATTCGGCCACAGACTGAAGTTTGATGAAAACGGGGAAGCTGTATGCCCTGAATCCAATGAAAAGTATGTACTTAAAGCCGGATTGGTCAGCAAATTATAGTATGGAGAAGTTTAAAACCTTATTATTGTAACATGAAAAATTTTATTTTAATAGGCGCGGCCGGGTTTATAGCTCCAAGACATCTGAAAGCCATCAGGCAAACAGACAATAATCTCTTAGCGGCTTTGGATCCTTTTGATTCAGTTGGAGTGATAGACAGTTATTTCCCTCAGGCTGATTTTTTTACGGAGTTTGAACGCTTTGACCGTCATATTTATAAGCTGAAAAGACAAGGCACCCAAATTGATTACGTCACGGTATGTTCCCCCAATTATCTGCATGATGCCCACATCCGTTTTGGGCTGAGACACGGAGCAGATGTGATCTGTGAAAAGCCTATTGTCCTGAATCCATGGAATATAGACGGTATACTGGAAATGGAAGCGGAAACAGGCAAAAGAGTGTATAACATCCTACAGCTCAGGCTGCATGAAAGCGTGATCGAATTGAAGAAAAAAATTGCAGAAGGTCCAAAAGACAAGATATATGATGTTGATCTGGCTTATCTTACCTCAAGGGGCAATTGGTACTATACCAGCTGGAAAGGAAACATCAACAAATCCGGAGGAGTAGCCACCAACATCGGTGTTCATTTTTATGATATGCTGCAGTATGTTTTCGGAGATGTCAGAAAAAATGTCGTGCATATACATACACATGACCGTGCTGCAGGGTACCTGGAATTGGAGAAAGCTCGTGTAAGATGGTTTTTAAGCATCAATGAAGAAACGCTTCCTGCTGAAGTCCGTGAAAAAGGTCTGAGAACTTACCGTTCCATCACGATTGGTGATGAGGTTTTTGAATTCAGTGGGGGTTTCACCGAATTGCATACCAGGAGTTATGAAGAAATCCTGAAAGGTAACGGTTTTGGCATTGAGGAAGCGAGAACAGCTATCCAGATCGTTCATGACATCAGGCATCAGGAGCCTGTCGGACTCGTTGGTGATTATCATCCGCTGGCGGGATTGCCGTTGGTCAAACATCCTTTTACCCGGTAGGTGAAGCCGGATACGGGTGCTTACAAATATTAAATTTTTTATCCCGGAAATCAGATGTTTTTGCAAAAGATCATTGCTGCAATGTGCTCAGCAATCGTGTGGTTTTGAAATTAGACAAGATGCAGGAAAAAATTTCAGTTTTGGTTACCGGAGGTGCCGGATTCATAGGATCCAACCTTGTTGAGGCATTGCTCAATAATCATGAAATCTCTAAAGTCAGGGTTCTGGACAATCTGTCGACCGGATTCTACAGGAATATTCAGGCTTTTCAGGATCATCCGCGGTTCGAATTCATTGAAGGTGATATCCGTGATCCGGATACCTGTATGAGGGCATGTGAAGGTATTTCAATGGTCAGTCATCAGGCCGCGCTCGGCTCTGTTCCCCGGTCAATCAAGGATCCTGTCACCTCAACACATGTCAATGTACTCGGCACGGTCCATATTTTTGAGGCTGCCAGGCAAAACAATATCAGAAGGGTTGTTTATGCAGCCTCTTCCTCTACTTATGGAGACAGCAGGAAATTACCCAAACGGGAACCGGAGACCGGCAACCCGCTTTCTCCATATGCCATTACCAAAATGGTTATGGAACATTATGCCAGGGTTTTTGCTGATCTGTACGATATGGAGTTTATCGGATTGCGGTATTTCAATGTGTTCGGACCCAAACAAGACCCGAACGGTGCGTACGCAGCAGTTATTCCCTTGTTTTTCAAAGCTGCATTGTCTGCCCAAAGCCCGACGATCAATGGTGATGGCACCTACAGCCGGGATTTCACTTTCGTAGAGAATGCTGTTCAGGCCAATATCCGCGCACTTTTCACTCAAAATTCGGATGCGGTCAACCAGGTGTACAACATCGCCTGCGGGGAAAGAACAGATTTGAATGAATTGTGGCAGATGATCTGTCAAATCGTTGGCAAACAGGTGGAAGCTGTTCACGGGCCTGAAAGATCAGGGGACATTCCCCACAGTCTGGCGGATATTTCCAAAGCACGGCATTTGCTGGGCTATGAACCGGAATTCAATGTTTTTGAAGGATTGAAAAAGTCCCATCCATGGTATGCAACAACACTTTAGATCATGGGAAAACTGATCCTGCTCATTTTGTTCTATTGGGTGATCCTGCTTGAAAACGGGGATCAGTTTTTAGGCACCATCCTGGATCTGGGCGGCGGATTGGAGATCCGGCTATCTTTACTGTTCAAATTGGTTTTCCTCCTGTTGAATTTTCTAACCCTGATCCATTTCCGTAAAGAGCATTCTATCCCGGTATTCCTTCTTTGGTTCAGCGGATTTTTGCTCCTTTCAACAGTTTATGCAGGATTTTTGTCTCCTGAAGGATTTCTTCAGGCATTGTCTGTCAATCTGCATATCTTATTGATGATCAATATTATATTATTTATTAAATTCAATAAGTCAGACGAAGTACAATTGCTGTCTTTTCTCAGATTTCTAAGGATCTTTGCTTTGATCAATGCCATATTTGTGATATTTTCAGCCGTCTTTCCTGAATCTGAACTGTTCAATATTATGGTCAGCAAAACAGGTATCCAAAGAGCATTCGGGATCATGGGTGATGAAGTCAGTGTGTTTATCACATTTTTTTTATACGAAGCCATCATCTCAAAAAGATGGATCAACGCTTCCCTTTATTCTGTAGCTTTGATGTTAACGGTGGGATTGGGAGCGATCTTCACTTTCCTGGTGCTGATGATCAGTCACCTGATCTTTATTACACCCAAGACCAGATTGAATGTTTTTTTGCTTGCAGCATCCTTTTTCCTGTTGGTTCCGGTGATTTATTTCTCTTTCAATAATCTTTCAAAAACACCTGTATTTCAAAGAATTACCAATATTTCAAAACAGTCTGATCAGGAATCATCAGCACTCAGGATGCTTTCTCTGCAGGTCGCATGGGAAATGATCCGCGAAAAACCGGTTCTGGGTTATGGTTATGGTAATTACGCCCATGCGGTCCGGGAAAAATACAGGCCAAAATTTGTAGAGATCGGCAGAGAACAGTTTTTTGACGGATCTGCGGCAGTGATCCTTGCATCTGCTTTCAATCCTTATATTCAAATGCTTGCTGAATCGGGTATAGTCGGTCTGTTTCTCTTTATTTTATTCCTGATGAGTCTGTATCGTTCCACCAAAATACCGGATCTGGATGAAGATTCACCTTTTTTCCGCTTTTACAAAGCATCGAGGATGTGGCTGCTCATTTTTCTGATCACCACTTTGTCAGCTAATTGGTTGTTGCCGGTTTCTTTTTTGTTTTTACTGGTTGTAACTTTGACTGGTGTACTTTATAAAATAAAAGAACTGAATGGCAGCCGGAATAGTCAGGAAACTGTTTGATCTGTCCGTATGGAATACGGCAGCTGCAGGGATCAATTTTTTGACCAACATAGTGATCGCACGTGCACTGGGTGTGGATGTTTTTGGCGAATTTGCCTATCTGAGCGCGGTTGCCGGTTTATTCAGCCTGCTTTTCATCCTGATCCCTCCGAATTATGCCATTATCCGGTACCAGGATGATCCGTCATTCAGATTTATCTATACCGCCTATTTTATTTTTGTCAATGTACTGCTTTTTATTCCGGTGGTTTTGTTCCTGCAGTATACGGATATCCCTTTCTGGCTGTTTTACCTGTTTATTTTTTCAGGTTCTTTCCAGGCATACATTGATGTGGTGCTCCAGGCAGAAAACAAGCTGAAGCGGTATTATATTCTGATCTTTGTCCAGGCAGTATTAAAAATCTGCCTCCTTACCATCATGATCATTCCTGGCTGGATCCGTGATTTTCAAAGTCTGGTACTTCTTATTTCAATTGCACAAACCATCGTTGTAGTGTATTTCATTTTGAGCAGATTGAGGGTATTTGTAAGAAGCCTGCAATTTTTTGGCGCAATGTTCAGCATGATCCGGTCCAAATTAAGCAGATTTTACCCGTACTATTTCAATATCAGCCTTAAAAGACTGGATTCCAACATTATAATCCTGTTGTTTGAACCATTGGTCAGCAAGGAAGTCATAGGTATCTATTCCCTGCTCATGAAAGTGTATCAGTTCATTTCAGGTCTTGTGCGGACGGCAGAATCACTTTTCCTGTTCAGGGCAAACATCAGACAATACGATCAGGCCTATGTAAAAAATGCCTGGTATATCGGTGGGTTTCTGCAGGCAGGGATGATATTGACCGGCATGGCTTATATGAAATTCACCACGGGCAGTTTTTATGCGCTTTATGTGATATTGTTGAGTTTTTTGCTTTTTCCCTATATATTTTTCATTAAGTCACGGGCAAATTTCCTGGCTTCATACCGAAATTTTCACATCAACATCAGTTATGCTTTGTTTTTGTTGCCTCCCGTTACCTGGTTCATGATCAGCTATTTCAGCAGCTTTACGACCAGTCTTGCGATCCTGGTTTCATTATTTCTCGTAAGTTCTTTGTTGCAAATGATCTACCTCATTTTTGCTGAGCAAAAATTCCATAAAGCAGTTGATTTAAATCCTGGTAATTAGCTTGTTTAGATTTTTAAATGTTAATTTTGGTTGAAATTGAAAGATCAACCGCTACAAATGAAACTGATATTCGTTCTGAACCATTTTGCTCATAACAGCAGCTCACATTTTTACCACATCATCCATTTGCTGGAAACGCTTGCACGGAAAGGTGTTGAAATCGCCCTGATCATTGAAAAATGCGAAGACAAACCCCTTTTGACTGTTCCTGCTATCCGTATTTTTCCAATCAACAGGCCAAAGTTGATCCGCTTTTTGTATCTGTCCTATTTGCTCAAAAAGTTGCATGATCAAGGTTTTGACCGGGTTTTTACAAGGATCAGTTGGCCTGCGGCGATCGTGAGTATCCTCGTGGCTTTTTTTACGGGACAAAAGACCTATTACTGGCAAAGCACACAAGGCAGCCATGAATATTATCATGCGCTTCCACGCGGTTGGAAAAAATTCAGACAGTGGCTGAAGTCAGAACTCCCTTTCAGGTTCATCAAAAAACACATCACTTATTTTGTGACCGGGCCGGAATCCATGAGAAGGTATTATCACCTTAGTCTGGGCGTTCGGTGGTCAAAGATAATTATCCTGTACAATGATGTTGATCTTCAGCGGTTTAAGCCGGTGGATGTGTCCCGGAAAAAATTATTGAGAAATAAATGGAATGTTTCTGAAAGTGCCACAGTATTTTTATTTGTCCACCGGTTCAGTCCTGTCAGAAAAACCCGGTTTTATTTTCCCTATATGACTGATGAGTTCTTTAAATGGAACCCGAATGGTGACTGCATTTTCTTTTTTGCCGGAGGTGGGCCTGAGAAAAGTAAGCTGCAATCGGTCTTGTCGGGTAAACCTTATGCCGATAAGGTGATCTTTGCTGATGATGTTCCGAATGCAGCTATTCATGAATTGTACCAGATGTCGGACATTTTCATTCAACCCAGTCAGGCAGAAGGTTTTCCCAGAACCCTGATCGAAGCTATGGCATGCGGGTTGCCTGTTGTGGCAACTGCTGCGGGTGGCGTAAGGGATGTGATGGGCAGAAGACAACAAACCTATATCGTTGAGCCAGATGATCTGATTGGATTTCTTCAACGAATATCCGGATTGTACATCGATCCGCCAATGCTCAAAGTGCTTGCAGAAGAAAACCTCCTTCAAGTCAGAAAATTTGGTACTGAAGCGATTGCAGAAATGTATATCGAACGTATTTTTGCTCGGAAATGATACGTGTTTTACATATTTCAGCCAATCAGTTTCCACCGTTGGGTGTGGGTCACCACACCAAAAAGATATGGAAAGAGCTTGCCAGGGATGCTGATGAGTATCATATTTTTGCCAGATCCACAAAGAACAGGTTTGAACAATACCGGGAGGGCAACATAGTATTGTCACTTGTTCCGGCTTTGGGCAAGCGGGAAAGATCATTTATCTTAACCAGCCTATTGTTGATTTTTTATATCCCGCGTTACAGGGTCACCCATCTTTTGGCCCAATCACCCATATCCGGAGGTCTTTCGGCGCTTATCGCTTCCAGGGTGTACGGAATTCCTTTGATGGTGGAACTGCACGGGGATGTTTTTTTCAGGTACTTTCAAAAAAAAACGACCACCGACAAAATTTTATCTTTTCTGGTCAGGTTATGCCTTCGGAATGCTTCCGTGATCCGTTCCCTCAGCGCTGAAATGACTCGTCTGCTCAATGAACAGGGATTTGTCAGCAATGTCGTGGAAATCCCCAACCGGGTTGACCTGCAACTTTTTCAGCCACCAAAAACTGATTATCAGGCGGGGGAATGTTTTAAGATCATCAGCATAGGCAGATTTGTACCTCAAAAAGGATACGGATTGGCTATAGAAGCCATCTCAAGGCTTTCAAAACGATATCAGCTTGAGTTATATCTGATCGGTGGCGGCAAATTATACAGTAAACTGAAGCAACAGGCTGCTGATCATCCCAATATCCATCTGATCCGGTGGATGGATCAGGAAGAGCTCATTCCGCTGATCAGGTCTGCCGATCTGTACATCCAGCCTTCCATCCCGTTTTTGGGTGAAGCGATGCCCCGGACAATTTTGGAAGCCATGGGAATGGGATTGCCGGTGATTGCCACAAATATTGCAGCGATCCCTGGTGTTGTGGAACACGAAAAGGACTGTTTGCTCATCGAACCAGGATCTTCAGAAGAACTGACAAATGCGATTGAAAAACTGATCCGCAATGAAGAGTTGCGACGTCAACTTGGAACCAATGCCCGTATGAAAGTATATGCACAATATGAATGGGTCCAGGCTTTCAATCTATACCGGAAGGTGCTTTATGGAATGAAATTTTTGAAACTTTGAATATATAATATGGTGATAAGTTTTAATTTTACTCCGCTGATGAGATGATTTCCGGAAACATGCAACCGTTTTTTCATTCCAAATAAAGAGCTTTTAAAAATTTCCCTAAAATCATATTATCTAAGTATGTGGTAAATAATGAAGATACTCCGTATTTATACCAAATTACCTCCTTTAAGCGGTGGCATGGAAAAACATATCCGTTATCTGACCGAATACCAGTTGAGTGCCGGCCATGAGGTAACTGTTTTTTTCAACCAGGGAGAAAAGGTGAGTATTGACGATGTTCGCATAATGGGTCATCTGGCTTTGCACCGGATCCGGCCACAGTTTTTGGGAATACTGATCTTTTATTTTGTAATTTTCTGTTATCTCATATTGAAGAAACATCGGTTTGATGTATTGCACATCCATGGAGACTGGAGCAGTCTGATTTTGGCTGGTCCGTTGAAAAGATTGACAGGATCCCGGAAGATCGTTTTCAGTTTTCACGGCGCTGCAGAGTTTTATAGTAACTTTAAAAAATACTTATTGAAAAAAACTGTTGCCAAAACAAATTTGGTGTTTTGCACAGGTTATAATAGCTTTGAACTTTTAAAATCGCATCCCGGGGCAATATTTCAACCAAGTGGCATTGATCCGGTTTTTTTTGATTTACCTCGTGTGCGAAAAAACAAAAAACCCACGGTCATCACTGTTGCCCGACTGGAAAAAGTGAAAAACCCGGAGGCAGTCGTGCAGATTGCAAAAAGGATCCCGGGAATTGATTTTATTCTGACAGGCGATGGCAGTGAGCGGCAAAAGCTGGAAAAGATCATAGCAACTGAAAGCATTAAAAATGTCATTATGACAGGTCAATTGGACAAGTGGCAAGTTGCCGGACAACTTAACAAGGCACATATTTTCCTGTTGACTTCTGTTGAAGAAGGTACGCCGACTGCAGTGCTCGAGGCTATGGCTGCAGGACTGGCTTTGGTCGTGTCCGGTGCAGGAGGAATTGCTGCGGTGGTCCAAAATGGTAAAAATGGTTTCATAATTGATCATCCATTTGATATCGGTACTTATACACAGGCAATCCAGGATTTGATCGATGATCCTTCCGGAATGGCTAAAATGCAGGAAGAAAATAAAAATGAAGCGGAAAAATTCCGCTGGTCTTCAGTAGGGGAAAGTGTAACCCAAAGAATGATCCATGGCTAAATTAAAGATAATGCATATCATCACTGGCTTGAATCCGGGCGGAGCAGAGAGGGTTGTATATGATCTTTGCAAGCACCTGGATCAGGAACGTTTTGACAATCTGGTAGTAGTTATGAGTCAAAAAGACATTCTGGTGCCGGTATTTCTGGATTCCAGTATTCAAACCATTCCGTTGAAAATGAAAAGAAATCCGGTTTCGTTCTTCCGTGGTTTGCAAAAAATACAGAAAGTGATCCGGTCAGAACGGGTACACTTGATACACGCGCATATGTATCATGCGATGGTAGCAGGTGTTTGTCTGAAAAAAATGAACCCGGGGTTGCCCCTGGTTTTTACTCCCCATAATGTTAAAATGGGAACATTTTTAAGGGACCTGACCAGCTTTTTGCTCAGGCCTTTCAGAGATATTGATGTGCTTTTTGCCCCGTATCACAAAAAATATTTTCTCAAAGACAACTACCGGGTTATCCCCAATGGCATAGCTTTTAAAGAACCGGTTGTTGTCCCTAAATTCGAAAAATTCACTTTTTTGATGGTTGGAAGGCTTGAACCTGTTAAAAATCATCTGGCCGTTTTACCAATTGTCCGTAAGCTAAAATCAACGTATTCCTTTCAGATTTTGATCGCAGGAACGGGTGAGCTGGAGCATCGGATTGAAGAAAAGATCAGGGAACTTGAATTGGAAGATGTAGTCCAACTTCTGGGTTTCAGAACGGACATCCAGGAATTGTGCTCCAGGTCTCATGTTATGCTGTTGCCTTCGCTCTGGGAAGGTTTTCCCATCGTATTGCTGGAAGCAGGACTATCACGGTTACCGGTCATCAGCAGACCTGTTGGCAGCATTCCTGAGCTGATCGATCCCAAAACCGGATATCTGTGCGAAATCAACGGATTTGAAGATCAGATGATACATGTGATGAATAATTACAGTGAGGCTAAAAATAAAGGAGAAGCATTGTATAATAAGATCAAAGACCGTTTCAATATGCAAAAGATCGCTTCGATGCATGAAGAAATGTACAATAACCTGCTTCATCCCCAAAAATGAATGCAAAAATTTCCATTATCAACAGGCATAAGAAAAAATGGATGTAAGGTATTGACATATTCTGTCAGCAATAAAACTTCCGGTTTTCTCATCCGTTAATGATTGGTTGACAACCTGATTTCCCACAGGGCATATACTGAAATCAGGGATTATGCCAAAGTTAGCCGGAATTGAATCAATTCAGATCAGCAAAAATTCGTTCAATCCAATTTTATGTAGGATATTTGTAATTTATATTTGATTGATCCATAATAAACTCAAATCATGGGTATAATTTCTCACGATTACGTTTCCATCATGGCAGGCGGGGTTGGTTCCCGGTTCTGGCCGGTCAGTACTGAAGCACATCCAAAACAATTCATCGATATTCTGGGTACAGGAAAATCACTGCTCAGGATGACCTTTGAACGGTTTTTGAAAATTGTGCCCATGGAAAATATTTATGTGGTAACCCATGTACAATACAAGGACAAAATTCTGGAACAGTTGCCCGAAATCCTTGACGGGCAAGTGATCACGGAGCCCAGCCGGAACAATACCGGTCCTGCAGTTGCCTACACAGCATTTAAAATATTGGAAAAAGACACGGACGCCAATATCGTCATGACACCTGCGGACCATGTCATCGAAAAAGAAGATCTTTTTGTTGAAAAGGTGAATGCAGCACTGGCTTTTTCCAGGAAAAACAATGTTTTGCTGACCCTGGGAATTCAACCCAACAGGCCTGATACCGGATACGGATATATTCACTTTGATGAAAATTCTGATTTTTATTCCGGCAACACATCTGGCATCAGGATATGTAAAGTGTTGGATTTCAGGGAAAAACCTGACTTGGCAACCGCAAAAACATACCTTGAAAGCGGAAACTACCTCTGGAATGCAGGTATTTTCATCTGGAAAGCCTCCACCATCCTGGAAGCTTTCAGGAGATTTGATCACAACACTTTTGAATGTCTGGATAAAGGGAAAGGGCTTTACAATACCGAAAAAGAGGATGGTTTCGTCCGGGAATACTTTCCCAAAACCTCCAATATGTCCGTAGATTATGCCATTATGGAAAAGGCAGACAACATTTTTACCATACCAGCTGATATTTCCTGGTCAGATCTCGGCACCTGGAAGGCTCTGCATGAATACTTGCCGAAGGAAAAGGACAACAATGTGGTCTATGCCGATCATCAAATGCTGATGGATTGTAAAAACAACCTGATCAAAACACCAAAACATAAACTGGTAGTGGTGAAAGGTCTGGAAGATTTTATTGTCATAGACGAGGAAGATGTACTGATGATCTACCCAAAAAATCTGGAGCAGGAGATCAAACAGGTACAGCAGGAAGCCAACAGATACCTGAATTCCAATGAGTGAATACCTTGTAAAGCCCGATTTGAATGACATTTAAATCCTGAACATCCATTAGTAGCAAAAAAGATCATAGGACCATCGCCATCGTTGCAAATACGGCCTGGAATATCTGGAATTTCAGGATGAATCTGATCAATGTGTTGATTGAAAAGGGTTTTGCGGTGACAATCATTACACCGGAAGAAAAGCTGTATTTTAAGGATTTGCACCCGGAGATCCATAATCTTCCGTTAAAAAAGCTGCACCGGAGAAGCACCAATCCATGGTATGATCTTCAGTTGACTTACGAATTATATCAGATCTATCATAAGATCAAGCCTGATCTGGTCCTGCATTATACAGTCAAACCGAATATTTTTGGTGGTTTTGCAGCAGCTATACTGGGTATTCCGTCCATTTCGGCGGTTACCGGGCTCGGGTTTGCTTTTCTGCACAAAGGCCCGGTTCAGGTGATCACCCGATGGCTTTATGTACTAAGTGCCCGGAGGCAAAAGAAAATTATTTTTGAAAACCAGGATGATCTCGCTCTTTTCAGGAAGCTGAACATAATTCGTCCGGAACAGGGAATCGCTGTCAAAGGATGCGGGGTCAATGCCCGGCATTTTGCTCCTATTGATCTTTCTGAAGAGAGCCGGAAAATAATTTTCACCTTTATAGGCAGGTTGTTGTACGATAAAGGGATACGTGAATTCATCGATGCCGGCAGGGAGATCAAAAAGCGGCATCCTCAGGTTGAATGCTGGATAGTCGGAGATATGGACAGTGGAAATCCTGCTTCTGTTAAAGAAGGTGATCTGAAAAAGTGGATGGAAGAAAGTATCATCATTTATCACGGGCCTAAAACAGACATCCGCGAACTGGTCAGTTTGTCTTCCTGTATCGTGTTGCCTTCCTACAGGGAAGGACTTCCGAAAGTCATTCTGGAAGCTATGTCCATGGCCAAGCCGGTGATCACAACCAACACGCCGGGTTGCAGGGAAGCGGTCAGCAATGGCGAAAATGGTTTTCTTGCAGAGCCGAAAAACTCAGTTTCTTTGGCCGGTGCCATGGAGAAATTCTTACTTCTGTCCGAATCCGATAAAAAGAAAATGGGGCAGACAGGACGACGCATGGTGCTGGAAATATTTGAAGATCAGATCATTGCTAATCAGTTGGCTGATATGATTGAAAATGAATTGTCAGGGAATCAATGAAAGTCCAGTTCCATCGGTCCGCTTCCCAGATAATCCTTGATGTATTCGCCGTTTTTGCAATATTTCACCAGATCGTTTTCCACAAAAGCATGCACTTTATCCTCGATGGATGCCGGGTACAACATATGGACGTTTGGCCCTGCATCCAGACTGAAGTAAACCGGTAATCCGGTCATGTTCCTGAAATTCTGGATTTCCTGAATGATCTTAATGGTATTCGGTTCCATGAGGATATATGCCGGTGTGGATGTCATCATCATTCCATGCAGGGTCAGCGCTTCCTTTTCCACGATCTCCCCGAAACGGTTGTAATTGCCTTCCTTCAACGCTTTGAGCAGGAAATGCAACCTTTTTTTTGCCTGACTGATCCGGGGTTCCCTGAAAACATGATTGGTCATGATCTTATGCCCGTCACTGGATGAGATACTTTTGGCATCCTTACTCACGATCAGGATATCATCCCTGAAGCGCCTGAATTTTTCGTGCAGGGCAACTTTTGCCGGAATGGCATAGAAGTCCGATGATTCTTCAAAATCTATGGATGCACCCCAAATGGCTGCCTTCGGATAAATGGAACGGCAGGCGCTTCCGCTTCCCATTCTGGCAACAAATGAAGCTTTTCTGAAAAACTCCTCCTTGTCTTCCAGTGTTCCAAACAATTGTTTTTCCATAGAGCACAAACACAAGGCCAGTGCACTCATACTGGATGCTGAAGAAGCGATGCCCGAACTGTGCGGAAAAGAGTTGTCCGACTTGATCGTCAGGTCCAACTGAGTTAAAAACGGAAAAATCGGTAACAAGGCATCCAGATAGTTTTTCACCCGCTTGGCAAATTCCTGGTTGAGCTTGCCTTCAAAGTAAAATGTGGCATCCACCTTTTCCGAACGCTTTATTTTAGAGCGGTAACTGATGGTCGTCTGGGTAAAAGCCTGGCTCAGGGTGAAGCTGATGGAAGGGTTCAATGGGATCTGGTTGGCATATTTTCCCCAGTATTTGATCAATGCAATATTGGAAGGACTCTTCCATCCGACATTTCCTTCATATTCCTTCAGTTTTTCAAGCAATAAAGTTGGATTATCGTATCGGTTCATCAGTTATATCTTTAGTTTTACAGATTCAAGGTAAAAAAACTATTGGAAAACGTATCACTTTTATCTCCAATGAGAAAATTATAGGATCAAAAGTACCAACAACAACGTGATCTGTGTTGGTAAATAATTACAATATATTGACTTATAATGATTTATCAGAATAAAGTCAGTTCAGGATCCACGTGGAATCTTTTCATCAGCGATTTAATTCCGGCAGCCACTGAACAAAAAATCAAGCTGAAAAATCCATAGGTAAAATTACAAAAAAAACAGAAGACCGATACTATTTGGTATTAAATTTCGGACTGGAGCCTTCCTTGTAGGAAACATCAAAATCCTGAAGTACGGCATCCAGGATACGGTCATCTCCTTTGATGTATCCCTTTTTTATATCGTAATCAAACGCTTTACCCAACTGGTTCCAGTACATGGCGGAAAAAACATTTTTCCTTTCCTTTATGATCGAATACATGCTCGTGTTCAGCTCTCTTTCGATCATTTTGGTCAGGATATAACCTTGCAACCGTGTCTTGTTTTTCAACTGTTCACTGAAATTGTTTTCCAATTGCTGATAAGTCTGCCTGATGTACATTCTCCTTTTCCACCAGCTCATTTTTTTTGTCCGTTCATCCAGCTTTTCCAGTACATTGATGGCGTCTTTGGCATACGGATACATCTGGACAGCATAACGCTTGTACTTCATGTATTTGAGATATTCTTCCCGTGATGCAAACGTTCTGAAAGAAGTATAATATACATCTTCCAACTGGGCTACGATCAGCGTGTCTCCCTTTTCGACAATGGCTGAAAAGACCTGTCCGTCAATTTCAATGGAATCGATGATCTGAATGTCTTCTTTTTTCTTCTGTGCACTCAATTGGCTCAAAAACAATGTGCCCAGGATAATGATGAACAGGTTCCTGGATAATTTTCCGGTGTCGAATTTCATTTGTTTGATTTTAAATTACTTTGAAAAATCCTTCAAAAGCATTTATCGCAGCAATATTTCCGCAAAAATGCAATTGTGTAATCGTTTTCCATAAGCAATCAATCCGATTTTTTACAAGTGTTTTTGAAATCAAATCAAAAACGTAAAATTTAAATGAAAAGTTTATGAATTGTCATTTTCTTCAGATAGCAGCTGATTTTTTTCAAAATTGGTCAAGTTATGCTGATTACGCTCAGATAATCTGCATGTTTTTATCAAGTTCTGTATTTAGTCCATACCTTTGCATTTCTTTTCACAAAAAATAACAGGAAATGGCAAATAAAATATCAGCTTATGTAAAACCCGGAGTTGCAACGGGCAAAGATGTACAAACCATCTTTAAAATTGCAAAGGAAAATGAATTCGCGCTTCCCGCTGTGAACGTGATCGGTTCTCATTCAACCAATGCAGTGCTGGAGGCTGCAAAAAAAGCAAATTCTCCGGTCATCATTCAGTACTCCAATGGAGGAGCGGTCTTCAATGCCGGAAAATCTGTCTCTACTGAAAACCAAACGGCTGCAATCCAGGGTGCGATTGCTGGTGCAAAGCACATCCACCACATGGCTCCGTTCTATGGTGTTCCGGTGATATTGCATACTGACCACGCAGCAAAAAAATTATTGCCCTGGATAGACGGTCTGATCGAAGCCGGAGAAAGACATTTTGAACAATATGGAATTCCATTGTTCAGTTCTCACATGCTTGATCTTTCAGAAGAACCGATCAAAGAGAATCTCGAGATCTCCGCTAGGTATCTTGAAAGAATGGCTAAAATTGGGATGACTCTGGAAATCGAATTAGGTGTAACCGGAGGTGAAGAAGATGGCGTGGACAATTCAGGGGTGGACAACAGCCTGTTGTACACTCAACCGGAAGAAGTGGCTTATGCATACGAAATCCTGAGCGGGATTTCAGAAAACTTTACCATTGCAGCTTCATTTGGCAATGTACACGGTGTTTATAAACCCGGCAATGTGAAACTGACCCCTAAAATTTTGTTGAATTCTCAGAATTTCATACAGCAAAAACACAATACCGGAAGTAAGCCGGTCAATTTTGTATTCCATGGCGGTTCCGGCTCTTCCAGGGAAGAGATCCGTGAAGCGATCAGCTATGGTGTGATCAAGATGAACATCGATACAGATACGCAGTGGGCATTCTGGGATGGCATCAGGAAATACAATGCAGAATTCGGAGCTTACCTCCAGGGACAGATCGGTAATCCGGACGGAGACGACAAGCCTAATAAAAAATACTATGATCCAAGAGCATGGGTCAGAAAAGGAGAAACTTCCATGGTCGATCGTTTACAGATCGCTTTCGAGGATCTGAATTGTCTTGACAGATATTGATCAATTATTTCAAAAAAATAGTGTTGCCACCGGTGATCCCGTGGCAACATTTTTGTTTTCTGCGGATCCTTTTGATGAACCGGAAACCAGGATGATTGTTAACCTATAAAGTTGAGACAACCTGAATCACAGGTTAATTATAAATTAAATACGCTTTTATCAATATGTTTCCCGAGTATGATGTGATAGTGGTTGGCGCAGGTCACGCAGGAGCAGAGGCTGCTGTTGCTGCAGCCAATATGGGTTCAAAAGTATTGCTCATCACCATGAATATGGGCAATATGGTGGAGCAATCCTGTAACCCGGCTATGGGCGGAGTTGCAAAAGGTCAGATCGTCAGAGAAATAGATGCACTTGGGGGTTATTCGGGGATTGTTACTGACCACACCATGATCCAGTTCAGGCTGCTCAACAAATCCAAGGGACCTGCCATGTGGAGCCCCCGGGCTCAGAGCGACAGGATGGCATTTTCACGCAAGTGGAGAAGTATGCTCGAAGCACATCCAAACATCGATTTCTGGCAGGAAATGGTTGTCGGATTAGTTGTAAAAGACGGATCAGTAAATGGAGTTTACACCCAACTGGGTCTGGAAATTCCTGGAAAAAGTGTAATACTTACAAACGGGACTTTCCTCAATGGTGTCATCCATATCGGTGAAAAACAATTCGGCGGTGGAAGAATCGGGGAAAAAGCTGCCAGCGGACTGACACAACAGCTCATCGATCTGGGTTTCGAAGCCGGAAGGATGAAAACCGGAACGCCTCCAAGGCTGGACGGCAGAACGCTGGATTACAGCAGAATGGAGATCCAGCATGGCGACGAAGATCCGGGAAAGTTTTCCTTTACGGATACGCCAAAGCTTGAAAATCAAATCCCATGCCACATTACCTACACCAGTCTTAATGTTCATGATACACTCAGAACCGGTTTTTCGCGATCGCCATTGTTCAACGGCAGGATACGCGGAACCGGCCCGCGATATTGTCCCTCCATCGAAGATAAAATAGACCGGTTCTCAGATAAGGACAGGCACCAGCTTTTTGTTGAACCGGAAGGAAGGAATACTTATGAAGTGTATGTGAACGGGTTTTCTTCCTCTCTTCCTGAAGATGTTCAGTACAAAGCGCTCAAACAGATCTCCGGTTTTGAAAATGCTAAAATGTTCAGACCAGGTTATGCCATAGAATACGATTATTTCCCGCCTACCCAGCTCAAGACAACGCTGGAGACGAAACTGATCCGAAATTTGTTTTTCGCCGGGCAGATCAATGGCACCACAGGTTATGAAGAAGCCGGAGGACAGGGAGTTGTGGCAGGGATAAATGCGCATTTGAGCATCAATGAAAAAGCACCTTTTGTCCTGCAGCGATCTGATGCCTACATCGGTGTGTTGATCGACGACTTATGTAATAAAGGCACCATAGAGCCTTACCGGATGTTCACCTCCAGAGCAGAATTCAGGATTTTGCTCAGGCAGGACAATGCCGATATCCGGCTGACCCCGAGAGTTCATGAACTGGGCATGCACGGAATGATAGACCGGATGGAAAGAATAAGGCAAAAACTGGATGCAGAAAAAAAGATCACTACTTTTCTGAGTGAGTTTAGTGTTGAGCCGGCAGAAATCAATCCATTCCTGACTGATATTGAGTCTGCGCCACTTACCCAAAAAATGAAACTGGATAAAATTCTGCTGAGACCGCATGTGGAACTCAGGCAACTCAGGGAAAGATTGCCCAAAGTGGAAGAATTCCTGTGCAGCTATGAGGAAGAGATGGTGGATTATGCCGAGATCAAATTGAAATATGACGGCTACATCAAGAAAGAAGAAGAAATGGTGGAAAAACTGAACCGCTTCGAAAACATCAGGCTGAATCCTGATTTTGATTATCAGCGCTTACAGTCCCTTTCCAATGAGGCCCGTGAGAAACTCGGCAGGATCAAGCCCAACACGATCGGCCAGGCCAGCAGGATCAGCGGAGTTTCTCCTTCGGATATTTCTGTGCTATTGGTTCATCTGGGAAGATGAGGTATGTTCCTTTTTTACTAAGGAAATTTCGATACCCGGAACATATTCGTTGGAACACAACTTAGCCTGATGCTCGATCAACCAGTTCATCAGGTCTTTTTTGTCTTTGCATTTCTGAGGATCCTTCAAACATTCAATGGAGGTGTTCATAAAATCTGCCATATATTGGGGATCAAACATGGGGATGGTCAGCAGTTTTTGCTCTTCTTTTATCCATTTAAGCGGTCGGAATGGATTGATCAGTTTAAAAAATGAAACCGGTTTAAGTAATTGATCATCAAGGATATGTCCCTGATCTGTTGGACCCAGAATATCCCGTGTCAGTTTGATCTCTCTTGTCCAGTTTTGTTCAAGGAACTCATTCAAAATACCTGCCTTTTGTGTAAAACTGACCGCGTAAGAAGTACATCCTGCGCTCTTAAACCCTAAGGGGTCTGTGATAAGGCCATAAATCAGATTTTCAGTTCCGTTTTTTCTGAATGTTTCATAGTGATCCCTGATCACCCTGCATTGTTCTTCATCAATATTAAAACGGATAAAGGCAGCTTTGATCGAAGGCTGTTCCATGATATCTTTCATGAATTGATTGATATACTCAGTACTTTGAATATAACCGTTATTAAACTTGTAATAGAAAATAGAAAGCCCTGATCCCCCCAATAACATGTGTAAGCTTTTAAAATCCTCATGATTGCTGTACCCTGACCAAAAGTCAACCATTTCTTCACCTGTGGAGCATTGAGCCCGGACAAAGCCATGTCCCATTGCAGAACGATGTTTTCCATGAACTTTTTTTGCAAAGGTTTTCTGAATATATGATCTGATATAGCCATAGGTCAGGGTCGTCGGATTTTCCCAGTTAAACGGGTGCTCTGTCGGCACGATCAAAACTTCAAATTTACCCTGAGCCTGAACGTTTCCATTTTTTATATTCAGGTTGATTATGACCGCAAATATGGTTACTAAACAGATTTTCATATAGCAATAAATTGACTTTCAGAACTCCGGAATGATCAATAATAAATTTGTTAAGTTGATTTTACAGGATCTGTCCTGACCAGTGATATTGTTGGATCCTGAAAATCACCAAAACTTCCCGGTTGGTCATGTGAATATATGCCAAAAAACAAAATACTCCAAAAAAAACCAAAATAAAGTAAATTGATCAGAAAAGGCTATTTGCCCATGCGTGCTTATCTGGCAAAATATTCCATTCAACCGTCATTGAGTATCATTTCAAATCGGGCCATTATCTCAGCAATGAACCTGTTCAATTGGCTTTCAAAGGGTGTTTATAAATTATATTAAGATTATTTTAATTTATAAGATTTAGTCAATAAATAATATACATATAATTCATTTTTTTTATAATTAGCAGAAAGTGAATGAAAAACACGATCAATGTTTTGATTTCCTTACCCTTTAAACAGCAAAATACTGCATTTCACCTTAAAAAAATGGTCACTCAACACTATTCAAAAAACGTATAGGCAAGCTTAATTTAGTTTTGTATGATTATAAAATATAACACTTTGGCTATGAAAAAACTGATTTTCCTTTCGATTATCGTACTCATCTATTTGAATGCATTTGCCCAGGTCGGGATAAATGAAACAGGTGCATCACCGCATAATACCGCCATGCTGGATGTGAGCAGTACCACTAAAGGAATGCTGATCCCGAGAATGAACAATGAACAAATGACCACGATCTCCAATCCCGCCATTGGTTTGCTGGTATTCAACACGGATTATAATTGCTTCTTTTTCGCCAATGAGAATGGATGGAAAAAGCTGATCACCGAGTCATCTAACAATACATTATACGATGCAGATGGTGACAGTTTTCTTACGCTTCGTTATGACAGTGGTGATGATGACACCTTGCGTATCTTTTTCCAGGACATTGAGAAATTTAAAATTTCTGCACGGGGAATTGAACCTTTGAACAATGGAAAATCCGTTTTTTTTGGAGAAAATGCAGGTAAGAATGAACCGGGGAATGAAAATTTTAGCACTGCCCTGGGTTATAATTCAATGTTAAAAAATACTACAGGTTATCATAACGCTGCTGTAGGAGCATTTGCTTTGCAACAAAATCAAAGCGGATTTGCAAATAATGCCTCCGGATATGCTGCTTTGCAAAGCAATACTTCTGGCAACAGCAATTCTGCCTTTGGCTATTCTACATTGGTGAAAAACTCCGAGGGAAATCTCAACACAGCTTTTGGTGGTTTTGCCATGTGGACCAACAAAATGAAAAGCCGGAATACAGCCTTAGGTTATGGCGCAATGATGTTTGCTGACAGTACAGATACAGCATTTGATTCTTATAATACAGGGATAGGAACACATGCATTAAGAGGAAGCGAGAACCCTATAAATAATACTGGTATTTATAATACTGCTGTAGGAGGAAGAGCAATGAATGAAAACGCCTCGGGCTCCAATAACAGTGCGCTGGGATATCACACCATGTTTTCCAATAGTTCAGGAGAGTCCAATGTAGGAATGGGATTTAAAGCTTTGTATTCAAATACTGACCGTAGCTTCATTGTGGCTATTGGTGATAATGCCCTTTACAGCAATGGACTTAATGCCACCGAAATATATCATGGCACTGAAAATACAGCCATAGGATCCAAATCGCTTTATTCTAATACTATCGGTTATAAAAATACGGCCGTTGGATTCAATTCGCTATATACCAATTCAACAGGGATCGAGAATACTGCTTTGGGTTCATATACATTATATTCCAATACCTCAGGCAATTACAATACTGCAATAGGTAATGTTGCATTGAATTATAATATAAGCGGAAGCAGTAACACTGCAGTAGGAAATGCTTCTTTATTCAATAATGAATCAGGAGAATCGAATGCAGCATTGGGTGTCAATGCACTGCTTAATAATGTCTCCGGTAGCTATAATACGGCCATCGGATATGCAGCATTGCAGCAAAATACCAGTCAAGGGAACACGGCGCTGGGCTATGGTACCCTTATGCTGAATGAAGGTGGTTGGAATAACACGGCTGTCGGAATCAATAGCGGGGAGAAAATTTCTTCAGGAAATCATAATATCACTGTAGGTTATCATGCCGGTAAAAATATTACTACAGGAAGTTATAACGTGATCATTGGCGACTATTTGGATGCTCCTTCAGCCACAGCGAATTATCAGATGGTGCTTGGAGCAGCTGATATGTTGTATGGAGACATAACGAATAAGCGGATCGGTATCGGCACCACTACTCCTGCCGCCATCCTGCATGCCCATGGCACCGGTACCGGAGGAGGTAATGTGCTTTTCACCGGTCAAAGGAAGACATCCGGAGCAGGTGATCCTCCGGCTTCGGGGGCAGGTACCAGGCTGATGTGGTATCCCGACCAGGCTGCTTTCAGGGCAGGAGGTGTCGAGGGAACCCAATGGGACAAAGCCAATCTGGGATCTTACTCCGCAGCCCTGGGATTTGGAACAAAAGCTACGGCTGCTTCATGTATTGCATTGGGATACAGTACCAGTGCAACCAACGACTTTGCAACTGCAATGGGCGTCAATTCAACTGCTTCAGGACATTCTTCAACGGTTATGGGCTCCAATACCTCAGCACTGTCATTTGTTGAAACAGTAGTGGGTCAATACAACACCACCTACACACCCGGTAATGTCAATGACTGGAATTCGTCAGACCGGTTGTTCGTCGTAGCCAACGGAACTTCGCACACTGCGAGAAGCAATGCAATGACCATTTTGAAAAACGGCAACACAGGCATTGCCACGGCTTCACCCAATGAAAAACTGGAAGTGGCTGGAAATATCCATCTTTCCGGGGCGGACAGAACGATATTCAACCGATCCAATAACTATCTCGCCTTGGGAACCAATAATCTGGAAAGGATGAGAATCACCAGTACAGGCAATGTGGGCATCGGCACCACACCCAATACCAATGCGCTGCTCCACACCAGCGGAACGGGAACCAGCGGAGGTAACGTACTGTTTGTTGGTTCATATAAAGCAACTCCCGGTGAACCGCCTACCACAGGTGCAGGTACCAGGATGATGTGGTATCCGGACAAGGCTGCTTTCAGAGCGGGTTATGTTGATGGTGCACAATGGAATACATCTTCGATTGGGACTTATTCTGTGGCAATGGGTTACAACACAACTGCCAGCGGTGCACGCTCTGTTGCCATGGGATCCGGTACTTATGCAGATGGTAGTTATTCTACAGCCCTGGGTGTAGGTTCATCAGCATCAGGGACAGCTGCCACCGCTTTAGGAAATTCAGCAAATGCAGGGGGAAATTATTCTGTGGCCATCGGTGATAATGCTGGTGCCGGAGGTTTGAATGCTTTTGCAATAGGTACTTCAACAAGCGCATCAGGAGACTATGCTTTTGCAGGCGGAAGAAGTACACTGGCTTCTGGTTATACTGCAACTGCACTAGGATTTTCAAATACAGCTTCCGGTAATTATTCCACAGCACTGAATTATTATACCAGTGCACCTTCTTTCGCCGAAACGGTAATTGGTCAATATAATACCACCTACACCCCGGATGAATCAACTCTCTGGGATACGGACGACCGCCTGTTCGTTATTGGCAATGGGACCAGTACAAGTAACCGAAAAAACGCTATGACGGTTTTGAAAAATGGAAAAATAGGTATCGGAACTGACAGTCCTGGTGAAATATTTCATATTAATAGCGGGAGTGGAAGTGTAAAAATGCGTCTTTCAGGTGCTGCAGGAGCTTTTCTTTCTGAAATGCAGTTCTATTCAGGTACAACCTATAAAGGGGCTATAGGTTCTGATAATGATGAGGACTATGTATACATTTATCAAAATGGAAACATATTTTTTAAAAATGGACGCATTGGTATTCAATCAGTTAACAATCCCACATATGCCATAGAATTACCCAATTCTTCAGTGATCGGAACAGGAACTGGCAGGGCGTATGCCTGGATCACCTATAGTGATGGTCGCTTGAAGTCAAGTAAAAGCCAATTGGCTTACGGTCTGAAAGAAGTAATGAAACTGCAGCCTGTGAGCTACTTTCACCACGAATCAGAGATAAGAGATGGAGACATCATCATTAAATCAGATGGCAAAAATGACTTTGGTTTTATTGCGCAGGATATTTACAAAATCATTCCTGAACTGGTGAACAAGCCTGAAAATGAAAAAACAGATCTATGGAGCATGAACTATGAAAAACTAACCCCTGTTCTCGTAAAAGCCATTCAGGAACAACAATCCGAGATCGATGAACTGAAAAAGATCGTTCAGCAACAACAGGCGCAGATCTCCGCATTGCTGGAACTGAATGCCAATAAAACCGCTTCCAGATAACTCGTAAGTCAAATCTCGACGCATTGATTTTGGAAAACTGAGGAAATTCCGTTCTAAAAAACACTTGCTCAAAAAGCAGGTGTTTTTTTATTGTCTCCCAACATCAAAATAACTTTCACCAGAAATTTGGTTTCCTGTGTGCGTAAAACATCTTTATAAACCACTTTTTGATCGATTTTCTTCAAAAAGTGAATTTGTGTTTTGACTTTTTAAAAAATTTTGGTATATTTTTGTAATACAAAGTATTACGTGCATTTCAATTCTATAATTAATTCTGTTGATTTCAACATATTTCAACAAACGTTGCTGCAATGCCCGTTTTTTTTATTTGTAAAATGATTAAATGGGTGTCCTGAAAACTTTTGATTCACAAACCGATCTGCTCGTTGATAACCGTTGAATTTCATATTCATCATCAATAAAAATATTGTATCATGAAACCACTATACTATCTTTTTGCTTCTATTCTGTTCATTTTAAATTTCCCGTCTGAAATCTTCCCCCAGGGAAATATTGGGATAAACAATGATAACTCCTCTCCGGATCCCAGTGCCATGCTCGATGTAAAAAGCCCAGAAAAAGGGATCCTGATACCAAGAATGAAAACAATAGACAGGGATGCGATAGGCAGCCCTGCGAACGGGCTCATGATCTATAACATCGACGAAAATGCATTCAATTTTTTTAACGGCACTTCCTGGATAAAGATCACCGCCTCAACAGACGATCTTTGGACAAGATCCGGAGATCATATTTCAAATACAAATGCGGGCAATGTCGGGATAGGCACTTCAAATCCAACTGCTTTGCTTCATGCCCACGGCACTGCAGCGGGTGGTGGAAATGTGCTGTTCAGGGGTACATGTAAGGATACTCCCGGAGATCCGCCAACATCCGGTAGCGGAACCCGTTTGATGTGGTATCCTGATAAGGCAGCGTTCAGGGTTGGTCGTGTAACCGACTTATCCTGGGATAAGGATAGCATAGGACATTATTCAACAGCCACCGGTTTCAGTACCAGGGCCAAAGGTGCTGCTTCCACTTCCATGGGATATAATGCCGTGGCCAATGGAGATTATTCCATTTCTATTGGAAGATCAACAAATGCAAAAGGAGCAAATTCCCTGAGCATGGGGTACACAACAAGCGCTCTCGGGGACTATTCAACTTCCCTGGGTTATACCTCAACAGCTTCAGGAACCAGGGCCACCGCGTTGGGCTGGCAAACTACTGCCTCAGGTGAAACTTCCACCGCGATAGGCTGGCAAACTACTGCTTCCGGTGATTATTCCACGACCATGGGACATAATTCATCTGCACTATCCGGATATGAAACGACACTCGGATCCTGGAACACTGATTATACTCCGATCTCCACTGAAGGATGGAGTCCATCTGACCGTCTGTTTGTGATTGGTAATGGTTTAAGCAGTGAAGCCCGAAGCAATGCCCTGACTGTTTTAAAAAACGGAAATACGGGAATTGGCACCTCGACACCTACCGCCTTACTTCACACCCGCGGAACGGCCACAGGAGGAGGTAATGTATTGCTTTCAGGAGAATACAAAACCACAAATCCGGGCGATCCACCGATCACTGGTGAGGGAACCCGGTTGATGTGGTATCCCGATAAGGCGGCATTCAGGGTTGGATATGTTGATGGAAAACAATGGAATAAGGATAGCACAGGACTTTTTTCTGTTGCCACAGGCCTGAACACAATCGCGAAAGGAGACTATTCTGTTGCCATGGGAGGTGGCACGAATGCTGCTGCTTTTCTTTCCGTTGCTCTGGGTGGCAGTACAACTTCCAAATCACCCTGGGAAATGGTCGTTGGCAGCTGGAACACAGACTATACTCCGAATTCAACCACATCATGGAATGCAAATGACCGGCTTTTTGTCATTGGAAATGGTACCGGCAGCGGTTCAAAAAGTAATGCTCTAACTGTCCTTAAAAACGGAAATACAGGAATTGGCACTTCTGTACCTTCCGCTTTACTTCATACGCACGGAACAGGTACCGGAGGAGGCAATGTATTGCATACCGGAGAATACAAAGCTACAAATCCCGGCGAGCCACCTGCCTCCGGCGCCGGAACCCGCATGATGTGGTATCCGGACAAGGCAGCTTTCAGAGCAGGATATGTAACTGGCTTGCAGTGGAACAGGGATAGTATAGGTTTTTATTCGATAGCTATGGGAAATAACACTAAAGCAAAAGCAGACTATTCATTGGCAATAGGCAGAGAGTCAATTGCTTCTGGATCTAGTTCAACTGCATTTGGAAGGGAAACAATAGCTTCCGGGGATTATTCAACAGCAATCGGGTCTTCTACAATTGCTTCAGGATATTATTCATTAGCAATAGGTTCAAACACAACCGCACTATCAGGGATCGAGACTGTGATTGGACGTTGGAATACAATTTATACACCTAATTCAACAAAAGGCTGGGATGTAGATGACCGCTTGTTTGTCGTTGGAAATGGCACCGGAAGCGGTTCCCGAAGCAATGCTATTACTGTTTTGAAAAATGGAAATACAGGAATAGGTACTTCAACTCCTTCTGCTTTGCTTCACACAAACGGAACAGCTACTGGAGGAGGTAACGTATTGCTTTCAGGTGAATACAAAGCCACCAATCCCGGCGAGCCACCTGCCTCCGGCGCCGGAACCCGTATGATGTGGTATCCGGACAAAGCAGCGTTCAGGGTTGGACACGTGACTGGTTTGCAGTGGAATAAAGACAGCATAGGTTATCATTCGGTCGCAATGGGTCAAAACACTACAGCAAAAGGAGATTATTCAACTGCAATGGGGTCTTCCACTTCTGCACCTTCAGGATATGAAATTGTGATAGGACGTTGGAATGCTACTTATGCACCGATTTCATCAGATGATTGGGATGCCGCTGACCGCCTGTTTGTCATTGGAAATGGAACCGGAAACAGTTCAAGAAGTAATGCTATTACTGTTCTAAAAAATGGAAATACCGGAATGGGTACTTCAACTCCTTCTGCTTTGCTTCATACACACGGAACAGCTACCGGAGGAGGTAATGTGTTACATGAGGGTGAATTTAAATCCACTGATCCTGGTAATCCTCCGGCATCTTTTTCCGGAACCCGCATGATGTGGTACCCTGACAAGGCGGCTTTCAGAGCTGGCCGTGTAACAGGTTTTCAGTGGTTAAAGGACAGTATTGGTGATTATTCATTCGCAATAGGCTTTAACACTAAAGCAAAAGGACTTTACTCAATAGCAATGGGTTTTAATACAACTGCTTCAGGAAGTAATTCAACTTCATTGGGAAATAATACCACTGCTTCAGGTGATCATTCAATAGCATTAGGTATAAACTCAACTGCTTCAGGTGATTATTCAACAGCAATAGGAGATTCTCAAACTGCCTCAGGAGTACACTCTATTGCAATGGGAAATGGTGCAATAGCTTCAGGATGGAATTCCACCGCAATTGGATACGCTTTAATTGCAAAATCAGGATATGAAACTGTAATAGGGTCTTTGAATACTGATTATACACCAACTAGTCCTATCTGGCATCCGGATGACAGGCTATTTGTAGTTGGAAATGGCTCTGGCAGCAGAAGCAATGCATTGACATTACTGAAAAGCGGACGATTGGGGCTGCAATCAGTAACTGAACCTGTTTTTGCATTTCACCTTCCTAACAGCGCAGATGATGGCATCGGTAAAGCCAGAGCAAATGCCTGGACCACCTATTCGGATGAACGACTCAAATCCTATATGCAGCCCATCTCCTATGGCCTGAAAGAGATTATGAGCTTAAAGCCTGTCAGCTATTTTCAACATGACTCTGAATCGGCAGATGACAGGATCTTGATCAAAGAAACCGGAGCAAACGGCATCGGTTTTGCCGCTCAGGAAGTTTATCAGATCATCCCGGAGGTGGTATCCAAACCTGAAAATGAACTTAAAGAACTTTGGGGTATGAGCTACGATAAACTGACACCAGTACTGGTGAAAGCGATGCAGGAGCAGCAGCAGATTATAGAATCCCAACAGCTTGAAATTGAGCAATTAAAGGTGCTGGTTGAGAGACAGCAAACTCAGATAGCCATTATATTGAAAGCGGTCAACATTGTAGAAGACCAGGTTTTCAGGTAATGATTGAAAAACAGCTCAATAAAAATGATAAAACATCATATATGATTTGCAAAACAACTTTTCTTGTTTTTCTTGGGGCATTTTGCCTTCATCATTTTTCCTTTGGCCAAAGCCTCCAAAATGATGTCATTGCATCAAACGGGTCTTATGCCCGGACAGGGAACATCAGCCTGGAATATACTTTAGGTGAACTGTCCACAGAAAGTTATACTGCGGGCGGAATGCTGCTGACACAAGGATTCCATCAGCCCTTTGTCATGGTCACGTCTGATGAGCATGTATATGATCTGACGGATCTTCGTGTCTTTCCAAATCCGCTGACAGATCTGCTGATGGTTGAAATACCGCTGACCTACAGCAGCAACTTCATTGTGTCCATTCTGGATAATTACGGACGGATCCTGGAAACTCACGAATTAAATTCCGGGATCCATGCCCTCCAATTGAACCGATATCCTCCAGCAACCTACCTGCTTCATGTAATGCAAGCCGGAAGCACCATCAACATGCAGTTCCGGGTCGTAAAAATAAAATAACAAAAAATCATTCATTAAAAATAAACAGGATGAACACTCAAATATCTTATATAAAAACGATCAGGCCGTTTCAGGCTGTAATTTTAATTCTGGTTTCCATACATACTATTGCCCAGGTTCCTCAGGCATTCAAATATCAGGCAGTACTAAGAGATGACAGCGGTCAGCTGATGAAAAACAAGTCATTGACCATGAGAGTCGGCATTTATGATAATTCAGTTGAAAAATATCTGGAAACACATGATGTAGTTACCAGTGAATTGGGCCTTGTTCATATTGAGGTCGGCCGGGGAAAAACTGTGTCTGGTAGCATGACTGCTATAGGCTGGGCTTCAGGTGAGTATTTTTTGCAGACAGAAATAGATGCCGGAGCCGGATATGTCAATCTGGGACGCTCTCAATTGCTTTCCGTTCCATATGCCCTTCATTCAAAAACAGCTGATCAGATTGCAGGAGGAATTGTGGAATCGGATCCGACCTGGACCGGGGACGCAGATCCGGCAGGGTTTATAGGCAGAACAGGCAATGTCGGCATCGGAACAAACTATCCTGATGCAATGCTTCACATTATCGGAAAGGAACAGGGTAAAGGAAACGTACTGTTCCAGGGAGATTATAAATCTGCGGATCCGGGTTACCCACCGGCCTCATGGGAAGGTACCCGAATGATGTGGTATCCGGACAAGGCAGCATTCAGAGCGGGTCATGTCCAGTCAAATCAATGGAATATTGAAAACATTGGCAATTTTTCCTTTGCATCCGGATTTTCAACCATCGCTTCCGGAGACTATTCCACCGCAATGGGTTATCGTACAATAGCTTCAACAGAGTATTCTGCATCCACAGGTTATTCAACAAAAGCCACAGGTATGGTTTCCACTGCATTGGGATACTTTACCACTGCTTCCGGAAGTTTATCCACCGCGATGGGAAGATCAACATTTGCTTCAGGAGAAATATCCACTGCAATGGGGCATGAAACAACAGCTTCAGGGATGCATTCTACGGCCTTGGGATATTATACAACAGCTTCCGGAACAAATTCCATTGCTATGGGATTTAGCACAACCGCTTCTGAAGATGAATCCACCGCCATGGGTTATCAAACCACCGCTTCAGGAAAACGTTCCACTGCCATGGGATTTTCAACCACTGCTTCTCAGG
Organism: uncultured Saprospiraceae bacterium; assembly: GCA_964594045.1. Lineage (GTDB taxonomy): Bacteria > Bacteroidota > Bacteroidia > Chitinophagales > Saprospiraceae > UBA2365. The sequence goes on along the minus strand of CAZQKR010000012.1, from coordinate 74,213 downwards.
ATCGTTCCACTGCCATGGGGTATAACACACTTGCATCCGGATATGCATCCACAGCAATGGGTGACAATACCATTGCCTCAGGTGATATTTCCACTTCCATGGGTTATTACACAACTGCCGTATCCGGGCATGAAACTGTAATTGGAAGGTATAACACAAATTATACACCTGTTGCTCAAAATGGTTGGAATTGGAACGATCGCCTTTTTGTAATAGGCAATGGCCTGGCAAATGAAACAAGAAGCAATGCCTTGACGATATTGAAAAACGGACGTATAGGGCTTCAAACCATTACCGAACCATCTTTTGCACTTCATTTACCAAACAATGCATCTGATGGCATTGGAAAAGCCAGGGCCACAGAATGGACAACCTATTCGGATGAACGGCTCAAAACTAATATGCAACCTATCTCCTATGGACTGAAAGAAATTTTGAAATTAAAGCCTGTCAGCTATTTCCAACACGACTCAGAAACGGCAGGTGATCTGATTTTGATCAGAGAAACAGGAAAATACGGAATTGGCTTTGCCGCCCAAGAAGTCTTCCCGGTCCTCCCGGAAGTAGTTTCCAAACCGGAAAATGAAAAAACTGAACTTTGGGGTATGAGCTATGATAAACTGACACCGGTTCTGGTAAAAGCCATTCAGGAACAACAAACCGAGATCGATGAACTGAAAAAGATCGTTCAGCAACAACAGGCGCAGATCTCTGCACTGCTGGAACTGAATGCCAACAAAACCGCTTCCAGATAAAATATGAGTCAAACCTTTACTTATTGATTTTTAAAGTCTTAGCGTACACCGTTCCAAAAAACACTTGCTCAAAAGGCAGGTGTTTTTTTTTCAGGCTTTTACAAATCCAACAAAAACCTCAAACCAACACTTTTTTATGCTTTTCAGTAAGATGAAAAGTCATTCGTGATGATCATTTACAGAGATATCCTCCAAAAAGTCAATTTTTGTTTTGACTTTTTAAATTATTTTAGTATATTTTTGCAATACAATACATTAGGATTATTTGTTGCATTTTCTTTTCGCTACCGATGATTTCTTCATTGTCCATAAAACGCTGCTAAAAAGTCTCCATTATTATTTGGTATAGAAAAACAAGTTCTGGAAATTTTTATCACCCGTAACAAACCGCTCGTTGATAACTGCTGATTATTGATGTTTTTTTCAAACACACTTTAAACATAAGATCATGAAATCACTTTGCTGTCTTATTGTTTTGACTTTCTTCATCATTAGTTTTCCAACGAAAATCTTCACCCAGGGAAATATCGGGATCAACAATGATGGTTCCTCTCCGCATTCCAGTGCAATGCTGGATGTAAAAAGTTCAAACAAAGGATTACTGATACCCCGAATAACCACCAGCGAAAGAGATGAAATCAACAGCCCGGCTTCGGGATTGATGATTTTCAATACAGTTGAAAATGCATTCAATTTTTTTGATGGCACCAGTTGGATAAAGATCACCTCAAAGGTGGATGAACTGTGGACATTATCTGGAAATCATATTTATAATACCAATTCCGGCAATGTCGGGATCGGGATTAGCGCGCCGTCAGCGCTTTTGCATACTTCCGGTTCAGGCACAGGTGAAGGTAATGTGCTGTTTGAAGGCGCCTTAAAATATAGCCCGCCGGGAGATGTGCCTGCATCCGGAGCCGGAACAAGGATGATGTGGTATCCGGATAAAGCGGCCTTCAGAGCGGGAGATGTAGATGGCTTACAATGGGACAAAGACAGTATAGGACGTTGGTCTGTAGCCATGGGTTATGGTACAAAAGCAAAAGGAGAATATTCATTTGCAACAGGAGAATATTCTAATGCTTCGGGAGGTGCTTCCACAGCATTGGGTTTTTTAACAATCGCTTCAGGTCAGGGATCAACCGCATTGGGAAATCAAGCAAATGCTCTGGGAGGTTCATCAACGGCAATGGGCTACTATGCCAAGGCTTTAAATGAGTATTCAACGTCAATCGGAGCATTTGCTACCGCATCAGGATTTTGTTCAACGGCGATGGGCGAATCCATCACAGCACCTTCAGCATGGGAAACCGTGATCGGTCGCTATAACGAAGAATATGCTGGGTTCAGTCCGGCAAACTGGATGCCTGCCGACCGTCTTTTTGTAGTAGGAAATGGTACGGGAAGCGAAGCCCGCAGCAACGCACTGACCATTCTTAAAAATGGAAATACCGGTATTGGAACCATCCCCAATACAAATGCCTTGCTGCATACAAATGGTACCGGAACAAGTGGAGGGAATATTTTATTTAGCGGACAATATAAAACTCCGGCCGGTTTACCTCCTGCTACCGGATCAGGTACCCGCATGATGTGGTATCCCGATAAGGCTGCTTTCAGGGCAGGTCATGTATCAGGTACTCATTGGGATAAAGACAATATGGGTGATTATTCAGTTGCAATGGGTAATAATTCCCAGGCAAGTGGAGCCTATTCTACTGCACTTGGATATAACACAACCGCTTCAGGTGGTTATGCAACAGCAATGGGAATTGCCACTTCTGCAACAGGCAGATATGCTGTATCAATGGGAGAATCTACAACGGCACCTTCAGCAAATGAAACAGTAATAGGACGTTGGAATTCAGATTATACGCCATTGGATGTATTATTCTGGAATCCTGCAGACCGGCTTTTTGTCGTAGGTAATGGAACAGCAAGTAACGTTCGAAGTAATGCTATGACAATTCTGAAGAACGGAAATACCGGTATCGGAACTGAAACGCCTAACGAAAAACTGGAGGTCAACGGAAATATTCATCTTTCAGGAGCTGATCGGACCATTTTCAACCGCAGCAATAATTACCTGGCCTTAGGTACAAATAATACTGAAAGGATCAGGATAACCAATACCGGAAATGTCGGAATCGGAACGATTTCTCCCAACGAAAAACTGGAAGTCGCAGGTAATATCCATCTTTCCGGAGCGGACAGAACGATATTCAACCGTTCCAATAATTATCTTGCCCTTGGAACCAACAACACTGAAAGAATGAGAATAACCAGTACCGGCAATGTGGGCATCGGCACCACACCCAATACCAATGCGTTGCTGCACACCAGGGGAATCGGAATCAGCGGAGGTAACGTACTTTTTGTTGGTTCATATGCAGCAATTCCCGGTGAACCGCCTACCACCGGTGCAGGTACCAGGATGATGTGGTACCCGGACAAAGCAGCTTTCAGGGCTGGAGATATCGAAGGTTTTCAATGGGATAAAGACAGTATTGGAAATTATTCTGTTGCCATGGGTCATAACACCGTTGCAAAAGGAAGTGCTTCAATAGCAATAGGAAATGGTACAACTGCTTTGGGTGGTAATTCAACAGCAATGGGAAGTGGTACAACTGCTTCAGGACTTTATTCTACAGCAATGGGAAGTGGAACAATTGCTTCGCAAGAATCCTCAACGGCAATGGGAAGTGGAACAATTGCTTCCGGCAACAGATCAACAGCAATGGGATTTGGTTCTCAGGCTTCAGGAAGTTCTTCAACAGCTATGGGAAATGGAACAACTGCTTCAGGAAGTTCTTCAACAGCTATGGGAAATAGTACAACTGCTTCCGGAGGTTCTTCGATAGCAATGGGAACTGGAACAACTGCTTCCGGAGGTTCTTCGACAGCAATGGGATATTACACGACAGCTCCCTCTGGGTATGAAACCGTGATCGGACATTGGAATTCGGATTATACACCTGCAAATCCATCAGGTATAACAATAACGGATCGGTTGTTTGTAATTGGCAACGGCACCAGTTCAAGTGACAAAAACAATGCGCTTACAATCCTGAAAAATGGAAATGTTGGAATTGGAACCGAAAGTCCGTCACAATTAATTCATCTTCAAAACACTTCCGGATCAGCAAAAATGAGGGTCCAATCTACAGATGTATCTGAAATTGAATTCTACAACAATACGAGTTATGTAGGCGCCGTTGGCATCAATGTGGCTGCCGGACACCTTTATTTATACCAGGGCGGGAGCGTCTCTGTGAAAGGAGGTAAGTTGGGGGTCAACACCATCGACCCGACTCAAACACTGGATGTGAATGGTAATGCAAGAATTAGAAGTATTGGTTCTGGCGCTTACCACGGACCGGTAAACAGAATGTTGGATGGCACCCTTACGACTGCCACTTCTGATGTTCGCCTGAAAGAAAGCATCCAAACCATAGAAGGCGGTCTTGACAAAGTGATGCAATTGAGAGGTGTCACATTTAAATGGAAATCCAATCCGGAGTATGGTGTGAAAATGGGTTTTATAGCACAGGAAATGGAGCAAGTATTACCTGAATTGGTATTTACCAATGAAATGGACGGTTATAAGGGTGTGAATTATGCTGAAATGACCGCAGTCCTCGTCGAAGCAGTCAAGGAGCAACAATCCGAGATCGATGAACTGAAAAAGATCGTTCAGCAACAGCAGGCGCAGATCTCTGCATTGATGGAACTGACTGCCCATAAATCCGATTCCAGATAAATATTCTGTCAATCTAAATAACATTATATTAAGGAACTGAGATTACCCAATTCATTAACACCTGCTCAAAAAGCAGTTGTTTTTTCATTTCAGAATATTATAAATCCCATACAAACATCGGCTCAATACTTTTCTTTGATTTTCAGCATAGTTATATGGGTATTACTCAGGATCATTTACGGAGATTTACTTCACAAAGTCAATTTCTGTTTTGACTTTTTAAATTATTTTGGTATATTTTTGTATCTGATTGCATTAAGTTCGTTTGTATGCTGCTTTGAAAAGGATGATTTTACTGGCCCAATCAAAAAGGAGTCAGAAATATTCGTTTTTACATGTAACCCTTTGTTGAAAATTTTTATCACCCTTGCCGATCCGCTCCTTGATAATTTATAAATGATTGAAGTTTTTCTTTTAAAACATTAAATATAAGATCATGAAATCACTTTGCTATCAACTTGCTTTAATTTTGATAATCTTGAATTTTCCATCAAAAATCTTCCCACAGTCTAATATTGGTATCAGCAATGATAACTCCATGCCTGATCCCAGCGCTATGCTCGATGTTAAAAGTACGACTAAAGGTATTCTCATTCCGCGAATGACCAATGCTGAACGCAATGCGATCGCAAATCCTGCTTCCGGACTGATGATCTATAACAATTCGGAAAATTGTTTTAATTTTTTCAACGGTACGACCTGGATAAAGATAGTTGCCGGACAGGATGAGGACTGGACGATCAGTGGGTCAGATATGTTTAATAATAATCCGGGTAACATTGGAATCGGAACTTCAACTCCTGATACAAAGCTCACTATTCACGGGGATGAAACTAATGTCAAACTGGACATGAACCAGGCATCACCAAATCCCACACAGGGTCTGATCCTTGCTGTGGATCACGTTGAAAAAGGCAGTTTTCATATTGAAAAACTCACGAACAACCTGGTCATAGAAGCGGATAAAAATGATTCAGGATTTGGAGACATTTTGCTCAAAAAACATGGAGATGACCGTCTGGCCATCAGAAGTAATGGAGACATACAGTTCAAACGTCACGGTGATGAAAGGCTTTCTATCATCGGACCTGTCGGAAATGTAGGAATCGGAACTGCTTTGCCGGACAGCAGGCTCACCATAACAGGAGATGCCACTGATGTCAAACTGGACATGAACCAGGCATCAGAGAATCTCACGCAAGGATTGATCTTTGCAATTGATCACACAGCCAGAGGCAGTTTTCATATTGAAAAACTCACGAACAACCTGGTCATAGAAGCGGATAAAAATGATTCAGGATTTGGAGACATTTTGCTCAAAAAACATGGAGATGACCGTCTGGCCATCAGAAGTAATGGAGACATACAGTTCAAACGTCACGGTGATGAAAGGCTTTCTATCATCGGACCTGTCGGAAATGTAGGAATCGGAACTGCTTTGCCGGACAGCAGGCTCACCATAACAGGAGATGCCACTGATGTCAAACTGGACATGAACCAGGCATCAGAGAATCTCACGCAAGGATTGATCTTTGCAATTGATCACACAGCCAGAGGCAGTTTTCATATTGAAAAACTCACGAACAACCTGGTCATAGAAGCGGATAAAAATGATTCAGGATTTGGAGACATTTTGCTCAAAAAACATGGAGATGACCGTCTGGCCATCAGGAATAACGGAGATGTGCATTTTAAAAAAGAAGGTAGTGACAAGCTTGTAATCAAGGGAGATAATGGCAATGTGGGGATAGGGACGTCAAATCCTGCATCAAAACTTGATGTCAACGGTTCAGTGAAAGTTGGATATGATCCAAATCCACCTTCACCTCTGAATGCAGGTTCGATAAGGTACCGGGTTGAGGCTAATGGAAGTTTTTGTGAAATGGTAATGCAGGTTGGACCTGTTAACTATGCATGGGTTGTAATACAACAGTTTACATGGTAAAACTGAATACTGCTGATGAAGATCTTTAAACACAGTAGTTCTAATAAAATTCTTAATATTTAAACAAAAAAAAATGAGATTTTTTAGCATTCTTTTTATCATTCTCCTAATTCAAACTTTCTTAAAGTCCCAGGGAAATGTAGGTATTAATATTGATAATTCAATTCCCGACGCCAGCGCAATGCTCGATGTAAAAAGTACTACTAAAGGGGTACTGATACCACGCATGACTTCTGCTGAAAGAATTGCAATTGTCGCTCCGGCATCCGGTCTATTGGTCTATGATATCACAACGAGCAGTTTCTGGTATTTTACCGGGTCCTCCTGGATCAACCTGTCCATGCCACCTGCAGTACTGGCAGATGCAGATAATGATACCAGGATCCGGGTAGAATCCAGCCCGGATGATGACATCATCAGGTTTGGAATAGGTGGTTATGAAAATATCAGAATGGTCAATAATTTATCTGGGGAGTCCGGAATTGAGTTCCTAAATCCCAGCCATAGTATGGGAATCGGATTAAAATCCCTGGAAAATAACCAAATCACGGGAATTTCAAATACTGCACTGGGAGACAGTACCTTACAATTTAATACAACAGGTGCTTTCAATACAGCTTTAGGCAACAATGCACTGAAAAAAAATACGACCGGTTATATGAATACCGGCATTGGTGGCATCGCATTATATTCCAATACGACGGGTATCTCCAATACTGCAGTCGGGAATGTTGCACTCAATATGAATACTGCAGGTAACTATAATATCGCCGTGGGGCAAGGATCGCTAAGAAACAATACAACCGGCAGCAATAATACAGGAATAGGAAGACAGGCATTATTTTTCAATAATACCGGTTCCTCCAATACAGCAATAGGAAATGGTTCATTGTATTTCAATAAAAATAATACAAGAAATACTGCGGTCGGTTTCAATGCCATGTATTATGCGGACAGTACTTCATCGGGAACTTTCACCTACAATACAGCCGTCGGAGCTCTGGCATTGAGAGGCAGCACCAATCCGGCCAACAATACAGGTAAAAGCAACACTGCAGTTGGGGAATCATCCATGATGAATAACAGATCCGGAAATTTTAATACAGCTGTGGGCATGAACTCACTTGCTATGAATTTGGATGGTTACGAAAATACTGCAATTGGCTATAATTCCATGAGCACAAATGAATCGGGGAATTCTAATACGGCTGTGGGAATGGGCTCACTTGCTATGAATATGGATGGTATCGAAAATACCGCAATTGGCTATGGTTCCATGTACAAAAATGAATCGGGGAATTCTAATACGGCTTTGGGAGTTAATTCCCTGTATTCTAATGTTTCAGGTGTAAATAATACCTCTCTTGGAATTGTCTCTTTGTTTTTGAACACTTCCGGGAATTCCAATACGGCTGTTGGTTTTTCTGCTTTGTATTCAAATATTTCAGGATACAATAACACAGCAATTGGTCATGAATCCATGCTTAGCAACACTTCTGGTTACTATAATACCGCCTGTGGAGGGCAGTCTGCAAACCTCAATACAACTGGTTCACAGAATACTGCATATGGGTATCAATCATTAATGTTCAATAAAGCCAGAAGCAGGAATACTGCTATAGGTAATAATGCCATGGCATTTATGGATAGCACATCTGTCTCAATGAATTCCTGGAATACAGCGGTTGGAAATTCTGCGTTACGTGGCAGTGATATCATAACTAATAACACCGGAACCAGAAATGTAGCAATAGGTGACATGGCATTGTTTCAAAACTCATGTGGAAGCAAGAATACGGCTGTGGGTGATCAATCTATGTTTGACAATAGTTCAGGAAATCAGAATTCATCATACGGGGCGGGGTCAATGAGACAATTAAAAACTGGAAGTTATAATACCTCAGTTGGGGTTGGTTCCCTAAACTTTAACAAAGCCAAAAACTATAACACGGCAGTTGGATTTAATGCAATGTTTTATTCAGACAGCACATCTGCTCTGGTTGATACGTATAACACCGCTTTGGGAAGTGAAGCATTGAGAGGTAGCACGGATCCTGCAAACAACACAGGTGCATGGAATACTGCTATCGGATCGAAATCCTTGTTCAATAATAAAGGAGGTGATTTCAATGCTGGATTGGGAATGGAATCATTGTTCTCCAACACCAATGGCTTTAACAATACTGCAATGGGTTATGAGAGTCTCTATAAGAATGATGATGGAAATAACAATACAGCATCCGGTTCCGGATCATCCTATTCAAATACCTCCGGGTCAATGAACACAGCCAGTGGCTACCAGGCGCTCTATTTGAACAAAGCAAAACACCATAATGTTGCGATAGGTTATCAGGCGATGTACTATGCTGACAGTTCTGATATTTCATCGAATACCTACAATATAGCCATTGGTTCAGAAGCCCTTAAAGGAAGTGAATTGCCCCTGAATAATACAGGAAAATACAATATCGCATTAGGAGCCCAATCTTTATTTCTTAATTCAGGGGGAAATATGAATACCGCAACCGGAGATCAGTCAATGTATAGTAATACCATCGGCAACAGCAATTCAGCTTTTGGCAAGAGTTCCTTGAAATTTAACAAAACAGGTAGTTTCAATACAGCTATTGGACAGGGCTCGCTTTCATCCAATAATGCAAAGAACAGGAATACAGCTGTGGGGTACAGGACCATGCTGTACGCTGATAGTACTTCAACAGTGGAAGATGCGAACAATACGGCTGTAGGGAGTGAAGCCCTCAGGGGAAGTACCAGTCCTGCTCAGAATACCGGTAAATGGAATTGCGCCTTTGGTGATAAAGCTATGTTCAGCAATAAAAATGGAAATTTTAATGCATCTTTTGGCGCAGAATCACTGTATTCGAATGAAAATGGTCATTCCAATACAGCATCGGGGTATCAGTCATTATATAAAAATACAACAGGTTATGGGAATACAGCATTGGGAACTAAATCTTTATACTCAAATTCTACTTCCTATGGTAATACCGCTGTCGGTGTAAATGCTTTGTATTCAAATACAACCGGAACTTCCAATGAAGCATTTGGTTATGACGCTTTATTTTCAAATACAACCGGCTATAATAACATAGCTATCGGAACAGGAGCACTGTATTATAGTACAACCGGAAATTACAACACTGTCACAGGATTTCATGCAGCAATGGATAATACAACCGGTACTTCAAATACTGCTTATGGGTATCAGGCTCTTCTTTCCAATAAGGCTGGAAGCAGAAGCACTGCAATAGGATATAATGCAATGAGTTTTGCCAATAATACAGAAACTTCAATTGAAAATTTCAATACTGCAATTGGTGCCGAAGCTTTAAAAGGCAGCAACACGCCGTCAGAGAATACAGGAAAATGGAATACGGCTATCGGAGACCAATCAATGTTTAATAATCAGGGAGGTAATAATAATACTGCAACAGGTGCAAGTACACTCTTTTCAAATACATCCGGATCTAATAACGCCGCATTCGGATTAGAGACACTTTACACTAACACGGAAGGATCCAACAACACTGCAATAGGAGTAAGTTCTCTTGCTTACAACACCACTGGAACAGACAATACAGCAATCGGAATGTCGGCACTTTTAGGAAACACTACCGGATCAAGCAATACAGCTGTTGGAGTAAATGCACTTCGTTATAGCAGTACTGGTTCACACAATACAGCAATTGGTCTGAATGCATTGAGCTTTAACACAAATGGATACAGCAATACTGCATCAGGACAGGATGCATTATATTCCAGTGTAGCAGGACATTATGGCGTTGCTGTCGGTGCATATTCTCAGCGATATGCGAACGATTTAGCCTCTGAATGGGAAAATACCAATACTTCTGTAGGATTCCAGTCACTGCGAGGATCAACAACCGCGGCAAATAACACCGGATTAGACAATACAGCTATTGGCCATGATGCCCTATTTTCAAATTCTGCCGGCAGCAGTAATACAGCTGTTGGAATGAACACACTTTATAATAATACAAATGGAAATAATAATACAGCAGTTGGGGATCAATCACTTTTCGGCAATATAAGCGGCCTATCAAATACAGCTTTAGGCAGCAATTCTGCCATTAATGGAAACCACAGTAACTGTACTTTTTTAGGGGCATCAATAAATATCAGTACAGATCGAAATAATGTCAGTGTCCTGGGTTACAATGTACAGGATGGGCAATGCACGGGTGATAACCAGGTATTGCTGGGAAATACGGCTGTCAGTGAGATCAGGGCACAGGTTTCGGGCATATCTGCTTATTCTGATGATAGAATGAAATCCAATGTCAGAGAAAATGTTCAGGGATTAGCTTTCATCAATAAACTTAGACCAGTCACCTATTACCAAAACCCTGAAGTACTGCATCAAATATGGGGTACACCGGATACACTTTTTATGAAAATCAATCATGATGAAATAAAAAACAGAAAATTTACCGGTTTCATCGCTCAGGAAGTTGAACAGGTGGCAATGGAAATTGGATTTGACTTTCCAGGCATTGATATTCCAAAAAATTCCAGTGAAGTGTATTCATTGAGGTATACCGATTTCATCATGCCGATTGTTAAAGCAATTCAGGAACAACAGGTCATGATCACCTCTCAACAAACAGAGATCGCCGAACTGAAAAAGATCGTTCAGCAACAACAGGCACAGATCTCTGCACTGCTGGAGCAAAACAGTTCCAAAACAGCATTGAGATAAAAAACACCTGAAAACAGCCAAATATAATTTGGCATGACCGAAAAAATATTCATGAAAACACCCGGTCAGAAAAGCCGGGTGTTTTAAAAGATATAGGCAGCACCAACATCAAAACTCAGATATCTTTCCCTGCCGGGTGCCAATGATATATCATATTGGGCATCAGCAAATAAATTGACCTGATCTCCAATCGTATAACTCACCTGATACTGCGGACTGATGAAATACCTTGATCTTGGAATGATGTTTTTCTTTTGATGTTGGATGTGCTGTGCGCCCATTTTATCCCGTACCTGCATTTTGAATTCAAATTTTGCAGAAAGATCTCTTTGAATGCCCAGGCCAATATTGTTTTTCAACCCTCCAAACCGCAATAAATCATAACTCACAAAAACTCCCGCTTTGGTCAAACTGGCATCAACGGTCAATTCTTCCAATTGTTCATCCGTACTCCGCGGATTGATCTCTTCCAGGCTCGGATACAATTTTTTATCCGGTATCGTCCGGGTATAAGCTGATTTGGACCAGTTAAAGCCAACTCTGAATCTCCCGGAGATCGCATAATCAGCGAAAATCCGATAACCCGAGTGGAAGGTCGCGCCAATCCGGTCCTCTATCGGTACAATAAAATGAACTGATCCCCCTGCACGTATCCTGGGTTGAACCGAAGCCGCTGAGCTATTGGCCAACACTGAGAAGGCATTACTCAGCGCAATATTCTGCCGGTGATGAAATAAACTTAATCCGGACCCGGGTAAACGGTCGATCCAAACCTTCCCGTAAGATCCGTTTTCAACCCATTCAGGCTGATTTTCCATACTTTGCTTAATATCCTGTACCTCTGGCAGAGCGCCTGAATTCTTCCAGCCGGACGCGAGCTCAATTTGTAAATCTTGTTCTGTCTTCCAATCCGGTTTGGCAACTTCAACATCGGATCTCTTTTCAGTTTTTGCAGGTGTATTTCCTTCTCTTCCAATAACTTTTCTTCCTGATTCTTTATGAATATCTCTTTGAAACATTGGATCGGACACACTTTCTGCCAAAGTTTTAGTTTCGTTGATCTCAACAGATCCCGGTTCCATCTGTCCCATATCAAAAAGATCTTCTGCTGACTTTGCTTCTTCTGAAGATCCGGAGCCGGACATTTTCTGACCTGTTGTCGTTGTTGACCCCTTATTTTCTGTTGCCTCAACAGCAATATCTTTTCTCCCTGATATGTGAGGAGAAGTAAAATATGCCCATAATGATATACCGATCATCATTGCAGCGGCAATACCTGCAATCAATTTTTTGGGTATTTTTTTACTCAACACCGGGTTCTTTCTGACCCCTTTACCTTCCCGGAAATCCTTGAACGATTCCCAATCCGAAGGCTGAGCATCAGGTATACCCACCTGTTCGACCTTATCTCTGAATTCGCGTAAAAAATTATCCATTCAAAGCGATTTTCTGTTTGAAAATTTCAGGTTTCCTTATTCTCATGATCTCAATCAGTTTGGCTTTGGCACGGTTGAGATTGGATTTGGAAGTCCCAACCGAAATATTCAGCTCCTGGGCAATTTCATGGTGTTTCATCTCCTCAAAAACGTAAAGGTTAAATATAGTCCTGTATTGTGGCGACAATTCCCTCAACAGGGAAAAACATTCATCAGGATGAAAATGATCTGTCAAATGATCCTGATCGTCCTGAAAATATTGATTGACCATTTCAGGTTCCAGCGATGTAAAATGAACGAACTGTTTTTTGTTATACGACAAACAACAATTGATACATACCTTTCTTAACCAGGGTTTAAAATCATATTCCGGGTCATATTTATCAATATTCCGGAATACTTTAAGGAAAGTATCATTGACCATTTCCTGAGCTTCCTGGTCGCTGGAAGCGTATCGGTTACAAATGGATTTGACATAAGGGAAATACAGACTGAACAGCTTGTATTCCGCAGCTTCGCTCGAACATTTTATCTGTTCGATCAGTAAATTAATATGAATATCTCCCTTCAAAAGCTACGATCAAAAATAATAAAGAGCAGGAAAATCCTTTCCTGCCCTCAAAAATGAATTTTTTTAACAACTCTTTCGCAATGCAATTAACTCTTCTTTTGAATTGATCGTGATTGGATCAGTTTCCCCGTCTTTGATCACCTGTATAGGAAACTCAAAAACGGGACCTCCTTTTGTTCCCGGATTTGCTTCTTTCCAGGCTTTCCAGGCATTCTGCAAGGCTGTTTTATCAGCAACTTCCAATGTTGTTTCATCCGGAAAGATTACCGTGACAGGAAATACCACTTCAAAGCATTTGGGAATATTGTGATAAGCCCAGCCATTAGGACCCATTTTACCACCTTTCCCGCCTTTTCCGTGATTTCCGCCATTACCATGTTTCCCGCCATTTCCACCTTGTTTTACAAAACCACAGTCTTCGAGTATTTGTCGCATTTGTTCGTGGTCTTCTACTACAACGGGTTCGCCTGCTGAATTGATAATATTGACAGGGAAAACCAGTTTCAAATTCCCATGATTTTCACCTTTCAGTGCTTCCAATTCTTCCTGGGAAGTAACAATCAATTCACTGCCATCCCTCATTTGGAATGTTACAGGAAAAACAAATTCAAAGCAATCGTTTGTCAGCCCCCTTGTTTCAAGAATCAAATCAGCAACATTTTCTTCTGTTACAACATCCGTTTCGGTGTTGCAGGAATACATTGCCAGAAATCCGATCATCATCAATCCTAAAATGTGTTTCTTCATTATCGTGCTTTTTAGTTGAACAAATATTTAACAACTGACTATACTCATTAATATCATTTAAAGGTTGCGTAATCATTTATTTTTTTATTGCAGTTGTTCATACCGAGCGCTATATCATCTGTCAGTTTGAAGAAAATGAATGAAGGTATAATACCAAATAATGGAGCAACATCATTAAATCTATTTCTATACCATTGAAGTTGTTTAAAATGTATCTTCATGCTTGCAAGCAAATCACTGACGAATACTGACGAAGCATGCTTGTCGGCATCTTTGATACTGACGATACTTTGTATGTCAGCACTTGTAAGGCAAGCTTGTCAGCATTTTCAACCAGGTGCTTCAGCGTTTTCAAGTCCCGTACATTCCGGTACCCAACCCAAAAAGTGCTTCGCCTTGACTTTTTGGTTGACCCACCACTTCGTGTTACCTCCCTTGAATATTCACCAAATTTTCACCTTTCTGGAACGGTCGGTCATTTTCAGCAATCAACATAATTTTTAACCACTTCATTATTTGAATCCTGTTCATTATTTTTTTCTAACCATCTGATCGACAAAATTTGAAAATACGGGAAAGATCATCTTCATAGCTGTTTCAATACTTTGATCAACAATGAAAAAGGAAAGCCTGAGGCTACAGTAATATTATTTTCGGTTAAAAGCTTTTATATGCCCTTGCCTCTAAATAATTTCTTTTTTTTGATGATCCGATTGAATAAAAGAACAAAGTTACTGAGGGAATAACGATTTAGCAACAAGAACAGATATAAGCAACATTATAGATTTTATATGAGCAGTACAACCCTGTAAACATATCCACCACAGATATTATAGAGATCCTGGCACATTTCTGTTAATACCTGATCCGAAAGACAAATTAAAGGAAATTGTTGCAACTTACGACCTATTTGATAATGTTGTATTTCGAAATAAAATACCGGAATTCCCGTTTTTGGCTTGGTTTACCCAAATGATCTTCCGAATTCAATGAATGTACAGACAAGACTACCAAATTACATTGATTCCAAATATTTAAAATATTGTGTAATTCAAATAAACTGTTAATGCGATAAATTTAAAAATCAAATATTTTTTTTCTATTTTAGCAGCTTGTTTTTTGAAAACAGGATCTGAACTCAGATTCAATTAATTAACCAATAGAACAAAACAAATCATGGTACAAACATTAATTTACTTAATTCCCGTTTTTGGGTTGCTGGGATTGTTGTTTACATTCTGGAAATCCAGCTGGGTTACAAAACAGGACCCGGGCAATGAGCGGATGCAACAGATCGGTGCAAATATTGCCAAAGGGGCAATGGCTTTCCTGAGAGCTGAATACAAATTGCTGTCAATATTTGTTATTGCTGTGGCTATTTTGTTGGGTATCAGTGGAACTACTGAAGGTTCTCACCCGCTGGTTGCCCTGTCTTTTATCATCGGCGCCCTATGTTCAGCACTGGCAGGATTTATCGGCATGACAGTGGCAACAAAAGCGAACATCAGAACGACCAATGCAGCGAGGAAAAGTCTGGGCAAAGCGCTGGAAGTTGCTTTCGCCGGCGGATCTGTGATGGGTCTGGGCGTTGTCGGTCTTGGTGTTCTTGGATTAGGAGGACTTTTCGCAATTTATACCAATATGGACTGGGACATCAACAAGGTTATTACCGTTGTGACCGGTTTCTCTTTCGGAGCTTCATCCATCGCACTCTTTGCCAGGGTCGGAGGTGGAATTTACACCAAAGCAGCAGACGTCGGAGCTGACCTGGTAGGGAAGGTGGAAGCAGGTATTCCTGAAGACCACCCGTTAAATCCAGCAACCATAGCGGATAATGTGGGTGATAATGTGGGTGACGTTGCCGGAATGGGTGCAGACCTTTTTGAATCCTATGTGGGTGCCATCGTAGGTACCATGGTTTTGGGTGCAACCTATATCGGGCTGGTTGGCTTTGAAAACACAAATGATTTCAATGGACTTAATGCCGTACTTTTACCTCTGGTATTGGCTGGTGTCGGCATTCTCACATCCATTTTGGGGACTTTCTTTGTACGTGTTTCTGAAGGCGGAAACCCTCAAAAAGCACTTAATAACGGTGAATTCCTTTCTTCAGCACTGATGTTGATCGCAACCTACTTTATCGTGCAGTGGATGTTGCCAGGATCATGGGATTTTAATGGAATCACCTATACGGCAAATGGCGTTTTCTTTGCAGTGATCATCGGACTTGTTGCCGGGTTACTGATCGGCCTGATCACCGAGTTTTACACCGGCACAGGTACAAAACCGGTAAGATCCATCGTTAAACAATCTCTCACAGGTTCGGCTACCAATATAATAGCCGGCTTAGGTGTAGGTATGCAATCCACTGCAATTCCTATTCTTGTATTGGCTGCAGCCATTATTGGATCTCACTATTTCGCAGGTTTATATGGTATCGCCATTGCTGCGGTAGGTATGCTTTCCAATACAGGTGTTCAACTGGCAGTGGATGCTTACGGACCGATCTCAGACAATGCAGGGGGAATTGCTGAAATGGCAGACCTTCCAAAAGAAGTCAGACAAAGGACAGACAAGCTGGATGCAGTAGGTAATACCACAGCCGCCATCGGAAAAGGATTCGCAATAGGCTCAGCTGCCTTGACTGCACTGGCTTTATTCGCTGCATATATGACAACAGTTGGTATTGATGCAATTGATGTTTCGCAACCAATGGTAATGGGTGGTCTGTTTATCGGCGCCATGCTGCCTTTCCTGTTCTCTTCACTCGCAATGAACGCAGTCGGAAGAGCTGCTATGGACATGATACAGGAAGTAAGAAGGCAATTTGCCGATATCCCTGAACTTAAGGCTGCTCTTGCCCTGATGAGGAAAAATGAAGGTATTGACCATCATGAATGGTCCGCTGAAGATCAGAAAGTATTTGATGCTGCAGATGGTAAAGCTGAGTATAGCAAGTGTGTTGAAATTTCAACTACAGCTTCTATCAGGGAAATGATCCTTCCCGGCTTGCTGGCAGTAGGTACCCCTGTTGCGATTGGTTTCCTCGGTGGTGCTGAAATGCTTGGTGGATTGCTGGCTGGTGTAACCGCAACAGGTGTGCTGATGGCCATCTTCCAGTCCAATGCCGGTGGCGCATGGGATAATGCGAAAAAAATGTTTGAATCCGGTGTTGAGATCAACGGCAAAACATATTACAAAGGTTCAGATCCACATAAAGCAACTGTAGTTGGCGACACAGTCGGTGATCCGTTCAAGGATACATCAGGTCCATCATTGAATATCTTACTGAAATTGATGTCTGTTGTGGCACTGGTCATTGCACCATTCCTGTAATTAACAGATATTCAACATTTAATTATCAATCTTGAGTAAAAATAAAAAAGTCCCGCAACCGGGACTTTTTTGTTTTTATTTCAGTTCATGTTTCAGACACTCCGCAAGGTATTCATACTGCTCCATGTTGTTGTAAAGCTGTGCCGATATACGCAACCATTGCCTGGGCGCTTTGGGGAACATAAAAACCGGAACCTGGATACGGTATTTATCATACAAAAGTTTTTTCAACGGTGGCGTTTCATTGAATTTCGGAAAACCTTCTTCTCCATCCGGCATCGGTAATGTCAGTAGACTTCCAATATACTTTTCCTCCAAAGGCAGATCAAAACCCAATCGTTCAGCAATAAATTTCCCTGCCTGCCAGACCAGTTCATGATTGGCCTTCCTGATCCCGGACCAGCCGTCCTCATGTAATCCTTCCAAATATTCCAACGTATCCCCAACACAGAGATAAGAGCTGAAATCATGGGTTCCGTCCCACATGAACTGATTGCCCCAATGGGCGTTCCCACCCAGATCGGTGTCATTGAAATGGCTGATTATCAATGGCTTGATCAATTCTTTCCAGTCTGTTTTTACATACATAAAAGCGCTTCCTTTGGGCGCACAGATCCATTTGTGGCAATTGGCCACATAAAAGTCCGGGTCCAGCTTTGCCAGGTCCAAAGCCAGCATTCCGGGAGCATGTGCTCCGTCCACAAGCGTCATAATGCCTTTGATCCGAAGCATTTCAATTATTTTTTCCACAGGAAATATCATTCCCGTAGCCGAACTGACATGATCGATCAAGGCCAGCCGGGTATGTTCCGTGATCTCCTTTCCGATCGCATCCAGGATCTGATCATCATTTTCAACCGGAAAAGGTATCATCGCTGTTTTCAGCACTATACCATTCCTCGAGCAATAATGCTTCATCGCTTCCATGCATGCCCCATAGGCATGCGAACTGACCAACCATTCATCCCCGGACTTGAAAGGAAAACCCGTGAGTATCTGGTTCACCGCAGTGGTCGAGTTCTGTACAAAAACCATATCGTCTGGCTCGGCATGGACAAATTCCGACAACTTTCTTTTGGACTGATCCATTAAAACAGGCCATTGATTCACAAAAAAATCAACAGGTTCCAGTTCCATTCTGTCACGGTATTCCGATTGCTTTTCCAGGATTTTAACGGGTGTTGCTCCAAAAGAACCGTGATTGAGATATACTATTTCCCTGCTCAACAACCAGTGTTGAACCATTGGATCATATTCCGGCCAGGTTTTTTTCATATCACATTCTATAGTTTTTTTTATCTATTTCTTTGATCATTTACCGGCTAATTGTTCAGCAGTATCTTTTGAGTGAAACTGTTGAGTCCGTCATGGATGTTAAAAATATAAATACCTCTGTCCAGCCTGCTGATATCCTGGTCAACCGTCCTGTTGCTAATGGATCCCTTTAAAACGATCCTGCCATAAATATCCAGGATCTCCATGTTGATTTCATCCTGTATCCAAAAATCCGGTAAACGCAATCTGAACTTTCCTTCGGTAGGATTGGGGAAGATGCCCTGTTCCCTGCTTTCCGGAGTAATGAATTGCAAAGGTTCGCAATGTCCGGAAAAACCGAAATCTTCATTTTCAACCATAAGATTCATGAATTCTGAATAAGCTTCCTCCAGTTCTTTCAGTTGGAAATTCAGCCATGGGATCAGCAATTCAAAAACGATTTCCTGTTGCTTTGAACGCGAGATTGTAGGCTGTGGATCGCTCACCCCTTCTCCGAAATCACAAGCCAGGCTGGTATTGGCAAAATAACAATGTCCGCCTCCGAAAATATTGATGAAATACTTACATTCGGTACCCAGTTGATTGAAAATGGGTAAGTGCATTTCTTCCGGTCTGGTCACACCGTCATTTTCACCGGAAAAAAACAATGCAGGTGCAAAAACCGAATCTGCAGCTTCAATGGCAGACGGATTGGTTTCTGCCGGAGCGAACAGGACCAAAGAGGTCAGCTGATCATTTCCTGCTGCTGCGAGAACAGAAGCTCCGCCACCCATCGAATGACCCATGATGACACTCTTTTCCCTGACATGACCATAAAAAAACGAAGCTGAAACATTTCCCTGTGTTTTGATATGCGCATTCAGGAACTTCAGGTCTCCACCAAAAGCTTCATGATCCGGAAATGGAAAAGGGCCTGTCTCTGTGACAGGTATTGCGAGAATGAAACCTTTCGGAACCAATGAATCCGCAAAATTCAAGTACGCCTGATAATTCATGGCAAATCCATGCCCCAAAACGATCAGCGGGAAACTTCCTTCAGCGAATTCAGCTTCATTTCCCGTATTTTTCCCTGGATAAAATAATCGGGTAGGTATGTTTCTTTCCCTGTCAGCATCTGTAAAGTTGACCTGCCGGGTACCGACAGGAAAACTTTGAGTCCATACAGTATGCAAAGAAAACAGGTAAAATCCAATCAAAAACCAGTATTTATTGTTTTGTTCAAACATTTCTTCATTCTTTCAATACAAGGATAAAAATAGTTAAAATTCGGATCTTTATCAATATTGTTGATCACCAATGAAATTTTGTAATGTTTCTATTTTTGAGCGTGTTTATCTGTTGGCAACGGATCATTATTAACCTTTCTGTTCTTTTAACCGGCAATTGGTTTCGCAATACAAAACTTGATTTATTCCCGTTTTTATGTACTTTTACCTGAATAATCAATGCACTGGATATGGCCATCATACTGAAAAACGCCACTTATATCGATCCCGAAACGCTGGTTTTCACCCGATGTACCATTAAAACACATCCTGGTAATACAGGGGAAACGGAGTTTTTTAAGTTTCCCCGGCAGCCGGAGATTCGCCCGGACGATCAAATCATTGACTGTACGGACAAACTCGTTACCAAATCCTTTGTAGTCGGCCACCACCATGTCTATTCAGCACTGGCAAGGGGAATGCCTGCTCCGACTGTTGCGCCGACAAATTTTGTTGAAGTGCTGAAATACATCTGGTGGAAACTCGACCAGGCACTTGACCGGGAAATGATAGAGGCCAGCGCTTTGGCCACAGCCATTGCCTGTGCAAAAGCAGGTACCAGTTTCGTGATTGATCATCATGCTTCGCCGAATTTGGTGGAAGGTTCCCTGGAGATCATCGCAGGGGCATTTGACAGAATAGGTATCAGCCACCTGCTATGCTATGAGATCACGGACAGATACGGACCTGAGAATGCAGAAGCCGGCCTGCGTGAAACAGAAAATTTTCTTCGGGATTACCAGGGACTGATCGGACTGCATGCATCTTTTACCGTTGGCAATGACACGCTTCGAAAAGCGGTTGAGCTGATGCAGCAAACCGGTTCAGGTATCCATATCCACGTAGCGGAAGACAAGGCAGATCAGATACAATGCATTGAAAATCAAGGCAAAAGAGTAGTCCACCGACTGGCAGAAGCCGGCGTATTGGCATCAGCTAAAACCGTTTTGGTACACTGTCTGCATCTGGATTCGGAAGAAAGGAAAATCATAGAGAACTCACCTGCATGGGTAGTCCAAAACATGGATTCCAACCTGAACAACAAGGTTGGGTATTTCAGTTCGCACGGTTTGGGAGATCGTATCATGCTTGGAACCGATGGCATGCACAGCGATATGCTCAGGAGTGCAAAATCAGCTTTCTTTGCCGGGCAGACGCATGATCAGATGGATTATCAGGCAGCTTATACAAGATTCAGGAATGCACATCAATATTTGAATAATAATGGATTTTCGGGTGACGGAGACAACAATCTGGTGGTGTTGGACTATGATTCACCTACAGAGATCAATCAGGAGAATTTTTTAGGACACTTTATTTTTGGTTTGGATGCCAGGCATGTTTTACACCTGATCTCGAATGGTGAACTGGTATTGAAAGACAGACAAATTGTGAAAGCAAACGAACAGGAAATACTGGATTATACACGTGAACAAGCCAATCGGTTGTGGGATAGATTGAAAAAGTGAAATTAATTTGATAGGTAGCTGTATAGTTTTTTAGTCTGTTGGCAATAAGAAGATACATTGAGAAAAAAGATAGCTAAATTGGTATTGAGATCAAAGTTTTGACGACTATCATACATCCCGGGCTAAAAGGCTAAAAGACTATAAATCAATATATTAAAAAAATGAAAATTTAAATGGACATTAACATACTACAGTGGATCGGATATGTGGCTTCCGGCTTGATCGCCCTTTCGATGACGATGAACTCCATCGTCAAATTCAGATGGATCAACCTGGCCGGAGCCGGCATATTTGCCACTTATGGCTTGCTGTTCGGTGCTTATCCGGTGTTTTTGCTGAATAGCTTCATCGTTTTGGTGGATATTTTTTATCTCAGACGCATCTATGGCAAAAAACAGCTTTTCGATATCCTCGAGATCAAAGGTGAAAGCGTATATCTGCAAAAATTCCTGGATTTTCATCAAAATGAAATACTGAGTTTTTTCCCTGGATTTGATTTCTCCTCTCAGGCACACTCCATCAAGTTTTTTGTACTGCGCAATATGGCTGTAGCCGGTGTCTTTCTTGCTGAAAAAGACGATGACAGGACCCTTCGGGTTGATCTGGATTATGTGATCCCTGAATACCGGGATTACAAAAACGGTAAGTACGTTTACCACAGGATCGGAAAATATCTGGTGAAAAACGGATTTAACAGAGTGGTAGCAAAAGGCTGTTCCAAAGCCTACAACAAGTATCTGATCAGAATGGGATTCTCCATGAACACGGAAGGACTTTTTGTCAAGGAACTTGAACCATCAAAAAACATTTAATGGACCTCCATATCATCAACGGCACGATCGTCAATGCTGAAAGCATTTTTGAGGCAGATATACTTTGCCGGAATGGCAAAATATCCCGTATAGGAAAAGACCTGGTAAGTGATCATGCAATGGTTCAGACCATTGACGCCTCCGGTTGTCTTGTTTTTCCCGGAGGCATCGATCCGCATGTACACATGCACCTGAAAACGGGTTCCGTGTATTCTGCGGATGATTTTTATTCTGGCACTGTTGCTGCATTGTATGGAGGAACCACCACAATTGTTGACTTCGTCACTCCTGAAAAAAACCAGACGCTGCAGGAAGCTACCCAACTTCGCCTGAAAGAGGCCGACAACTGCTTGTGCGATTATTCCTTTCATGTCAGCCCGGTTGTGTGGAGGACCTGCATACCTGAAGAGATCTCCAGGATGGTCAGTGAGACCGGTCTAAGGACTTTCAAGGTATATATGGCATACAAGGATAGTATCGGTTTGGATGACCCTGAGATTTTGCAAGTCATGAAGGCCGTTGCCAAAGCAGGCGGGGTGGTATTGTTGCATTGTGAGACCGGAGATGAAATTGATCAGAACCGCAAAAAACTGATCTTTGAAAATAAAACCTCACCGCTGTTTCACCCTGTTTCCAGACCCGGAGACATGGAAGCAGAAGCTGTCAGGAAAGCGATCGAAATGGCACGTCAGACTGATTGTACCATTTATATTGTACATGTTTCTTCCAAAAAATCCCTCGAACATATAAAAAAGGCACGGGCCAGAGGGTTGAAGATCTATGCTGAAACCTGTCCGCAATATCTTTTACTGGATGATTCTTTATATAATGGCCCTTTTGAAGAAGTGTGCAAATATGTGATGAGCCCGCCGCTCAGGAAAAAAGAAGACCGGGAAGCATTGTGGGAAGCATTGAGATCCGGTGTAATACAAACCATCGGAACGGATCATTGTCCATTTACGCTGGAACAAAAAAAAACGGGTTTGCATGATTTTACCCTTATACCCAATGGAGCAGGGGGCGTAGAACACAGAATGGCTTTGTTGTATACCTATGGTGTTTTGACCGGTAAAATTACGCTCAATGAGTTTGTAGCACTGATCTCTGCCAATGCTGCCAAAATCATGGGGTTTTATCCCCGGAAAGGCATGATTGCTGAAGGCGCTGATGCCGATATCGTGGTCTGGAACAGGAATAGAGATAGCCGTATTTCTGCACAAACCCACCATTCAGCGGGAGATCAGAATATTTACGAAGGATTCAAAACCACCGGTTCGCCTGAGATCGTGATCAAAGACGGCCAGATAGTGGTACAAAGCGGTGTTTTAAACCTGATTCCAGGCAGATTCTTAAAAACGAACGCGTTTTGAGCCTTTTTCAATCATACTCTTTAAGACTTCGGCAGGATCTCCGAATTTATATGCAAACATCATGGCTGCGATGATATAAGGTTTAAACCCTGCTTCATGGTAGGTTTTCAAGCGGAATTTTTCAAAGACATCAGCCGCCACCTCACCGTTTTTGCAGGAAACATCTGAAATATCAGCCGGCAGGCAATGCATGTAAAGCGCATTTTTGTTTTTTGTAAGTTGCTCAATTTCAGCCGTGTATTCCCAGTTCTTAAACCGTGCATTGTTTTCCAGCGCCTGCTTTTCCAGTTCTGCCAATCCTTTTGAGTCCTTGTTTTTGAGCAATTCAGTTCGTTGGACCATGATATGGTACGGTGCCCAACTCTTGGGATAAACGATGTCTGCATCCACCATGGCTTCCTCCATGGAATGGCTGATGTGCAGTGAACCGCCACTTTGTGAGGCAAAAGCATTTGCTGTTTCAACAATTTCAGGAATGAGTGAGTATCCTTCAGGATATGCGAGTTCCACCTGCATGCCAAAACGTGTCATCAGGGCAATGATCCCCTGGGGAACCGACATGGGTTTGCCATAACTGGGAGAATATGCCCAGCTCATCACGATTTTTTTGCCATTTAATGCTTCCAGCGAACCAAACTCGTGTCGGAGATGCAGCAAATCTGACAACGATTGGGTCGGATGGTCCTGATCGCATTGCAGATTGACAATTCCCGGCCTGACAGGTAATACCCCGGTTTCAAAACCTTCATCCAGCGCCGCTGAGACTTCCCGCATGTATTTATTGCCTTCGCCAAGGAAAATGTCGTCCCGGATCCCGATAAAATCAGTCAAAAAAGAGATCATGTTGGCTGTTTCCCTGACGGTTTCACCGTGGGCGATCTGGGATTTTTGCTCATCCATATCCTGAACGGCCAGGCCCAGCAGGTTGGCAGCTGAGGCAAAAGAAAACCGTGTCCTGGTGGAATTGTCCCGGAAAACGGAAACTGCCAGACCGGAATCATATACCCTAGAAGAGATATTTTGCTTACGCATTTCTTTTAAAATATCCGCTATCTCCATTATTGCCAACAGATCATCCTGACTTTTCTCCCACGTGAGGAGAAAATCTTTATGATGGAGTCCGGGTTTTAAATGACTCAGAAGATCCGTTTTTTGACTTAAATTCATGGTGATTTAATTGTTTTGCTGTCTTTAAAAGTTTTGGATAAGTAATATAATTTGCTGAAGTTGGAAAAATCAACTGCAATGTTTGACGATTTGGGATACCAAATATACGGTTAAATTATCATTTAGTGCACTATTCAACAGAGATTCATCGTGACTGTCAGGTAGATATGTCCTGATCGAATAATACAGATTAGAAATAGCTGGCAATAGTGAATTGAAAATCATTTTACCACCGAGCACAAAAAGAATTCACAAGGGACACGAGGCTTACTTTCCCCACTTTGTGCAACTTAGTGTGCCTTGTGGTTGAATACATTTTACCACTAAGCACTCAAAGAATTCACAAGGGACACTAAGCATACTTTCCCCCCTATGCGGAACTTAGTGTGCCTTGTGGTTGAATACATTTTACCACTAAGCACTCAAAGAATTC
>CAZQKR010000012.1:0-49031 GCA_964594045.1 uncultured Saprospiraceae bacterium | reverse complement strand
CCCCTATGCGGAACTTAGTGTGCCTTGTGGTTGAATACATTTTACCACTAAGCACACAAAGAATTCACAAGGGACACGAGGCTTACTTTCCCCACTTTGTGGCCCTTAGTGCCCCTTGTGGTTAAATGTATTTATCTTCTGTAAACACTACAATTTCCCTTGAATGACCCTTTTTACTCCTTTTTTTAATAATGTAACATTAAAGTTAATCAATAACCCCAACTTACAATTTGAAAGCTTCAAATAAGTTAAAATCTGAGCCATGTGAATATCATTCAGGGCATCCACAGATTTAATTTCTATGACAAATTTGTTTTCAACAAACAGATCAACTCTATAACCTGCATCAAGCTTTATGTCATCATATATCAGCGGTAGAACTTTCTGTTTTTCAACTTGAAGTCCTTTTTTTTGTCAGTTCATAAAATAAACACTCTTCATAAGCACTTTCCAAAAGACCCGGCCCCAGCGTTTTGTGCACATTTAAAGCAGCTTCAAAAGCAATTTTTGAAATGTCATTTTCACTCATATATTTATTTTTAGGTTAAAATGGTCTTCTACTTAAAAAGATTATAGCTCTATTTTTTCACCTGGTAAAACAATTTGTCTTCCTCCAGAATATTCCATTTCTTCAGTAATCTTGTTTTGATAGCTGAACCGTTTGGATCTTCCATAATGGACCATGACAAAACGGTGCAATCATTTTCTAGTTTTACCAATTTTTCATCGGAATGCTTCAATTGGTCTATTGCAACCCTTTCACATTTATTTGCACCAAAAACAGGCTCATCAATTACTGCAAAATTGACCAAAACAACAATTATTACTGGTAGATACCACAACAATTTTTCCCGGGGTAAAACTTTTGCCAGGTACAAAAAGGATCTAGCAAACAGGAAAATCAGCATTAATGTCACGGGTATTAATGTATCATATCTCAATAAAAAAGGTCTGTAATCCCTATACCCTCCCAAAGGAAGTAAAATGATATAAACGACTGTAAAAATCACAGTCCATTTGTAGAGAGCCAGCAATTTGCTCTTCAATTTTCCATTTCCAAAACGTTTGATCAGATAAAAATTAAATATCAATATCAGAATTAAAATCGGATACCCAAGCATTTTGGTAAAGGCATTAAGTATTCCTGCAGGTAATTTTCTGTACAAACTTATAAGGGACAAATCATTATCCGCGTATGAAGTGGTAAAAGTTCCGAGATATAAAGAGTATATCGAAAACAGACTGACAGGAAGTAAATAGAAATAATAGTCATGAGGTATTTTCCGGATGAGTCTTTTCGTATCCTGCCAGCAAAGGGTAATATTTTGATTTTTAAAACTCTGTTGGAAATGGTTGGTGAAAACAAGCAGTGAAACAATCAGTGCAATTCCGGAATTCAACGGCCCACTCAGTGAACAGACCAACGCCAAAAAAATCCAAAATGGTTTGAAATACGGTGATAAAGACAATGCTTTATCATATAATAACTTGTGATAAATCGGATAAAAATATGCCATCAGAAGCAAGGCGGGAAGTGCATAAAAAAATACATAAGTGATTGCAGGGTCTATGATTCCCATAGCGCTTTGATAACCATTTGTCTGGAATAATGTTGACAAAACAGCAGCTGCTATCAATGATTCCAGGCTCCAAAATTTAGCTGTAACATATAATACCAACATCAATATTAAGCCCAACTGAACCATGATCTTTATCAGGCCGGCAGATAAATAAGCTGCATTTACCGGATCTGTAAAGTGTTGGAGAAAAAAAGGAACGTTATTAAAATATGCATACAAACTCCAATGACTGAAAAATCTGTTGGGGTTAGGATACATCTCATTTTTTGTAAAAACTTCAGTTCCCAAAGGACTTTTCAATATAGAACCTACATCTTCAGCCGGCACTACACCAGCTGCCAGATCTCCGTCTAAAGGCTTGTTATAGTGCTGTAAAAACGAATAACCGGCATCCCAAATCAGGAAAATGAACAAGCCAAAAATCAACAGTTTTTTGCCCATAAATTACATAAATGTATTAGATCCACCCAGAAAAATTCCGGGTTGTCCAAGATGGTTAATGTTGGCCTCGATGCTAAAAAAATAGTTCTGAAAAACGATCAGATCCAGGCTCAGCCCCAAACCGTATAGCAAACGGTTGTTGAAGGAATTTAAACCATTTCCTTCCTGCTGATGTACATAGGCTACATCACCGTGGAAGCCAAGATATGCCTGGAAAGCCATCAATTTAAAGTTTTTCAAAGGCATATATTTACCCAGATCGTAATTGGTGTTCAAAAGCTTCCATTTTTGTGTGGTCTGTAGGTAACCGTAGTGTGGCCCGTCGATCACATACAGATGATAGCCAGTGATGATATCTCCGAAATATCCCAGCGCCTTGCTGTAATGATAAGGAATGCCACGCTCATCTGACAAGCTATATCTTCCTTTCAATTTGATCTGTGTGGACAGATGATCGTTGTATTTAAAATGTTGCTCATATCCGGCTGTCAATTGAAAATAATGGAGTCCATCTGCTGCGCCGGTTCCCTCCTTTCTCATCTCCAAAAACAATTTATTGCCAGATGTCGGATACAGGTTGAAGTCCACATTATTAAACAACATTCTGTAAATGAATGTAAAATGATCTATCTCCTTTTCGTTTAGTTGAAAGAAATGCGGATTGAGCCCGACGATCGAATCGCTGATCGTTTTATGGTGGTATTCTGCCAGGATCGTGTGCCTGATCTTCTGGTTTTTACGGTAATGAAATCCTGTCCGGATCCTGAACCTTGTTAAATGTGTTTTGCCCGGATCTTTACCGGTAAACACGAGTTGATTGTCACGTGTGATGTACTCAAGGTTGTTATGTGTAACATAGAGTGTATTGAAAAAGGCACCAAGCGTATGTTTTTTGTCTAAATAAGGGAAAGTGTAGTCCAGCTCGTATTTTTGTGTAAAACCGGTGTGAAAAATCAACCTCAGTTTGTCCGCATTCCCCGTAAGATTGATATGCATAAAGCTGACCCCGAGGTTGAGCCTGTTGAGTGCTGCCCCATGCTGATAGACCCACTCATTCACACTCCTGTCGCCGAGTTCAAGGATGGGTACCGGATAATAGAACCAGTTTTCAATGCCTTTGATCACCACAACAGCCTCTTTTTTTTCCATATCCCACTCAGTGACATTGAGCGAGATCTGGTTGAACAATCCGGTACTCAGGACTCTTTTTCTATTGAAATCCAGTCTTTTATATAAATTATCCAGGAAAAGGGTGTCTCCGGGTTTGAAATCCAGTTCTTTTAGTATGATGTGTTCCCTGGTGTAATGTTGGCCTTCAATAACGATGTTTTTTACAGTTAGAAACCCTTGCCCGTGCATCAGACAAGCCGAAAAGAAAAAAGCCCAGGCAAAAAAAATCCTTAACAGGCCCTTTTTGTATATTGAAAGGGAGTTCGTCTTAGCTGTTTTCGCTTTATACATTCAGGTAATGCATTAACGATTCATACCTTTCGCGAAGCAGGTTCGAATAATCGTTATTTTCGGGAAAGCTTGCAGCGATCTCATATCCGAATCTTTCAAAAGAGGCCAGAACCGGATCAATCTGGTCTGTGTCCATTTTGACCATGATCCTGATCCTGTCATTGACCGGGTCGGTGTCACTGATGATGAGACTGGTGATCCTGATATTTTCGGATTCTGCTATTCTGGCGATTTCTGAAAGGGCGTAGTTTCTTGTCTGAACCCAGATTTCCACAATACTTCCACCGGGTTCAAAGGCTGCAGATTTTCCCATCAAGCGGAAAGGATCCTGTCTCCGGATACATCCGAGGTATTTTTCGTGGGCAACAACAGGTAAAATACTTACTTCATTGTGGCTCAGCAGGTAAATGATGTCCAGCAAATGCTGTTCGGGGGCCGTACTGATCATCAGAAAATATTTATGAAGGTCCTGTATCAGCAGATCTCCTGGTTTACCGGCTATATCCTCCTCCGGGATCAATCCAAAAAACCTGGAGGAACCTGGTTCCACCACTGGTAAATGCTTTACCTGGAACAGGTTCATTTTACCTGAAGCTTCTTCAATAGTAGATTCTCCGGTTATGGGTTGGATGGTGTCGGAGATCAGCTGAATCGCTATCATAGATTTCGGTTTATCTCCTTAATTCGCTGAGTTTCTCTTTCTCCAGGGCAAATTCTTCTTCTGAAATCAATCCTTTTTTTCTCAATTCAGCGAGCTTGTTCAACTGAGCCAGCAAGGTATCATCCTCAGGGATATTTTCTGTTGATCCCGGCTTTTCTCCTGCCTTTTCAGGCAAGCGAAATCCGTTGTCCCTGAAAGCTTCGAATTCATCCTGTATCCTCACAAAGGCAAGATCCTCATAGGTATTGATCTTCTGTGGGTCTTTTAAACCGTATTGTACGGCGAGTTCCAGATGATGAAAGGCCTTTTCCTTTTTTTCCATCAGGCTGTAAACCGCTGCGAGGTCAAAATGAATATCCGGGTCAAATTCGACTAGTTTTAAAGCTTTTTCATAATCCTCGACAGCTCCCTTTAGGTCAAAATCCTTGTATTTCAAACTTCCACTCAATTTGAAAGGGTTTTTCTTGGGTATCCTGGCAGTACGGGGATTAAACCTGGGAGCGGATCCGTGACCATTGCTCCTTTTTTCATAGGAAGCGCCGGGTTTTCTCATTTGATCACTGAAAATTCCGGGTACATCCTTATTGTATTTCATCTGGAACTTTTCTTCCGGCATATTAAAGAAATTGACCGCCTCCAAAAATCCGAGGATAAGCGTTACCGGGAAAAAACCAACCGTAATAATGAAAAGGAAAATGTAAAAAATTCCAGATGCAGGTTTATTGAGATAAAAGTGATGAACGCCAAAAATACCCAGTACAAATGCGAGCAAGCCTGCGATGATCCTGTTTTTTCTTCTTGGAGTATAATATTCGTTGCGGCGGGAATTCATTTATTTCCAAATAATAATTTTAAACAAATAATGTTATTGATCATTTTATTAACCAGCCAACTGAAAAAAGAGTTCAATTCAATGAATTTTACAGGTCAGGATGGCAATGTCATCGGCATATCCCCGATTGCCCCTGAACCTGTCTATTTTCTTCAGCAGCTTTTGATTGAATTGATTGACGGAAAGATGGTTGTTTTGAAGAATAAAGTCTTCAAGACCATCGTCTTGCAAATAATCTCCCGTCTCATTCTGAAGCTCAGTCAGACCGTCAGTAAAGGTCAAAATTAAACTTTCTTTTTTTAATTGTATGGTTTCTTCTTCAATAAATGGCATTTTTTCAAAAGCTCCGATCACCGTACATCCTTTGTCCAGACGGAACATTTCTCCTGCATTGTACAGGATAGGAGGAAAATGACCTGCATTGATGTATTTCAGTGTGTACTGAGCTACATTTACCTCTGCGATAAAAAACGTAATGTATTTATCGCTTTTGGTGATGCGCTTGTAAACCGTTTCGTTCAGGGCAAATATAAAGGTTTCCAGATCGCGGTATTGATAGATCAGACTCTGGATGATCGCCTGAAAATTAGCCATCAGAATAGCCGCAGCTATACCTTTCCCTGAAATATCTGCGATACACAGCACAAACCTGTTCTGATCGAACTGGATAAAATCGATATAGTCACCCCCGACATTGGAGTGAGGCATGTAAATGCTTCCGAGTTCATACTTTTCAGTGCTCGGCAGGGATTCCGGGATCAACATTTGCTGAACTTCCCTGGCCAGGTTATATTCCTTTTCGTAACGCTCCTGTTCGAGCTGACGCTTGAACAACCGTTTATTTTCAATCGCAACGGCAACGATGTTGGTGATCGTGGTGATGAACTGGATCTTGTTGTACAGATCATATTTTTCCTTGATGCCTCCTATCAAAGCATAAGCCAGTGGCAATTGCTTGTGAAAAACAGGTATAACAATATCAAATACCTGGATTTCAACCGGATCGCTTTCCCTGATCGTGTGCAGCCTGACATACTGCTCCAACAGATCTCCCATTTGCAATTCATCTATCACATCTTCATCAGAGATCCTCGAAACGCACTCCCAGGAATCATCATTACGGATATAAAGCAGCATTTTTTCCACGCCCATTTCCCAACTGAGAAATGATTTGTACATATTGTATAAAGAATCAGCTGAAATATTCTCATTGATCGCCTGGGTAATGGTCAACAAGCTCTTGATCTGCAATTGCTTAAGGTTCAAGTCCCTTTCCAGTTCCGCCAATTTGTCCAGATCCTTTTTCATACAGGGTTATTTAAATCAGAAAATAAATGTACGCATTGACTTCCGATTGACAAAAAAAATCAGTTAACTTATCAATATGTCCTGTTTGAAAATATTCCGTACCTGGTAAAAATCCAAATTTCAGGTCCCGGGTTCAGAATTTTTCCGCAAGCATGCAAACCAGTTTTTTACGATACGTTTTACCGGACGGATGAAAAATCCTTGCTGATATCACATAAGGGCTTACCGGTAAAATATTACCACCTTCGGACAAGCCATCCCAGGTAACCATTCCGGAGGTCCCCAGTAGTTTGTTATTGACCAGCGTACGGATATGTTGTCCCGAAACACTGAATACCTCCAGGGTTCCGACCCAGCCATCTTCGGGCAATTCATAACGAATTACCAGCTGATCAAAAAAACCATCCTGATCAGGTGAAAAAACTGCTTCGCCAAGCCAAAACATGCTTTCTGCTTCCAAACCTTTGACCCTGAACTGTGCATTGCGGTATCCCGGAGTAGCATTTCCTGTAATACCAGAACCCGACTGCCAGTTCGAGACATTATAACCCGGAATATGCCAGAAAATCCGCTCAAGACTTACGCCTTCGCTGTCCTCAATCAGGGGAAAATGCATTTCCTCATGATAATCCACGGAGTCAATCAGGACCATCCTGTTGCCTTCCTCAAAATACAGGCTCACGTTACCTTTGTCATTGTTGAAAGAAGGCAATGTATTGATCAATACCCGGGCTGAATCCGGCAAGGGATAAAAAAACCTGAGAGAGTTTGTATCCGGGCTGACAGCCACATATTTTCCCGGGAAAAGGTCATAGTTCACTGAAATCTTTTGTGGCAAGGAGCTGCTTTTATTATTTTTCAGGATCAATCCTTTCAGATTGATGATTTTGGCCGAATGATTATACAATTCCACAAAATCCTCTGCTTCCGGATAAGGATCAAAAAGTACTTCGTTGATCAGAATATCCTGGAATTCAGGATTTTCCCTGATATAAAATACATATTCCAGCGGATTCATGACCGTATTACCGGACAGGTCAGAAAGCCCGTTGACCAATAGGACGAATTGTGTATTTCCTGAAAACTCTTCTTCAAACTGCAATGTGATCCGGTTGGGCCTGAATGGATTGAATCCGACTGCAACCGGCGCCACTTTTCCCGGATTGACCTCATATGTGGCAGTCTGCAAAACGGATGCTTTGTCAAGTATTTCATCAAAGATCAATTCAACGGAGGTCGTTGTCAGCAATTTGCCTTCCAAAAGACCTGGCGGCGTTTTATCCGGCACAGATTCACTCACTGAGATGTCATCGAAGTAAAAGTGCGATCTCCTGGTTGAGGTATATACACATTCGATCATAAAAAACTGGTCAAAATATCGTTTGACAGTAGAGTCAAAAAGTTCAAAGTCCAGCTCATAAAAAGGGTCCTCCACCTTTTTGTAATAGACCTGCCACAGCCCAAAAGCATTCCGCTTTACCCGGATGTAGCCCTCTGCCGGCTCGGAGCCGAACAATCCTGGTGTCCCTTCCGCAATGGTCAGCGATACGCCGTTGACCATCCGGGAAAACCTGATCTTGTCTTCAGATCCGTTTTCTCCGATTTCGATGAAATAACCGGATGCCAGAGCCGGTTCAACCGTGTCCAGTTGGAGGTATATCCTCAGCTTGTTATTGGCAGAAGGGCTGAAATCCATTTTGAAATAAAAATTCCATTCCAGGCTGTCAGGCAGATTGGTTTTATGGTAAACCGAAGAACTGCCGGCTTCCGGCGCATTGAGTTGGAGTTGGCCTGAATCATTCAATTTAAAATTCTGCAGGTCTCCTTTCCAGGAGGTCTGAAACAAGTCGCCAGGCTGATTGAAATCGTCGCTGAATTGTCCGGTGACTTCCAGCCAAAACAGCATGAACATTGATGCGATAAGGGTTTTTACTGTCATTTTCTTTTATTTGCAGGGTTAAAAAATTGCATTTACCATGCACCAAAGCGTAGAAGGATGGTGAGCTGAAAAGATGACTGAACAGCTATATTACATATCATCCAGCTTATTTTAACAACAAATGTCTGGTCTCAAATCATGCTGTGCCAGGTAAATCCTGTTCAAAAATAATTAAAAATCTTCAGGCTTAAAAAAAAACGCATAAAATTTCGTTATCATTAATTCACCGGTCATTTCAGGTATTTTCTTTATATACTCAAACTATTTTAAATCAATCGGATATGAAAATCCTGGTAAGTTTAATTAAACAAATCAGCCAACATTGCAGCACTATGGACATACTTTGCGTAATGTTTATGTGAATTTATGGATTAAGCGTCCGATAGTTGGCTGTTTTAAGATTAATTTACTTATTTTCGCAGCCTGAATGAATTTTGGTATGGATTATGCTGTTAGTACTTAAATAACATAATTCTAAAGCGTAACAAGCGATTAATTACAGGGAAGCATGAAAACGAAAATTGTACTTTGGGGTAAAACTGAAAAAGATGAGAAGGTTCTGGTGGCAATAGAATTGCTCGAAAATGAGAATATTGTCCGGACGATCACGATTGATGAAAAAGATGCGACAGAGGTTTTTTACAATCTGATGCTCAATGAGTGGAGAGAGGGAAAAGACGTGGAATTTCCTCCTTCAACTAAAAAATTTGACAAATTGCTGACGGTATCTGAAGATATTTTACCAGATGGTTTGAGCGTTGAAAGACCGGATCTGATCATCAGGGCCAAGACCGAGTGGCATTTCGTAGTGCTTTCCAAAAAACTGTATGATATGTACAGTTCAGAGCTTGAAGACATCAAGGAAAAGCTTAAAGGGCTTTCAGAATATGACAATCAGATCTGGGATGAGCTGAAAGGATTTTGGGAGAAGGTTCAGGTTCAGATCAGGGAAAAAAGCTTGTTCAGGAATCATGTTGAAAGCCTTAAAGTCAAAACTGATGAAGCTTTCAAACTGGTAAAAGAACTGAAAAAGCGAGGAGAAAAGGAATTGAAGGAAGAATCTTCCAAGAACTTTGCTCATTTTACGGAAATTCTGAATACCATTGAGGATAAGGTCAGAAGTGGTTTGGGCTTGCATCCGATTTTTGAAGAACTCAAGGAAGTACAGCAAAAATTCAGGGAAACTGAGTTCAGCCGCGACCACAGAAAAGCATTGTGGGACAGGATTGACAAGGTATTCAAAGATGTCAAGGAGAAACGTTTCGGCAGCAAAGCCTCAGAAAAATCTCCTATCAGCAGAATGCAAAGACGTTATGACGGCTTGCTGGAAGCAATAGATAAAATGGAAAAATCCATTGAAAGAGATAAAAAGGAAATGGTCAGTCCGGATCAGGGAGGTTCCTTTTCTTTTGGACAGCTTGAACAGGAAATTCGCAAAGTGAAGCTTTCAATGGTGGAAGAACGCATGAGATCAAAACAGGAAAAACTGGATGACATGCTGAGAACCAAGGAGATGCTCGAATCCAAAATCAAATCCGAAGCGGATAGAACTGAAAAGCAAAAGCAGTTTGAACATGCTAAAAAAGAAGTAGAGGAAAAAATTGCAAAGGATATCCGCGAGAGGAATGAACAACTCGGTCAAAATGAAGATGAACTGAAAAAAGCTGCTGAAAAGATCAGTGAATCAAAAACAGAGACTGAGAAAAAAGAAAAAAAGAGCGTCCTTCAGAAACTGGCCGAGAAAGCCGAAGAACTTATTGAGGAAGGAAAAGAACAGGCAGAAGATGCCATCATCACTATGAAAGCAGTAGCCGAAGTGGTGAAGGACAAAGTAGAAGATAAGATGGAAGGCATGGAAGATAAACTGGAGGATCTGAAAGAAAAAGCTTCTGACATCGCTGATATCATAGAGGATAAAGTTGAGGAAACGGTTGATCGCGTCAAGGATAAAATCGAAGAAATTCTTGATCGTGACGATGATAAAGAAGAAAAAGAACCGAAAGAAGAGGAGAAGAAGGATTGATCCCGACACTCCGGATTTCAAAGGTTTAAAGCACAATAATATGGTCACATGGATTTTCCGTGTGACCATTTTTTATGTATGCCAATAAATCCGAAAAGGACCATCCCGTTCAATTCATCCGTGTTCGGCTTTCAAATCCCGATCAAAAATTATTTGTGTAAATTCAAAAATCCTCCTGCTGATCCTTTTCAGGATACTCTTCATCTCAAGTCAACGTTAAATTATACCAGATTCCAATGTTTTTTTAATCTCTTATTTTGAAATCCAAAACAATTGAAAACTTTCATGTGTTAACCCTCCATATTTTTACTATTTTATCACGATTTAAAACGGCGAAAGCTAAAATTACTGCAGATGAAGAAAAAATTACACGGATTGCTGGTCTCAGCTGCCCTGATTGGACTGACTTTATTCCTTTATTCCAATTCCTCCAATCCACCTAACGGAAGAACCGGCGCACCGGGAGAAACCACCTGTGCTGCCTGCCACAGTCTCAATGGAGGTGGGTATTCCGGAGAAATAACCATCACTGGCATTCCGGAGAACATACTTGCCGGAGAAACCTATACGATCAATGTGACCACCACCAGTAACAATGGAAATCCTTCCAAAACAGGCTTTCAACTGGTTGCGTTGAACTCCAGCAATAATAACTCAGGTACTTTTTCCAATCCTTCACCAAATACCACGATCAGTTCTTCAGGTGGCCGTTCATATTTTGAACACAATCCTGCTGCCAGTTTCAACGGAGGCGGATCGGTTTCATGGACAGTAGACTGGACTGCTCCGGCCAGTCCAAATGGCCAGGTCATCAGCTTTTATGCAGCTTCAGTAATTGCCAACGGCACAGGAAGCAACAGCGGAGATGATGTCGTTTCCACCAGCATCAATGGTATTTTAACCGTCGCAGTTCCTCAACTTGTGGTCAACCTTGCTTCCAAAACGGATATCACGTGCTATGGCGCAAATGATGGAACGGCCACCCTGAATGTTACAGGCGGGCAGTCGCCATACACATATTCCTGGAGCAATGGGGAAAATACCAATCCGGCAACCAACCTTGGAGAAGGAAATCATAGTTATACTGTTACTGATGCGTTGGGTACTGCTATCAACGGCAATGTTAACATTACACAACCCGATTTACTGACGGTGATCGAAGAATCGATCGAACATCCGACTTGTCCGGATAGTGAAACGGGATCCATTTTTTCTCTTGTCGAAGGCGGCACGCCACCTTATTCGTATTCCTGGTCCAACGGTTCTTCCAGCCCTGACCTTGTCAATGTCCAGGCCGGGACTTACAGCCTGACAGTAACAGACAACAAAGGTTGTGAATCCTCAGACAGCTGGATGATCAACAACCAATTTGATGCACCACAGCCAGAAATTTCAGGACCTGAAAAGTATTGTGAAGGGTCGCAGATCGAACTGACAACTATAGAGAATTACACATTTTATGAATGGTCAACCGGTGAGTTTTCTGCGGCAATTATCATTGATCAACCAGGTAATTATTCAGTTACAGTGACGGATGAAAATGGTTGTTCCGGAACCGCATTTTATTTTGTGGATGCGGCTAAAAGTCCTTCGGCAGCAATTCAGGTCAGTTCAAGTGCTTTTTGTAACGGGATTGGTTCAGCTACCATTTCTGCGCAGCAATCCGGGGCAGAATACCTGTGGTCCACCGGGCAAACAACACAAAATATTCAGGTCACTGCTTCCGGTCAATATATGCTGACCGTTACAAATTCTGATGGATGTTCAGCGACGGGAAACATCCAGATTACAGTTCCTGAAAACCTTGTTTTATCAGTTGTTTTGGATACCGAAATCAGTTGCTTCGGCGCTGATGATGGAAGCATATCTTTCAGTGCAAATGGCGGAACAGGCCAAAAAACTTATACATTAACTGATTTAGATAACAATACAAGTACAGAATACACCACTCAGCAGGTCATAACCGGACTACAACCGGGCAACTATAACCTGATGGCAGAAGATGAAAGTGGTTGTCAGGCAGATTCTGCTTTTACAGTGACTGAACCCTTACAAATCGACTTGCAGCTTACTTTCCAGAATGAAAGTGTTGCGGGAGCAAATGATGGTTCAGCCACTGTCAACCCGATCGGAGGCACGACACCTTATGGCGAAATCATATGGAGTAACGGACAGTCGGGTAATTCCATCAGTGGTCTGAGTCCGGGAAGCTATACCGTTTCTTTGACCGATGCAAATGGATGCGAAATCTCTGAAACATTTTTTATCGCACAGGGCGGTTGCAATCTAACCGCAACTTATGGAGTTACAGGTGTAAAGTGCTTTGGGGAAAACAACGGATCCATCACAGTTTCACTAAATGACACAACAGAAACCTTTGAATATCTATGGTCTAATGGGATATCAAATGATCAGCCTGTTTTGAATGGCCTTGCAGCGGGAAACTATGCCGTGACCATTACCGATCAAAACGGATGCTTTGTGATATTGGAGAATATTGTGGTTGGGCAGCCGGAAGTTTTGACCGCTTTGATCAAGATCGCGGACGAAACTGCGCCGGGTGCAAATGATGGAAGCGCCGATATTTCAGTTGAGGGAGGAACAGAACCCTATGAGATCCTGTGGTCCAATGGCACAACAGGCAGTTCAGTTTCAGGTTTGTCACCGGGAACATATAGTGTTACAGTCTCGGATGGGAATGGATGTTCTTTGGAGCAATCCTTTGAGATCGATGCAGCCACAACGGACATCAGAAATCTTGCTGACTACGGTCAGGGTGTAAGGGTTTTTCCGGTTCCCACTTCAGGAATTCTTCACATTGATCTGCCTGAAAATCAGGAAGTTCTTGTCAGGATCCTCAGACTTGATGGTAAAGAAGTTTTTAGAGAAAAAAACACTTTCAAACCTGACCTTGAACAATTGGAAAATGGAATTTACATTTTACAACTCCTGCAGGCTGATGGCACAATTACTTTGACAAAAAGGGTCATGGTGTATAAACCGTAGGTCTTGTCTTATATTCTATGATGTAATTAGGAGAAGAGAAGCGTTGAGGAAACATTCCATTGCGCTTCTCTTTTCAAAATGGTTCACTTTAAAAAGACTTTACTGCCCGTACGGAATAAGTCATGGATTTGGTGCTTGAATCGGTAAGTCCGCTGCCCATGCTCACATAAAATGCGTGTGCCCCGTAATTTTCCGTGCTGCTCCAGTAATAACTCGGTGAAAATGCTGTTCCACCCTGTGCAATAGCCGTCTCATTGATCTTAAAACGGTTCGTGTACATCATTTTGAGCTCTTCAGCGGACGGCAGATACCAGTCAGCATAGGAAAACCCGCCTTCCGTTATTTTCAATGCATTACAAACCCTGGCAGCATACATTGAGCCGTCATCACCTATTGCAATATGTGCTGCCAGAATGATCGCCGTATTCAGCTTGCCTGCGAGCGGGCCATCACCTTTTGCCTGTGTGCTACCGCTGGTCCCGGCATACCACCGGATGCCCGAACTCTGATCGGTTTTGGCGCAAACTAGCCCATGTTCACCGGTCTCATCCACCCAAAAAACAATACCTCCGTAAGCAAAATCACCGATCTTGTATTTTTTGATGCCGGGTTCCCAGCTTGCATTTCCTGTTTCATCACTGGTGAGCAATTTCCCTGTTCCCGGATTGCCACCCCGGATACGTATCTGACCGTCAATATCCAGTTTTTGGGTTGGTTCGGCAGTACCTATACCCACATTCCCCATCCTGTGAATGTCTGCCTCAGGATTGGCTTCTCCTTCCCAGCTCGGATCAGTTTCTGACAAGGGCCCCGTGATATTTTCAGCTGTACCTGCATGAAATGCATAAGGAACAGTCAACAGTTGCGTCACGCTGACAATGGAATAGTTGTCTCCACCATCAGGGTCTATTTCTGTTTTTAGAAAATAGGGACCATCTGACCAATCAATTGATCCCATTGATCCGGTCAAAGATTCTCCGGAACCGATCTCCAGGCTGACCAGCCCGTTGGCGTTGGTCTGTGGTAAGGGATCATAAATTTCCTTGAAAACTGCTTCACCTTCAACATTCTGATGCAAAATACTGACCTGGATACCAACAGTTTTATTGATCAGCAATTGATTATTTGCGTTGCGGATAACGGCCTGGTAGCTCATTTTTGCCGGAACCTGGGCATCCATTCTAGGCGGAACTGAAAGCAGGACGAACAAACTGAGCATTATCAGGGTATCATTAATACAATTACGCATAAGCCAAAATTTTAATTAATTTAATTCAATGCATTGAATATAAAGTGGAATTTTTTAAATTAATTCACTTCTTTAATCGTTTTTAAGGCAATTTGTTAAGTTGTGTGGATTTTTGAATAGTTTGATCAAAAATGGTTTTTGATTCAATGATTATCAACGAACTCCGTTTAACAGCGATTTTTTTAGAATATTCCACGGAAAACACGAAGCAGATTTGAAAGGCACGAAGTTTTTATTTTTTACTCTAAAAATTATTTTGAAACTAATATAATGTATTCACTTCGTGCTCTTTGTGCCTTCATCGTGAAACTTTGTGGTACAGCTGTTTGCTGAATTCCCATTATAATTCTGGATAATTTAATCAACATAATATAGCCACACGAATCAATATGACGCCGTTTTATCCCTTGCTAAATTAAACATTTTCCCGGATTTAATCAATAAAATCCGGGTAATATTAATTTTATAACCAACAATGTTGTGGAGTAGAAAGCAGAAAAGGGTGAAAATCAAAAAAACTGAGGCCACCATTCCTGCAAAATTGCTTCCGGCAGGTGACCTCATTGCGCTTCAACATCAAAAAATCATGTATACCATTACAATGTAACTCCGATAAATTTAGCTTTGTTGTTGGGTCTGAAGATCAGCATCAGATAAGCCCAGTTTTGTGTTTGATGCAAATTTGAACCGCCAAGAAGGTATTCAAATGTATCCCCGGGTAAAAAGTGACTGTATCCGGCCTGCAGGGAAAAAGCAGGGGAAAGGATATATCCTGCGCTAAAATCCAATTCTTTACCCAGGTGCGGGTCCAGTTCTTCGTTTCCTGAACCAAATACTTTTGCCTGAGCATTGAACCAATGAAAATCTGCCTGGATGAAATGTTTTGGGTTAAAATCGTAACGCACTTTTGCGTAAAAATCGTTCAGCCCGACAGAATTGTCATGATTGCCAACATAAAACAGGTCCATATAGCCGTTATGCGCATGATTGGTTCCATACAAAGGTGCAAATGACCTGCTGTTCTCTGTCTCATTGTTCGCTGTACCGCTCAACATTTCAAATCCGGCCGCAAGGCCCAGTTTTTGTCCTTTTTCAGTGTTCAGAGCGTAGTTGTGCACCACTTTGGCACTCACATCAAATGCATTCAATTCCTTTCCTACAGGATTTTTCCCGGTCTGGTGGTAATAGAACGCGGAAAGCACCGTGTTTTTGATTTTATAGGACAATACAGGTATGCCGAATGTTTGCCTGTAAAATAAGGGTTTTTCGGTCAAAGCAGTATTCTGACGCCCTTCATTCCAGAAAAGCATGGAAAAATTCAGTCCGGAAACCTGATGTTCCAATCTGAAAAGCTGCGCATTTTGATATTGATTAGAGACGGTATAATCAATTTTTGTATTAGACATCTGGTTTTGGTTGTATCCACCCCCAAAACTGATCTTAGTCTTGTTTTTTTCATAATTGACCAAAGCAAAATCGTGCGCCCTTGCCTGTAAAGCCCAGTCCAGATTGCCTAAAAAGCGGGCATTGTCAAAGTTCAGCTCCTGACGGCCAACCTTGATGCTCCAATGATCATTGAACTGATATGCTGCCCATGCTTCATGCACGGATAGAAAATCATCTGCTGCCTTTGCCTGGGTGGTATTACCCCAAACCCTTACATCCTGTACGGAGATCTGCATGCTGAGCCCCTCCAGTTTGTATCCCGCCTGCAATCTGGCCCTCTGTCCGATAAACGCGGCCGGTTCATCATTTTCACTGAATAATTTACTGAATCCATGGCGGTATTCTCCTCTTTGGACGACCTGTCCGTCGATGGTAAATTGTGCCTGTGACAAAACAACTGAAAAAATGAACAAGGTCATTAATATGATGAATCTATACATTACTGAATTGTTTTGAGATTAAATAATTATTTTACAACCGCTTTGACCACATTTTTTGCTTCCCTGGCTTTTCCCTGTTCGATCCATTGAGGAACGATTTCTGCAAGGAACCTGGCCTTGGCTTCACGCTCTTTGGTCATATCCAGGCCGATATACTTTTGCATTTCAGCTTTGCTGTTGAAGTTCGGCATCGCTACAGGTTTGTTGTGGTTGTATTTAGCCAGCACCTGGGCAAGTTTCAACCTGGTATCACCGATTTTATCCAATCCTGAGCTGATGATCCTGCTAGTTTCGATCGGCGCGTGGAAAGCACTTCCATGACCTGCAACGGAGAAGTCCCATCTCCATTGTGCATGCCGGATGCCCAATAGAATGTCTTTCATTTCAGCTTCGGTTGCGCCAAGTTCCCAGGCTTTACCTGCTTCTACATGCGCCATGGCGATTAGCCGCTGTAACCTGGAGCTGCCTTCCTTCAGTTTTTTCTGGCGTTCAAATACATCGTTCATCAGCTTTTCCTTTTGTTCCCTGTGACAAACAAAACAAGCGTTTTCCACATTGGCCAAAGGAGACTGAATGTGGTGATCCGTAAATTTCTGACCGCCCTCAGATTTAT
Organism: uncultured Saprospiraceae bacterium; assembly: GCA_964594045.1. Classification (GTDB taxonomy): domain Bacteria; phylum Bacteroidota; class Bacteroidia; order Chitinophagales; family Saprospiraceae; genus UBA2365. The sequence continues at coordinate 32,032 of CAZQKR010000012.1, read as the reverse complement.
ATGGCATGTGACAATCTGCACATGAAACCCCTCTTTTGGCGTGCACGCCCATAGAAAATACCTCCCAGTCCGGATGTTGCGCCTTCAGCATTTGAGCTTTGCTGACCGGATGAGTCCAATCGGAGAAGTCTATCTCATCGTAATATTTTTCCATATCCTCCACAGTTAGACCTTTTTTCCACGGAAAGACCACATAGGGAACGCCTTCACTTCCCGGAACTTTTTTACTGAAATAGTATTCCACATGGCATTGTGCACAAACCAGAGAACGCATTTCCTGATGGGATGCCTTCCTGATATCTTTTCCCATGGCTTCAAAAGCTTCCACCAATGCAGGCCTGGTAATGGTCAGATTCATGGTTTTCGGGTCGTGGCAGTCTGCACAACCAATGGGATTGATGATCTCAGATCCAAGATCTGACAGTTGCTTCCCATAATAGCCTCCAACGCCCAACTCATCCATCATGCGAGGAACATCCGGGCTTTTACAGGTCCAGCAGGCAGACGGCATCGGGCCATCACCCGCTTTCATCGGAGCGCCCGTACGCAAAGTTTTTCTGACATCGTCCACTGCGTGAAAATGTCCTTTTGGCTGATTATAATCCTTGCTGAATCCATATCCTGCCCATAGCATGACCAGATCGGCCTGTTCTTCGAGGATATCCTTGTGTCCTGATGTCGTAAAATATCCTTTGAATGTCGTATCGGCAGTTTGCATATAAGATTGATACTGACGGGGAAAATTCAGTCCCCAGACGGAATCCCTCGGTTCAATTCCTGAAATCTCCACTTTGGGTTTGTAGGCAAATTTAGCTTCTGATTTTCTGCCCATGATAGAATAGGTCAGCATGCCCAATAAAAATACGATGACAGCCGTGATGATAAAAAGTATCCAGTTCTTCATATGTTCTGTTTTTTATTTATTGTTCAATTTCTTTGATTAGCCTGTGAATGCATGGTGTTCCTGCCAGGGAACATTACTGATCAACAGAATGGCCACCTGTGGCATTATCCAGCCAGCCAGGAATTATCTGATTCTTCTCCTTGTCGAAATCATTGATTGTTTCGACCTGATAACCAACAGATGAAAGGCTTTTAACTTTTCCATGAGGAACTTCCTTATGGCATTCCCAGCACAACCTTTCTGTTCTGTTTGCTTCGTGTTGATCCACAAGACCATGCATTTTGGCGTCCGTGACCTGATCTTTATGGCAACGTATGCAATTGCTCTGGATTACCCTGACTGATGGCTCCCGTGCCCTGATCACTTCCGGCTCAGCCCTCAGGGTAAAAACAGCAGAATGGTATAGCCCATCCTTGGCTTTGAAATAATACTTGTTGAAAATGTTGTTGTGCGGCACATGACAATCGTTGCAATGAGCCACTTCCCTGTGCGAACTGTGGTTCCAGGTGAGATACTGTGGCGTCATGATGTGGCAGTTGACACATGCTTTCGGATCATCCGATAAATAAGATACAGCATTACCCAACTGCAGGGAATATGCCCCAAGACCGGCGATACAACCCATCAGGATCGTGGCCTGAAGTCTCCAGTTTCTGGGAGGCACTAAGCTGTATCTGAATAAAAATCTCTTGAATCTATGAAATGAGGACATGTCTGAGGTTTTAAAATTGACTGGAAAAAAACACTCCAAAACGAAAGCATAAATATAATATAACTATGTATTATTTAAAAATGCATTGAGCAGGATTTTTATCCTTTGAATAATAAATGTCATTTTTTGACTATCAAAATTGAAATGATTTAAAGAACAGACTAAATGGCTTTGTGATTTCAGGAAGATCCAACAGAATAGAAGCATGTGTATCTTTGCATTAGTGATAAATTTTGATGATCCAATACACTATGCAGCTTCTGTGAAAAAATATTATAATTTAACTTTGATCTTCCTGATGATATACTTGCTTTTTGGCAAACTGAATGCTCAGGACACAACTGTAGTAATTGATCTTTATCCCTATGCATTTATCCGGGACAGTAAGCCTCCATTCTACACAAAATTCAGGGCTGAAGGTGCTTCTGTCCCTTCCATTGCCAAAAATTCCATAAACTATTCTTTAAAGCAAATATTCAAAAAACGAGACTTCAATACTGCAGAATTGAATTATTTCAATAACCAAAATACCATATTCAATCATCTAAAAAATTCTGTAAACGATTCTCATTATTCATCTTATGTAAATTTGGGTCTCGTTGGAGATATCATGTGGATCAGGAATAACTGGAACGATTTTATCGATCCCGGCCTGTTGAGCAAAATGCAGACATTTGATTTCATGATCGGGAACCTGGAAAGCCCTGTTGCCGGTCATAAAAAAGTGAGATCTTTCTTACCGGCTTACCTGAAATTCAACGCTGATCCCGGATTGATCACATCTTTCAGGCATCCTGACGGCAAACCTTTATTCAAAGCTCTTTCCTTTGCCAACAATCATATCCTGGATGAAGGAGATGAAGGCGCTCTGGCTACAATACAGTGGTTGGATGATCTGGGCATTCAGCATTCCGGCGTATCTGACAAGATCAATGCACCATTATATCAGACCTTCGAACAAAACGGGATCAAATTTGGATTCTATGCCGCATGCTGGGGATTAAATAACTCACTGAAACCGCTAAAAACGGATCTTAATATCAATATCATTCCGGGACTTGCGCCAATTGGCAACGGAATACCTGAGCTGTCGGAAGTATATCATGCCCTGACACAAATGGAAAAAGACAGCGTTGATTTCAGGATCATTTCCCTGCATTGGGGCGCTGAATTTGAGATGCTGCCACATCCCGTTCAGGTGATCATGGCACGGAAAATAGTTGAAGCAGGTGCCGACCTGATCCTAGGACACCATCCTCATGTCGTACAGCCTTTTGAGATCATTTTTGTCAATGGATATGAAGATCATTTGCGTGAAGATATAGTGATGAAGGAATTCATACATCAAAACCGGATAACACGCGTTGCTGACAACACCGGCAGACCCCGTAAAGCATTGGTCCTTTATTCCATGGGCAATTTTGTCAGCAGGATGTGGACCAAAGAATGCAGGGAAGGTGAGCTCCTTGGATTGAACATCCACCGAAAAGAAGACCAGTCTGTTGACTGGCAGATATCAGACAGGATCTATGTAAAAAATTCCGTTGAGCGAAAGGGTTTTAAATCTCGTCACAGGCTCAGTTTGCGCACTGCACTACCATAAGCGTCAATTTTTTTGAAATACTTTTCTTGTTTTCCTGAATTACAGCCAAACCAAAGCTTTCTGTTTTCCCAATAAATTCAGGATTTACTCTTCTCACCCAACGATTTTAAATTCTTTAGCGTCATAATAGATAATTTTCAGCTTAAAACGCGCTGTTGACTGATCATAATTGTACTGACGATACATTTCTGCATTTTCAATCATGATCTTCGATATGAACAGCCCAAACAAAGAGCCAGGGAAAAAGTAAAAAGAGCCATGGTTCATGACGACAAAATTCATGATTTCGACAATTCAAACAAAGGTGCAGAAAAACACGGTAACAGAAAATCAAAAAAACAAAAAACTTATATATGAAAAATACAGCAATTTACCTCCTGATCATGATTTTCCTTTTTGCTGCCTGCAGTACTGATTCCGGATATTATTACGGTGATTACTCAAATTTAAATGCCGGTTTCGGCAACAATGGCATTGATCCCGGAGAATCCGGAGACAACTATGCAGATTTTGAAGAGAATCCTTTTATCAAAACCGATGAAAATCCTGTCTCTACCTTTTCTATAGATGCAGATGGTGCTTCCTATTCCAATATGAGAAGATATATCCTGACAGAAAATCAGATCCCTCCCAAAGCTGCCTTACGGACGGAAGAATTGATCAATTATTTTAACCTGGATTATCTGCCTCCTTTCGGCAATCACCCGATAGGACTCAACGGTGAAGTGAGCGAATGTCCGTGGAATGAGGACCATAAACTGATCAGGATCGGTATCAAGGGCAAACACATCCCGGAAAATGAATTGCCCCCGTCCAACTTTGTTTTTCTGATTGATGTTTCCGGATCAATGCAAAGTCCTGACAAACTTGAATTGTTGAAAAACGGATTCAAAATATTTACAGATGAGCTGAGCGATAAAGACCGCATCGCTATTGTGACATATGCCGGACAGGCAGGCGTATTGCTTGAGTCCACATCCGGTAGTAATAAAACCAGGATCAAAAATGCCATTGATCAGCTCGGCGCAGGCGGCAGCACGGCCGGAGCGCAGGGAATTATCACCGCGTATGAAATTGCAGATCAAAACTTTATTGAAGGAGGAAATAATCGCGTTATCCTTGGTTCTGACGGTGATTTCAATGTTGGCATCTCCAAAACCGAAGACCTGGTAAAACTGATAGAGGAAAAACGTGAATCAGGTATATTCCTGACTGTTTTAGGCGTAGGCAGAGGCAATCTCAATGATGCCATGATGGAACAACTCGCTAACAACGGAAACGGCAATTATGAATATCTGGATAAAGCCGAACAGTTGGAAAAAGTTTTTATACACGAATACAGCAAGTTTTTTACCGTTGCCAAAGATGTAAAAGTGCAGGTAACGTTCAATCCGGATCTGGTTAAGGAATACCGTTTGATCGGATATGAAAACCGCTTGCTGGAAGAGGAGGACTTTGAAAATGACACAAAGGATGCCGGAGAAATCGGTGCGGATCAAAGCATCACGGCTTTGTACGAAATTGTGCCTGTAACAACAGGCGATTTCCATTCAAAAAGCACCTTTACCATCAATTTCAGATATAAACTACCTGATTCAGATACGAGTATTCCCATCGATCTGGCCATTTTTGACACGGGAAATTCTTTTGAACAGGCTTCAGATTACCTGCAACTGACCGCTTCCATCGCATCTTTTTCCATGCTGATGAGAAATTCAAAACATAAAGGGTCCACCAGTTACAAAAAGATTGAAAACTGGCTTGAAACTGTGGATCTTAAAGATGAATTTGGTTACATCAGTGAATTAAAAAAGATCGTTGACCAGGCTTCCAAAATAAAGTGAAGTTGACTTATTAACGTTTACCTGCATTCAACCCTTACCGGGTTGTTTCTATATTCACTCCGGATGACGGCATTACTTACCGTATTATTGATATTCAACCACTTTGTGGTTTTATTATAAAAGCATGACCTGATCATGGGATTCAATATTTCAGCATTCTGGTTTGCTTGGATCTGAATAAAAATCACAATGAAAAAGAGGTAAAAGCCCGCTGTTTGCTATAAGGGAATTCAACTATTTTATTTAGTGGCTATCAGTCCATTAATGTCGCAACGAGCCGTCTGGGTCCGCCGTCATACCGGAATTCTCCGAGGTATATTCCCTGCCAGGTTCCCAGGTTGAGCCTTCCGTTCGTAATGGGAATACTGACGCTTTGGCCTATAAGACCGGCCTTGACGTGTGCCGGCATATCATCGGGTCCTTCCAGGGTGTGCAGCAAAAAAGGCATGTTTTCCGGTACCAGTTTATTCAAAACAGCATCCAGATCTTTTAAAACATCCGGATCGGCATTTTCATTGATGGTCAGTCCGGCAGAAGTGTGCTTGATGAATAAGTGTAAAATTCCTGTTTCAGGCAGCGGGCTGATTTTCCTTTGAACTTCTGCCGTGATGAGGTGAAAACCCTTTTGTTTGGGTTCAAGGACAATTTCGATCTGTCTCATTTAGTAATTCAATATCCTGGGACATTTCAATTGGCCAAAATAATACATGATACTGATACCGGTAGTCATATAGCTGTCATCATCCGTCCTGTTGCCTCTTTGTGTTCCCTGGGTGCCAAAACCCGGAACTGTGGATGGATTGGATAATGCCACGGCGATATCGCCTCTGAGTGACTGTACCTCACCCCTGTTGGGATACACGGTACTCACATCATCAAGGTAATCTGTAGACAGCATTCTGGCCCCTACTTCCAGGTTGATGCTCAGCCTGTAATTGATGTCCCATTTGATCCCGGCACCGTACAGCAGTCCGATCCCGTAAGAAAGATATTCTTCTCCCAGGATCTGACCTTCGGTACCGTATTCCCTGAGATTGTACCATATACCTTCGAGTTCAGCCTGAGGATTGTAGTGAAAAACACTGAGGCCGGCAAAAAGATAAGGCGAAAAATACTCCCTGGTCCCATGTACATAGGGTAAAAAATTAAATTCGAACTGATTGGAAAGATCAAAAATATTGGATCTGAAATGCAGATTTCTCGCCTGTTCAAAAGGATTGGAAGAATCCTCGTCCGTTCCTGAAATAAATGCATAATTCAGGGAAGATTTGAAACTCAACCTGTTGTTGAAAAGATACCTCGCAGTCACACCGCCTGAAAAACCCGGTCTGGCCAGGTTATAGCTCGGATTCAATTCTCCGAAATAATGCGATACACCCAGCCAGGCGCCTGCCTCCCAGGCTTGCTGAGCACTGGAGCTATTCAGAGAGATCAGGCACAAAAAGCTAAAAATCAGCGATATTCTATTTTTTTTCATAAAGATATTTTATGTCATGGGAACCGACCTTAACAAAAAACTGTGCAAAGTTAGGATTTTTGCACAGTTTTTGTTTTTGGTATAATAAAAATACGCTTGATTTTCCTTTTTATTACTTTTTGAAGACAGATTGAAGCATTATATGATCATTTCCCAATTTATTGGCTTTTATTTACCTGCTCACCTCCATCACCAAACTAACGATTTCCTATTTTTTCCCAAGCGTGTCCATCTTTTTCTGCGTGGATTTCAGTAATTCCATCTGCTTGTCGATCTCCAGCTTTTTGCCTTCCTGGTCTTTCAGGTTGGTTTTGATATCTTCCTTGGCCCTGGCAATCCGCTCTTCCGCCTTTTTGATGTCATCATGCATTTTCTGGTTGTCTTTGTACAATCCTTCCAACTCTTTCTGCATTTTTTTCAGGTCCTTATCCGTTTGATCCAGTTCTTTCTGAATGGCAAATTTGGTCGCCTGAAGCTTGAAATCATTCAAAAAGTCGATCAATCCGTCATATTCCTTTGGATTTTCCTTTGAACCGATAAAAGCCGTGCCCAGATCCACCCAGATCAACATGGTACTGTTGCTTCCCCTTTCCGTGAACCGGGCATATACATCAACCTTGGAACTCTGTGAGATCTGGCCGATCTTCACCCCTGTCGTGTAATATTCATCCGCCTTTTTATTTCTCTTTACGCTGCCAAACTGCTTCATGTGATCTGTCCACAGTTTTACGGCTTCATTTACGGTAACGCCCTCCAGCACAGTTTCCAGTGAATTTTGCACTCCAAGACTCATATTGTTCTGTCCCTCTTTGATCTGCCCGGAAACGAACTGCAGATTGAAAAAAATAACTGTTACAAATAATACAAGATACTTCATTTTGATCGATTTATTTTAAAGAATATGGTTGCAAATATGATTGTATGGTGATTAAGCAGGCTTTTTGCCTAAATCACAAAACATCGGTTACCATGGGCCCAAAAGATCAAAGTTCTCTCCTAATAAGACTTTAAATGTAGACTAAAGTTTTGCTTTAAGGTACAATTTTCAGATGATTTTTTAGTTTTTAACATAGTGTTTGCACTAAACCTGCTGATTGAACAGTTAAAAAACAAACCCAGGGTATCAGACATATTTTTTACTTTAACTCATATCATGCGATCACAATTACGTTTTTTGTTTTTGGCCGGATTTTTGATATTAAATTAATAATTAATATGTTTGCTATGTTGATATTTTTGATCGCATTCTTTTTGTTTGTATTATTCGGGCAACAGATCATCAGGGAGGTGATACGTTAAACCGCTTTTGCCCGGCAAAAAATTAAAGTATGATCCGTTTCATTGTCTCCATAATACTATGTGTTGGAGGATTTTTCCTCTATGCACAGGATGATTTTTATTTTGAGGATTATGTGTATGTGGAGCAGATCAAATCTGTTAAATTCCATCCCGTGAATGATCCTCCCAGATACCCGGTTTATAAAATGGGGGACAACACGCCTTTGCATTTCAGTTTTGACGACCTGGATGCAGTGGATAAAAGATACACCTACAGTATATATCACTGCGATATGAACTGGGAGCTTTCTGATCTGGTAGAATCGGATTATTTGCAGGGATTCAACGGGGAGGAGCTGACCGGTTCGGGATATTCGGTACAAACCCGCATTTCCTATGTTCACTATGACCTGTTCCTGCCCAATGAATACATCAGCTGGAAGATCTCGGGCAATTATCTCCTGGTTATCCGGGATGAAGATAAAAACCCGGTGATCACCAAACGCTTTCTTGTGGTGGACCCAAAAGTATCCGTCAATGCAGTTTTTGAAAGGCCCAAGGACGTTTCCACATTGTACACGCATCAGTCTCTGGTTGTATCCATTGAAACCAACGACCTTTACATCAGGGATCCGCTGAATGAGGTCAAAGTCAGCGTGCTCCAGAATTTCAGGTGGTTGGATGGTATTTTCAACGTCAGTCCAAAATTCATAGCCGGCAGCAGGCTGAATTTTGACGTGTTTACCCCGTTCAGTTTCAAAGGATACAAGGATTTCAGATCCTTCGATATCCGTTCGCTCCAGTACACCAACCGGAATGTATATTCCATCAACATCAAACCCAGGCGCATTGATGTGCTGCTGGAAAAAACACGCAACCGGAACGGAGCCAACTACCTGACCGAACTCGATGCCAACGGCAATTTCATCATCGGCACCAACGGCAGCATGTATGGTGACAGGGGTGCAGAATATGCCAATGTAGGATTTACACTAGAAGCCAGTCAGCCATTTGAAAAACATGACGTCTATATCATTGGCGGATTTTCAGACTGGCAACTGTACGAAAGCAATAAAATGCGCTATGATCCAGCCAATGCTTTTTATGTTGCGGATGTTTTGTTCAAACAGGGCTTCTATGACTATTATTATGCTTTGGTGGACCAGAATGGCCAATATAACCTGGACGCACTGGAAGGCAGTTGGCACGAAACCGAAAACGATTACTACGTACTGGTCTATATCCGCGAATTCGGCGCTTATTATGATAAGCTGATCGGTTACTTCGTGATCAAAAGTTAATTTTGAAATGATCTGATATTCAAATGTTGAAAATCCTGACATTCATCGTCAGGAATCTAATGCTATAATGCTATAATACTATAATCATCAGATCATTAGATCATCAGATCATTAATTTATCGGATAATTTGAAATGTTGCTATGATAGAATTGTCTGGATTATAAATTTAGTCGCCATGATCCCTGGCTCTTTTTACTTTTTCCCTGGCTCTTAAATCCATATCAGATCACCGATCACAACTCACTGTTTACAACCTATCAAAATATCTGGTATACAAAATAACTTGCAGTATACGCCAGCACACCCATATACAAAAACTGAACAAGCGGCCACTTCCAGCTGCCTGTTTCTCTCCTGGTGATAGCAATGGTACTCAGGCATTGCAAGGCAAAAACATAAAAGATAAGCAAGGACCAGGAAGTTGCCGGTGAATACACTTTTTCTCCGGTGGTCAGGTTGACATCGGCTGCCATTTTTTGTGAAACGGACAGGTTTTCTGTTTCGGAACCGATGGCGTAAATGGTAGCCATCGTGCCCACAAAAACTTCCCTTGCTGCAAATGAAGTGATCAACGCGATGCCGATCTTCCAGTCAAAACCCAGCGGTTTGATCAAAGGTTCAATAAATTTCCCCAGGTGACCTGCGTAGGATGCTTCTATTTTTTTTGCAGCGATCAGATTGCCGGTTTCGGCATCATCGAACCCGTTGGCCTTACCAAAACTGATGGCATCCTTTTCTGCCTGATCCATTTTTTCTGCTGGTCCGTAACTGGCCAGTGCCCATAATACTATGGAAATCAACAAGATGATCTTTCCGGCCTCCATGATGAATGCCCCGACTTTTTCTTTAACAAAAAGGCTGATATTCTTGATCCTCGGTCTTTTATATTCCGGCAGGGAAAGCATCAGAAATGACCTTTCTTTAGCCTTTATCACATATTTCATCATCAGGGCTGACAGCAATGCCATCAAAATGCCCAAAACATACAATCCCATAAACGCCAATCCCCTGGCATTGAAAATATACACCTGCACATCCGGTACCGCAAAGCCGATCAGCAGCGTATAAACCGGGATCCGGGCAGAACAACTGATCAGCGGGGTGATCAAAATGGTGATCAACCGCTCTTTTTGCTGACTGATCGTGCGGGTTGACATGATCGCCGGAATGGCACAGGCTCCGCCTGAAATGAGCGAGATCAGGCTCCTTCCATTGAGACCAAACTGCTTCATGATCTGGTCAAACATATACACCACCCGCGACATATATCCGATCTCTTCCATAATACCGATCATCAGGAAAAGCAGAAATATCTGTGGAATAAATACCATCACGCCGCCAACACCCGGTATGACACCCTGTACGATCAGGTCGGAAAACCATCCTGCCGGCAATTTACTTTCCGTCCATGCACCAAGGCTTCCAAAAGCGCTTTCGATCCAGGTCATCGGCAATTCCGCCCAGGAAAAAATGATCTGGAATACGAGTAACATGATCATGAAAAAAATGACCGGACCAAATACCTTATGTGTGATCAAACGGTCCAGGAGGTCTGTTTTACTGGGTCCTTTTTGAGTCTTGAGTGTCAGGAACCTGTTGACTAAGGGAGAAAACAGGTTATATCGTTGAAGGGTTTCATCGATCTGTAACGGAATGCTTTTGAATCCATGATGTTGTTTTGCATCCGCAATTTCAGCTTTTGCTTCCGGAGCAAGATGTTCAAGCCATTCACTGTGATGGATCTGTATCAATGCCTGGTAATCGGTGGAAGCATTCAGCCTGTGCCGTAATGGTTCCACAATGGCATTTTCAGTTGCATTCAAACTGTAAAAAACCGCATTTTTACTGCCCTCACTGCTTGTTTTGCCTGTCTGTTTGATGATGAGTTGTTGAAGTTCCGGCTTATGGTGGGATTCGCCCGGTTGGAGATGGAAATCCTTGCCCCAACTTTTGTCTTCCATTGTCGCTTTTTCACCTTTGATCAGGACTTTCCGGAAAGCAAAAAGATAATCTTTCAGTTCTTCCAGGCCTTCACCACTGACATTACTGGTCAAAAGCGTGGGAAAACCCAATTCCATCGACATACCTTTGGTGTCATATTGCATTCCCCGTTTGTCTGCCAGATCCTTCATGGTCATCACCATCAAAACGGGCAATCCCAGGTCGCGGATCTGGGTCGCCAGGAGCAATTGACGCCGGACATCGGTTGCATCCACAACAAAGATGATAAAGTCCGGATAATCCGGATGATTTGGGTTGGACAGGATCTCAACCACCAGTTTTTCCTCCCCTGAATTGGGGTATAAACTATAGCAACCGGGAAAATCAATGATCTCGATATAGGTGCTGTGCGGTAATTTGACAATACCCGTTTTTTTGTCCACGGTGATGCCCGGGAAATTGCTGACATGCTGGTTGAGTCCGGTCAGATTGTTAAATAAACTCGACTTTCCGGAGTTCGGGTTTCCGATCAACCCTGCTTTGATCTGGGATTTCAGGCTCATAGTTTCTCAATAATTATACTTAAAGCTTCATTTTCTCTCAGGGCGATGGCATGCCCGTTGAACTTGATATAGTGCGCTCCTCCGAAGGGTGCTTTTCTGACATACGTCACTTTGGTTTCGGGCAAAAGTCCCAAAGTCAGCAATCGGCTGGCCAGTTCCTTATCCAGGTAATCCACGATCCGGGCAGATTCGTTCTTCTTCAACTGCAATAAATGCATATTATAATTATTTAGTCTAATTCTAAATTACACCTTGCAAAGATACGGAAAAACTCAATGGAATGTTGAATCCCTTAATGTTTTTTCCTGTTTGTCCATGTCAGGAAAATCTAAGCTGACCTTGTTCGTTCGCCAAGCCATTGTGCATCTGAAAATCATTTTTCAGGATATGAATTCCCATACTATTTCGTTCTATAATTATCCGATTTTCAATCACAATGCATTAAGAATGAATGAACTCAGTCCTTGCAGCGTTTTTTGAAAGTCCGGTATCTTATAAGTACCCGTTCTTAGTGAAAAGTCTGAAGTTTTTTTAAACTTTTATATGACCAGCTACATTTATACCCGCATCAATTCACTTCTCAGAACAAGTATTCTGCATTTTATGTATTTGATAAACAATTATATATATTGCATAAATTTAACAAGATCCGCATTTAAAATATCAATGTTAATAATTTGGTGTTTGAAAAGTAAGGATACGGGCAAAACTGGCCAAAATGATCAATCGTCAAAATCCAAAAAATTTATCATGAGGGTCGTACCGCGGATTTCCGCTGTGCCGCCCTTCTTAATACCCGGGCGCCCGAAGCAAAACATGATTTTTTAAAAATATGTTTTACCCGGGCGCTGGCAAATAATCCCAAAATCCGGGCTTTTTCATTAATCCAACATTGAATGCAGGTAAATGTTTCCTCAAAATCTTTACAAACAAAAGGAAAAAACTTATGCCTGTCATTCAATGAATTCTTAATTTTATAAAAACAAAGTTATGAAAAATATATTTTTTGTATTGTTTTTATTGCTTTTCCTCGCTTCATGCTCTAAGGAAAGCAATCTCAGCGATAAAGATCAGGATATTCAAGTGAGTACAAGAACACAACTGACACCTGAACAAGTGGTCGCTGCTTTTTCGCCTGTGGTGGACGGGACTTATGATCCTTCCAAATCCTACACCGGAGATGAAGCCATTCGTGGCGCTGAAACGGTGATGAACTACCGATATGGAGATTTTAGATATAAATTTGATGATACTTATTCTCTCGAGGAATCATTTATTGTCAGTAAGCAAAACGGGGTAATCAATGACCGGGTAGTAGATGAAATCTATGATGAAGCTTTGGAATTTGTCAAATGTCATTATGCCGACATCGTTGCAGATACTAAAATGCAACTATTAACTGACCTTTATATTATCAGTGAAACAGGCTCACAGATCAGGGTAGGGCTCACCAATATCGTGGGCACAGCATCCTCAGGCATTGAGAATATGGGTACCATTTCATTCGGGCAAGGCGATGACTGGAAAGCGGATCAGGGTAAATGCAATGATGCGAATAACCCAAGTAACGCTCCAAAACAAATAGCCCGGGCAGCAACTTTCAATCTTGTTGGACAGTATGCAGAACTGGGGGTTTGGTATTCGGATATTGAAGATGTCCATTACTATAGTGATGATTATGACAATTGGTTTGCAGTCAATCCAAATGACCCTAATCCCGGCGATTTTATCATAGATTATTTTATGTGGCAATTCGACGGTTGCGATGAACTTTATGCGCAAAACAGTAATCAATATGATGCCTGTTCTTCATTAGAAATACCCATGAGGATCTTGCAAAACGGACAACCTGTTGAAAATCCTGATAAGACAGACGCTTTCTGTATAGACTATCCTGAAACGAATTACTACCTCGGGAATGCTCAATCTATTGCCAATAAACATGCTGTACTGCTGAGCAAAAAGTTTTTGAATATGCAAATGGATTTTGATTTTTCATTAATGGATCCAGTTCCGTACCTCTATTTCTGGAATGGAGAAGGAAAGTATGGAAAGAAAAATATTGATTTGAATCGTGTTCCCTGGACCTTAGGTGATTGCAATTAATTAAATGTAATTTACCCCGATCTAGCAACAGGTCGGGGTTTTAAATCAATTATTCATGAAAAAATTATCAATACTTATTTTCATCATATTTACTAATACTACAATACAAAGTCAAAGCACTTGGGAGCATTATAAACATGCTCAGGATAAACTTTATGTAACTGACTATATGGTTGAGTTAGATAATAATCGTCTTTTATCTATTGAATTTGTTTTCTTAGGGTTGAATTCTGATTATGAAAATAATAGTTATGCACTAATTCAAAAACGACATGGAGATTCCGGCAATATTTTTAAAGAAGTCCCCTATAAAATCGATAGTCTGAGCACCAGATTAGATAGGATTTTTTATAATCCGGAAAATGAAACCTATACAATAGTCGGTTCGGCGCACAAATATTTTAATAATCAACGAAGAGGATACTTTGTGGTGACCCATTGGGATGAGGAACTAAACCTCTTAAGTGATACGCTGATAAGATTACAACCCTTTAATGAAAATAATTCCTTGATTTTCACCAATGGCCTTGTTTCACATGACAATGAATATCTTATCATAGGTAACTATTGTGAAAATATGGAAAAACCTTATCTTAAAAATAAACTATTTTTTGCAAGGATTAGCCAAAGCGGAGAAGTCATTTTTTCAAATTGGTATTCCGAGATTGGAGGAAGAAATCACTGTGCCATCATTGAAGATACAGAACATTCTACTTATATTTTACCCGGGGTCAGAACTTACTTTTTTGATAAAGAGTTTAATAAATTGGATTCAATCATAACAGAAAACTCAGTGGATTATATGCCAACATATAATTTTAATGCCATCCGTTTCATAGATTCGCTATATTTGGTGACGATAAAGATTAAAAACAGTGGTGGAGACAAAGGTCTGGGGCTTTACACTAAAAACATGAAACTGATCAAATATCTACCAATAAGTAAGCCACATTTTTTTGTAGATAATCTGTTACAGAAAAAAAGTTTTGACTTCATTGATACTTCAGCTATTTTTATGGGTACTCAATTCGGAGACTCAGGATACTATACCCTGGCTAAAGTCAATTCAAACCTTCGGCCATATTGGATCAAATATATGAGTGAAAATGATACCGTTGCCCATGCAGTTTTAGGTATATTAGCTTGTTCTGATAGTGGTTTTTTGATATATGGAAGAAAAGGCAAAAAAGTGGATTACTTATATAATCCCTTAGGAGGTGGCTCCTGGATTTTAAAACTCGATGAAAACGGCAATACCGTCTCCACCGCTGATCCTGTGCCGGGAAAGTGGGAGATCACCGTATTTCCGAATCCTTCCGCCGGAGATTTCCGGATCGACATAGCCGGCGACACACAGGATGCTACCCTGATGCTGTTCGATATGCAGGGCAGAATGATGAGGCTTTATGAGCAGTTGGAACAAGGCCAACATACTTTTGATTATTCTGCTCTGCCGGTTGGCACATATATCTGGAAACTGATGCATAAGGGTAAGGCATTGGGTGAGGATCGATGGGTGAAGGTGAGGTAGATGGGAATTCAGGTTTTTATTGATTAGTTCAAAATAAGGGATATTGGGGGCAGATTTGGTGTTCGCCGTTGTTGGTGTTTTCACCAACAACGAATGTTCAGGCTACCATTGAATTCCGATTTCTGGTCAAATCAACAAAAATCAACAGTTGTATACAAATTCCCATACTATTTCGTTCTATAATTATCCGATTTTCAACCACTATGCAAAAAGAATGAATTAACTCAGTCCTTGCAGCGTTTTTTGAAAATCCGGTATCTTATAAATACCCGTTCTTAGTGAAAAGTCTGAAGTTTTTTTAAACTTTTATATGACCAGCTACATTTATACCCGCATCAATTCACTTCTCAGAACAAGTATTCTGCATTTTATGTATTTGATAAACAATTATATATATTGCATAAATTTAACAAGATCCGCATTTAAAATATCAATGTTAATAATTTGGTGTTTGAAAAGTAAGGATACGGGCAAAACTGGCCAAAATGATCAATCGTCAAAATCCAAAAAATTTATCATGAGGGTCGTACCGCGGATTTCCGCTGTGCCGCCCTTCTTAATACCCGGGCGCCCGAAGCAAAACATGATTTTTTAAAAATATGTTTTACCCGGGCGCTGGCAAATAATCCCAAAATCCGGGCTTTTTCATTAATCCAACATTGAATGCAGGTAAATGTTTCCTCAAAATCTTTACAAACAAAAGGAAAAAACTTATGCCTGTCATTCAATGAATTCTTAATTTTATAAAAACAAAGTTATGAAAAATATATTTTTTGTATTGTTTTTATTGCTTTTCCTCGCTTCATGCTCTAAGGAAAGCAATCTCAGCGATAAAGATCAGGATATTCAAGTGAGTACAAGAACACAACTGACACCTGAACAAGTGGTCGCTGCTTTTTCGCCTGTGGTGGACGGGACTTATGATCCTTCCAAATCCTACACCGGAGATGAAGCCATTCGTGGCGCTGAAACGGTGATGAACTACCGATATGGAGATTTTAGATATAAATTTGATGATACTTATTCTCTCGAGGAATCATTTATTGTCAGTAAGCAAAACGGGGTAATCAATGACCGGGTAGTAGATGAAATCTATGATGAAGCTTTGGAATTTGTCAAATGTCATTATGCCGACATCGTTGCAGATACTAAAATGCAACTATTAACTGACCTTTATATTATCAGTGAAACAGGCTCACAGATCAGGGTAGGGCTCACCAATATCGTGGGCACAGCATCCTCAGGCATTGAGAATATGGGTACCATTTCATTCGGGCAAGGCGATGACTGGAAAGCGGATCAGGGTAAATGCAATGATCCGAATAACTCAGGTAACGCACCAAAACAGATCGCAAGGGCAGCCACGTTCAATTTGGTAGGTCAGTCTGTTGCAATAGGTGTCTGGTATTCGGATATTTTTGACTATAATTACCTTGATGATTATGCAAGTTGGTTTGCTGTCAACCCAAATGATCCTAATCCTGGCGATTTCATCATAGATTATTTTATGTGGCAATTCGACGGGTGCGATGAACTTTATAACCCATACAGCAATGAATACGATGCCTGCTCATCATCAGAAATGCCGATGCGGATCATACAAAACGGACAACCTGTTGAAAATCCTGATAAAACAGACGCTTTCTGTATAGACTATCCTGAGATGAATTACTATCTAGCCAATGCACAAACCATGGCCAATAAACATGCGCTTATACTGAATAAAAAGTTTTTGAATATGGAAATGTGGTTTGATTATACTCTACAAATCCCATATACTTATTACTTTTCATGGTTTGGAACCGGGAAGTATGGAAAGGAAAACATTGATTTAACTCGTGTCCCCTGGACATTAGGTGATTGCAATTAACTTAAGTGTAATTTCCCCGATCTGTTTTCAGATCGGGGTTTTAAATTCTTTAATTATGAAAAGTATATTTCTATTCCTCATATTTCTTTTGTCCATATCTAATGTAAAAAGTCAGAATACATGGGAATTTTTCCATAAAGAAAATGCCGGATTTATTGTCATAGACCATATGATAGAATTAATTGATCATAGTTTTATATCCACTGTATTTATTGGTAATAGACTGAATTCTGAGTATGAAAATGATAATTATGCACTAATTCAAAAACGGCATGGAGATTCTGGTAAAATTTTCAAAGAAGTAGCCTATAAAATCGATAGTCTGAGTACCAGATTAGATTGGATCTTCTATAATTCGGAAAATGAAACTTACACTATAGTTGGTTCGGCACATAAATATTTCAATGAAAAAAGGAGAGGATATTTTGTTGTGACTCATTGGGATGAAGAATTAAACCTGTTAAGTGATACACTGATCAGATTACAGCCTTTGAATGAAAATAATTCTATTTTCTTTATGAATGGATCTAAATCAAGTGAAAATGAATACCTTATTATTGGAAATTATTGTGAAAACATTGAAAAAGCTTATATAAAAAATAAACTATTATTTGCAAGAATTAGCCAAAGCGGAGATGTCATCTTTTCAAATTGGTATCCTGAGATTGGAGGAAGAAATCATTGTGCCATCATTGAAGATACAGAACATTCTACTTATATTTTACCCGGGGTCAGGACATACATTTTTGATAGAGAGTTTAACAAATTGGATTCTATTATTACAGAAAACTCAATAGATTATTTACCAGTTTGGAGTGTTAATGCTACTCGTTTTAAAGATACGTTGTATTTAATTACTGCTAAGATTAAATACCATGACACCAAGGGTTTGGCGTTATTTAATAAAAACATGAAATTGGTTAAATCAGTAGCCATCAGCAAACCAAATTTTTTTGTTGACCAGTTGTTTCAGAAAAAAAGTTTTGACTATATTGATACTTCAGCTATTTATATGGGTACACAATTCGGAGACTCGGGATACTATACATTGGCTAAAGTCAATTCTAACCTTCAGCCATATTGGATCAGGTATATGAGCGAAAATGATACGATTGCCCATGCAATTTTAGGCATATTAGCTTGTTCTGACGGTGGATTTTTAGTATACGGTATCAAAGGAAAAAAAGTTGATTATAGTTTTATTCCAATTGATGCAGGCTCCTGGATTTTAAAACTCGACGAAAACGGCAATACCGTCTCCACCGCTGATCCTGTGCCGGGAAAGTGGGAGATCACCGTATTTCCGAATCCTTCCGCCGGAGATTTCCGCATCGACATCGCAGGTGACACCCAGGATGCGACACTGATGCTGTTCGATATGCAGGGCAGAATGATGATGCATTATGAGCAGTTGGAACAAGGCCAACATACTTTTGATTTTTCTGATCTGCCGGTTGGCACGTATATCTGGAAACTGATGCATAAGGGAAAGGCATTGGGTGAGGATCGGTGGGTGAAGGTGAGGTAGGAAGGAATATAGTGTGTTAAAGAATAGTTCCGGGAAAGGGATATTTTGTCGCCGTTTTTGGTGCTTTTATAGCCGTTTTTGGTGTTTTCCCTAATAACAATTGTTATTTCTACCAAAGGATACCGCTCTCAGTGCCAAATCAATAAAAATCATACAGTTGCATACAAATTCCCATACTATTTCGTTCTATAATTATCCGATTTTCAACCACAATGCATTAAGAATGAATGAACTCAGTCCTTGCAGCGTTTGACGAAAGTCCGGTATCTTATAAATACCCGTTCTTAGTGAAAAGTCTGAAGTTTTTTAAACTTTTATATGACCAGCTACATTTATACCCGCATCAATTCACTTCTCAGAACAAGTATTCTGCATTTTATGTATTTGATAAACAATTATATATATTGCATAAATTTAACAAGATCCGCATTTAAAATATCAATGTTAATAATTTGGTGTTTGAAAAGTAAGGATACGGGCAAAACTGGCCAAAATGATCAATCGTCAAAATCCAAAAAATTTATCATGAGGGTCGTACCGCGGATTTCCGCTGTGCCGCCCTTCTTAATACCCGGGCGCCCGAAGCAAAACATGATTTTTTAAAAATATGTTTTACCCGGGCGCTGGCAAATAATCCCAAAATCCGGGCTTTTTCATTAATCCAACATTGAATGCAGGTAAATGTTTCCTCAAAATCTTTACAAACAAAAGGAAAAAACTTATGCCTGTCATTCAATGAATTCTTAATTTTATAAAAACAAAGTTATGAAAAATATATTTTTTGTATTGTTTTTATTGCTTTTCCTCGCTTCATGCTCTAAGGAAAGCAATCTCAGCGATAAAGATCAGGATATTCAAGTGAGTACAAGAACACAACTGACACCTGAACAAGTGGTCGCTGCTTTTTCGCCTGTGGTGGACGGGACTTATGATCCTTCCAAATCCTACACCGGAGATGAAGCCATTCGTGGCGCTGAAACGGTGATGAACTACCGATATGGAGATTTTAGATATAAATTTGATGATACTTATTCTCTCGAGGAATCATTTATTGTCAGTAAGCAAAACGGGGTAATCAATGACCGGGTAGTAGATGAAATCTATGATGAAGCTTTGGAATTTGTCAAATGTCATTATGCCGACATCGTTGCAGATACTAAAATGCAACTATTAACTGACCTTTATATTATCAGTGAAACAGGCTCACAGATCAGGGTAGGGCTCACCAATATCGTGGGCACAGCATCCTCAGGCATTGAGAATATGGGTACCATTTCATTCGGGCAAGGCGATGACTGGAAAGCGGATCAGGGTAAATGCAATGATCCGAATAACTCAGGTAACGCACCAAAACAAATAGCCCGGGCAGCAACTTTCAATCT
Source organism: uncultured Saprospiraceae bacterium (assembly GCA_964594045.1). Lineage (GTDB taxonomy): Bacteria > Bacteroidota > Bacteroidia > Chitinophagales > Saprospiraceae > UBA2365. The sequence continues at coordinate 11,991 of CAZQKR010000012.1, read as the reverse complement.
GGTTGGACAGTATGCGGAACTGGGAGTATGGTATTCAGATATACAGTTAATAAGTTACACTGATTCAGATTGGAACAATTGGTTTGCGATCAATCCAAATGATCCTAATCCCGGCGATTTTATCATAGATTATTTTATGTGGCAATTCGACGGGTGCGATGAACTTTATGACCAAAACAGTAATCAATATGATGCCTGTTCTTCAGCAGAAATGCCCATGAGGATCTTGCAAAACGGACAACCTGTTGAAAATCCTGATAAGACAGACGCTTTCTGTATAGACTATCCGGAGATGAATTATTACCTCGGGAATGCACAATACATGGCCAATAAGTATGTTCAATCACTGAATAAAAAGTTCCTGAATATCCAAATGTGGTTTGATTATACTCCACAAATCCCATACACCTATTATTATTTATGGTTTGGAAAAGGTACATATGGAAAGAAAAACACCGATGAGAATCGTGTGCCATTGACCTTAGGCACTTGCAATTAATTTTAATTTAAATCTCCCCGACCTGAATACAGGTCGGGGTTTTAAATCCTTGAATTATGAAAAGTATATTTCTATTCATCATATTTCTTTTGTCCATGTCTAATGTAAAAAGTCAGAATACATGGGAATTTTTCCATAAAGAAAAAAACAGATACAATGTCATTGACCACATGGTTGAAATAAACGATCAAAATTTTATATCAACCGAATTTGTGGTTTTTGGGTTAAACTCAGACTATGAAAATACTAATTATGCATTAGTACAAAAACGACATGGAGAATCCGGCAATATTTACAAAGAGGTTGTATATAAAATTGATAGCCTGAGTACCAGATTAGATTGGATTTTTTATAACCCGGATAAGGAAACTTATACCATAGTTGGTTCGGCACACAAATATTTCAATGAAAAAAGGAGAGGATATTTTGTTGTAACCCATTGGGATGAAGAATTAAACCTGTTAAGTGATACACTGGTCAGATTACAGCCTTTGAATGAAAATAACTTTATTTTCTTTATAAATGGAGTTAAATCAAGTGAAAATGAATATCTTGTTATAGGTAATTATAAAGAAAATCTTGAAATACCCATAAATAAAAAATCAATTTTTGCCAAAATAAATGACAACGGGCATGTATTACATACAAATTGGATGAAAGAATTTAATGGAAATCATTGTTCAATAATTGAAGATAAAGTCTTAGATAGGCTGATACTACCTGGACAAATAACTTACTTTACAGATTATGAATTCAATAAAATTGATTCAATTACAACATTTAATTCTATTGATTATTTCCCTCAATTTAGTTATAATACTACTCGTTTTAAAGACTCGTTATTTTTAGTTACCGCAAATATTAAATATGCTGATACCAAGGGATTGGCGCTATTTGATAAAAACATGAAATTGGTTAAATCAATAGCCATCAGCAAACCAAATTTTTTCGTTGATCAGTTGTTTCAGAAAAAAAGTTTGGACTTTATAGATACTTCAACCATTTATATGGGTACACAATTCGGAGACTCGGGATACTATACATTGGCTAAAGTCAATTCCAACCTTCAGCCATATTGGATCAGGTATATGAGCGAAAATGATACTATTGCACATGCTATAATGGGATTAGTTGCTTGTTCTGACGGAGGTTTTTTAGTATATGGAATCAAAGGGAAAAAAGTAGATTATCCTATACCTGTTGACTATGGCACATGGATCTTAAAACTCGACGAAAACGGCAATACCGTCTCCACCGCTGATCCTGTGCCGGGAAAGTGGGAGATCACCGTATTTCCGAATCCTTCCGCCGGAGAATTCCGCATCGACATCGCCGGCGACTCACAGGATGCGACACTGATGCTGTTCGATATGCAGGGCAGAATGATGAGAAATTATGAGCAGTTGGGACAAGGCCAACATACTTTTGATTTTTCTGATCTGCCGGTTGGTACATATATCTGGAAACTGATGCATAAGGGAAAGGCTTTAGGTGAAGATCGGTGGGTGAAGGTGAGGTAGAGGGGAATTCAGGTTTTTATAGATTTGTTCAAAATAAGGGATATTTGGGGGTGGATATGGTGTTCGCTGTTGTTGGTGTTTTCACGAACAACGAATGTTCTGGCTACCATTGAATTCCGATTTCATATCAAATCAACAAAAATCAACAGTTGCATACAAATTCCCATACTATTTCGTTCTATAATTATCCGATTTTCAATCACAATGCATTAAGAATGAATGAACTCAGTCCTTGCAGCGTTTTTTGAAAGTCCGGTATCTTATAAGTACCCGTTCTTAGTGAAAAGTCTGAAGTTTTTTTAAACTTTTATATGACCAGCTACATTTATACCCGCATCAATTCACTTCTCAGAACAAGTATTCTGCATTTTATGTATTTGATAAACAATTATATATATTGCATAAATTTAACAAGATCCGCATTTAAAATATCAATGTTAATAATTTGGTGTTTGAAAAGTAAGGATACGGGCAAAACTGGCCAAAATGATCAATCGTCAAAATCCAAAAAATTTATCATGAGGGTCGTACCGCGGATTTCCGCTGTGCCGCCCTTCTTAATACCCGGGCGCCCGAAGCAAAACATGATTTTTTAAAAATATGTTTTACCCGGGCGCTGGCAAATAATCCCAAAATCCGGGCTTTTTCATTAATCCAACATTGAATGCAGGTAAATGTTTCCTCAAAATCTTTACAAACAAAAGGAAAAAACTTATGCCTGTCATTCAATGAATTCTTAATTTTATAAAAACAAAGTTATGAAAAATATATTTTTTGTATTGTTTTTATTGCTTTTCCTCGCTTCATGCTCTAAGGAAAGCAATCTCAGCGATAAAGATCAGGATATTCAAGTGAGTACAAGAACACAACTGACACCTGAACAAGTGGTCGCTGCTTTTTCGCCTGTGGTGGACGGGACTTATGATCCTTCCAAATCCTACACCGGAGATGAAGCCATTCGTGGCGCTGAAACGGTGATGAACTACCGATATGGAGATTTTAGATATAAATTTGATGATACTTATTCTCTCGAGGAATCATTTATTGTCAGTAAGCAAAACGGGGTAATCAATGACCGGGTAGTAGATGAAATCTATGATGAAGCTTTGGAATTTGTCAAATGTCATTATGCCGACATCGTTGCAGATACTAAAATGCAACTATTAACTGACCTTTATATTATCAGTGAAACAGGCTCACAGATCAGGGTAGGGCTCACCAATATCGTGGGCACAGCATCCTCAGGCATTGAGAATATGGGTACCATTTCATTCGGGCAAGGCGATGACTGGAAAGCGGATCAGGGTAAATGCAATGATGCGAATAACCCAAGTAACGCTCCAAAACAAATAGCCCGGGCAGCAACTTTCAATCTTGTTGGACAGTATGCAGAACTGGGGGTTTGGTATTCGGATATTGAAGATGTCCATTACTATAGTGATGATTATGACAATTGGTTTGCAGTCAATCCAAATGACCCTAATCCCGGCGATTTTATCATAGATTATTTTATGTGGCAATTCGATGGATGCGATGAGCTTTATGACCCATACAGCAATGAATACGATGCCTGCTCATCATCAGAAATGCCGATGCGGATCATGCAAAACGGACAACCTGTTGAAAATCCTGATAAGACAGACGCTTTCTGTATAGACTATCCGGAGATGAATTATTACCTCGGGAATGCACAATACATGGCCAATAAGTATGTTCAATCACTGAATAAAAAGTTCCTGAATATGCAAATGGAGTTTGATTTTACTCTACATATCCCATATCTCTATTATTATTTCTGGAATGGAGTAGGAAAATATGGCAAGAAAAACACCGATGTGAATCGTGTTCCATTGACCTTAGGTACCTGCAATTAATTTAATTGACCTGACCCCGACCTGTTTTCAGGTCGGGGTTTTAAATCCCATAATTATGAAAAGTATATCTCTATTCATCATATTTCTTTTGTCCATATCTATTGTAAAAAGTCAGAATACATGGGAATTTTTCCATAAAGAAAAAAGCAGATTCAATGTCATTGACCGCATGATAGAATTAAATGATCAAAATTATTTATCAACTGAATTTGTGGTTTTTGGGTTAAACTCAGACTATGAAAATAGTAATTATGCATTAGTCCAAAAAAGGCATGTAGAATCCGGCAATATTTACAAAGAGGTTGCCTATAGAATTGATAGCCTGAGTACCAGATTAGATTGGGTCTTCTATAATTCGGAAAATGAAACTTACACCATAGTTGGTTCGGCACACAAATATTTCAATGAAAAAAGGAGAGGATATTTTGTTGTAACTCATTGGGATGAAGAATTAAATCTATTGAGTGATTCACTGATCAGATTACAACCCTTTAATGAAAATAACTCCCTTTTTTTTATCAATGGACTTATATCAAGTGAAAATGAATATCTTGTAATAGGAAATTATTGCGAAAACTTTGAGAAACCTTATTTGAAGAACAAGCTTCTATTTGCAAAAATTAACCGAAACGGAGAAATCACTTTTTCAAATTGGTATTCCGAGATTGGAGGAAGAAATCATTGTGCAATAATAGAGGATACTGTCAATTCAACTTATGTTTTACCAGGGATCAGGACTTACATTTTTGATAAAGAGTTTAATAAATTGGATTCAATCATAACAGAAAACTCAGTGGATTATATGCCAACATATAATTTTAATGCCATCCGATTCAGAGATTCTCTTTATTTGGTGACGATTAAGATTAAAAACAGTGGGGGCGACAAAGGTTTGGGCCTTTACAATAACAACATGAAACTAATCAAATATTTACCAATAAGTAAGCCACATTTTTTTGTAGATAATCTGTTACAAAAAAAGAGTTTTGATTTCATTGACACTTCGGCTATTTTTATGGGCACTCAATTCGGGGACTCGGGATACTATACCTTAGCTAAAGTCAATTCCAACCTTCAGCCATATTGGATCAGATATATGAGCGAAAATGACACTATTGCACATGCTATAATGGGATTAGTTGCCTGTTCTGACGGTGGTTTTTTAGTATATGGAATCAAAGGTAAAAAAGTGGATTATTCCTATATACCAGTTGACTATGGCACATGGATCTTAAAACTCGACGAAAACGGCAATACCGTCTCCACCGCTGATCCTGTGCCGGGAAAGTGGGAGATCACCGTATTTCCGAATCCTTCCACCGGAGATTTCCGCATCGACATCGCCGGCGACACCCAGGATGCGACATTGATGCTGTTCGATATGCAGGGCAGAATGATGAGGCATTATGAGCAGTTGGGACAAGGCCAGCATACTTTTGATTTTTCTGCTCTGCCGGTTGGCACGTATATCTGGAAACTGACGCATAAGGGTAAGGCATTGGGTGAGGATCGATGGGTGAAGGTGAGGTAGAGGGAAAGTGGGGAAAAAATGAATGAATGCAATTTCATTATCATCAAATCAAGCGAGATCATGAATCTAGTTATCCGTTTTTTATTAAGCTATTCAAAAAAGTCTCTTTTAAGTTTCTGTTTTTTTGCCGGAATATCAGGATATGGCAATTTATTCGCTCAGACCTGGGAATTCAATGATCAATCAGGATCAGAAAGTGAAGTGATCCTTCACACAAATGAGTATATACCTGGACAATTTGCCTCAATTGCTACAATAGAACAATATAATTCTGACAACCAACTAAAATCTATATCCCGTATTCGGATTCACCAAACATCCACAGGAGAATCAATAAATGAAGCAATTTATCAAATAGACAGCCTCTCAATCCAGCTGAATTGGATATTTTATAATGTTGAAATTCAAAGATTTATAATTATCGGCGAAGCAAAAGAGATCAAGGTAAGAGATTGTCGTGGCTATTTTCTTGTAACAGTATGGGATCAAAATCTGAACTTTATTTCAGACACTATAGTTCGACTGGAACCTGTTAATGAGTTCAATAGGTTTTGGTATTTGGCAGGAAATATGAAAACAGAAGATGAATTTATTGTAGTCGGGTACTACAGTGATGATTATGATTATACTATCAGGAGAAGTAAATTATTTATTTGCCGTCTCAGTCACGAAGGTGATGTGCAATTAATTAAGCACTATAAAAAAAACCATAATAACAGCTCGATCTTTTATGACCGATATCAAGATAAATATGTTATGTTTTCGGCGAATACACTTATTTTGAATGAAAACTTTGAAATTATTGATTCTGTAACTTCATGGGGTGATTTTCCAGTAATTAATGGTTTCAGAGGATTAGGTACCCTGTTTGACAAAAACAAATATCTTGTGACCGGAGTCTTTGATGGACCTGAAAGAGGTATTGCATTAGTGGACAACAATATCAAACTTATTCACGGCGCTAAAATACCTATAGTGCAAGGCTCGCAGATGTTTCATTTTATTGTACAAAATTTTGATCTGATTGATACCTCGAATATTTTTTATGGAACTATGGATATGTTTTTTGACCATTATGCAGTCAGCAAAGTGAATTCAAATCTTGATCCGTATTGGATCAAGTACTTCAGTACAGGTGATGACAAACACCATTATGTATGGTCTATTATGGCCACTGTCGATGGAGGATGTATTGTTTCAGGAGGGAAAGGTATTTTTTCTTTGTCAGATTTAAGTTTCACCGGATCTCCATGGGCTATAAAACTCGACGAAAACGGCAATACCGTCTCCACCGCTGATCCTGTGCCGGGAAAGTGGGAGATCACCGTATTTCCGAATCCTTCCGCCGGAGAATTCCGCATCGACATCGCCGGCGACTCACAGGATGCGACACTGATGCTGTTCGATATGCAGGGCAGAATGATGAGAAATTATGAGCAGTTGGGACAAGGCCAACATACTTTTGATTTTTCTGATCTGCCGGTTGGTACATATATCTGGAAACTGATGCATAAGGGAAAGGCTTTAGGTGAAGATCGGTGGGTGAAGGTGAGGTAGAGGGGAATTCAGGTTTTTATAGATTTGTTCAAAATAAGGGATATTTGGGGGTGGATATGGTGTTCGCTGTTGTTGGTGTTTTCGCCAACAACAATTTCATCTTATTCTATTGATTATTAAATATATATACTTTACTTTTGATCCAAAGGCTCCGACCACGGAATAGAAATTTCTACTTATGCGAATGGAGTTTACTATCTGATCATGAGAGATAGGCAAGCAAACCGGTATTTTATGGTAAATTTATTAAAAATAATTTGAAATAAAGATGGAGCTCAGGAGGTCGTTTTGGCCTCCTGAGCCATTTAATTTCTGTTTCTGAAGTGTCCTAATAAACTATTAAAGTGAAGAAATTAGAATTTGAGATTCCTCACAAGGAACGAGAGAATTCTTAAAGTAGTGAAGAAATCCTGATTTTTTGATTGTCAAAAGTTTTTAATATCCTTTGCTAAATTCTATGAGTGTAGAATATATTTTATTTTGATTACTTAATAAGCGAATATGAAATTTGGTATGTTTATAATGATCATTTTCCACCTTATGACAACTACACGATCAATTTCACAGAAACCACTTTCACTTGTGGTTGATATACTCACTCACAGTGAACATCTTGGTTCGATTTTGTTGTCAGATAATAAATATTTCTTAACTGCCAGAGGGATTTGTACCTTATATCCTGATTTTGATGATTGTTATTCAATTCTGGCCACTGATACATCCGGTGTACAAAAGTTTGCAAAACATCTGGGCAATAAACGGTTTAGTTTATACTCACTATTTAGGGAAAATGATACAATTTTCATTCTGAACAATGATTTTTTGAATGAAGAAATTGACTGGAATATATATTTAACGAATATCAATGGAGACAGTCTCGGGATCTGGGAATATCCAAAGCTCCCGGGTGGAGAAGAATATTTTCTGGCAAGAAAACTGCTTATCCAAAAAAATCAGATTTTCATATTTGGAGAAAAAAAATATGAAGATGGGCTTTTACAAGTTTTTCTTAAAAAACTAGATAAGAATGGCAGATTACTTGCTGAAACTGGTTTCGATGGTTTTACCGTTTCCACAAACCACAATCAGCCGGGAGATTTAATCCAAACTTCAGATGGGAATTTTGTAATCACAAACCGATACCAATTTTATAATACCCAATCCTCCAAATCAGATTATATGGTCGGCCTATGCAAGTTTGATAGGGATTTTAATATTATTTGGAGTCACTATTTGCCTCCCAGAGGATGGGATTTTTACAATGTTGATGCGCATATAGCTGAAACACATGACGAGGGAATAGTCCTGTCAACAGGTTTATTGACAGCTGACTCAATATTCAGTAATCCTGAGTATTACTTACAATTAGGTAAATGGCCGGTGATGATGTATAAGTTTGACAAGGATGGAAATATAAATTGGATTGATACGCTTTATACAAAGACAATTGAGAATACTCATGGCTCATCAAGGAAAAAAGTCAACAAGCTGATCACGGCCCGAAATGGTGATGTCATCGGTATCGGTACTTATAATCATCCATTGACGAAACCATTTGCATGGGGATGGTTGTTCAGATACAGTCCGGATGGTGAATTGCTGTGGGAGCATTATTACGAGGAGAAAGACAATCCGGGGAAAACCTATTTTAGCGATGTCATTGAGGATGAGAAAGAAAATATTATTTGTGTTGGGGGTTTAATCAATCAAAACCAACCCGCAAATTATCATGGTCACGGCTGGTTATTACGCGTGGACAGCATGGGCTGTTTTGAACCGGGCTGTCATACGGATAGCCTGAGTAAAGTGATCACACCGGTAGAGGAGGTATCATTTGCTTCAGCATCCCGGAAGATCCTGTTTTTCCCCAACCCTGCGAACAGGGACATCAACGTGTTGATCCCCGATATCTGGTTGGATGAAAAATGGTTTTGGGAAATATATGAAATCAATGGCAGAAAGGTAGGGGAAGGAGCGTTGGAAAATAATGTGCATAGCCGGATCAGTGGTCTGGAAACATTGGAATCCGGATTATATTTTATCCGGTTTTGCTCAGGATCAGGTGTAAGTGTAACTGAAAAGTTGGTGGTGGAGTGAATAGCCGGGCGTTGTTGCGAGGTTGTAACTTAATAGGTTTTTGAAACCTATTAGGTTGTGGAAATCCAGGCTTGACGAACCCGTGGTTGGAAAACAAACTATAAAGCACAGCAGATATTGATTCGTAAAAAATGCCTTTTCAGGAAAAAGACAGACAACAAAATCCAAAAACCGAAACATATTGAGCTTTATCTATTTCTCCCCATTAAAAGTGATATACAGATAAGGTTCATCATCCGGATTGTTATAGCTGACCGTGGTGGCATAGATCGACTGCTTTTTGCCATCGTCATCAAAAAAATCCCAGCTCTGCGCGTATGAATAGATGTGCGAACTCACCCCGGGACCGGTTACCTGGAACCTGGGAGTATATTCATCATACTCATATTCGGGATAATAAGGAACATCCACCGTTAAAATGAAATATTTGAATACATCTCCGGATTCGGGATAATAACTGGTGACATCCGCAGTCAGGGTGACCACTTCTGTGCCATCTTCCGACATGGTACCCCAGATCTGCCCGTAGGTCTGTACTTTTTCACCGGAAAACAACTCCCACTGATAATCAAAATCCGTACTGAATGCCGTTCCTTCCCATTCCAACGGAAATTTCTGGCTGGAACCCAGTGGCGGAGAATTGTCCACCGAAAGTGATGAAAAACTGATGACCTGGTTATTGCTTTTGATGTCTGCATTGAAATCGATGGAAACATATTGATAACGCTGAAGCCTTTTCAGCAGGTTTCCCGAGTCGATGAGCGGACAGGCATAAAATCCTGTGAGGATGAAACAGAAAAATGCCAATTTAATGATATCCATTTTTTTCATATGTGTGCCTAATATTTTTTCTTTCGGTAATATGGAATCCTTGATGAAAAACATGACCTCAGTCAAAAAATAAACAATTGAAGCCTTTAAAAAAGCATCTGCTGAATATGTGAAATTCACAAATATAAAAATTCTGACAGTCGAACCTCAACCGCCATAAATTTAGTGATTTGTTTTGAAAACTGCAAGATGCTTATTTGTTTTTTTGAAATTCCAAAAACCAATCCAATGCACTTACTGAAGCCGAGATCCGGAGCGGACCGAACACTTCCATGGTCATTTCCACCGTCGGAGTGACATTGGTGGCAAAGAAAATAACCTTTCCCTGGTTTTCAATAAAACCTACATACCAGCCATTATTACTTCCGTTCCGGGCGGCCATACCCGTTTTGCCATATAGAGAATACCCTTGATCTTTGTGTACAAACATCAGTTTTTTGACCAGTTCGTATGTTCGTTGTGCAATGGGCAACTGTTGATCATAAAATTTTCTGAGAAAGTCGATCTGTTCCATCTGGGAAATACCCGAATTGCCTTCCAGCCAAAACCGGTCAATATTTTCTTCATTCACTTCCATTGCGACATAATTGAATTTCAGCAGATGTTCCTTCATTCTTTTCACCCCGATTTTCCGGGCAATTTCCTGATAACAGGGCACGCAGGACAACTGGAATGCATCGCGGAAACTCAGATCCTGTTCCCAGGACTTCAGAAACCTTTTTTCGCCAGTCCAGGGGATCATTGTGGAGTCATTTTCCATTACACCGGTTTCCAGGGCAATGATCGAATTGGGGATCTTGAAGGTTGATGCGGGCAATCTCCTGACTTCTGCCCATTCAAGATCATTGGAGTAATACCGGTTTTCCTGTGGATCGAAAAGCAGAATGGAACCTTTCAATTTCCTTTGTGTGAGCATTTCTCCAAATTCCGGAACAGTTTGATATACCGGAGAAACATTGTTTGGCTGATTTTCCTTTTGCTCCCTGACGGCTACATCAGATGACACAAGACCTGTTGATTGTCCGTCTGCTGAAGGTGATAGCGGCATGAACAGCAAAATCAACATGAAGCATATCATTTGATTTATATTGCTGATCATATTGTATTTGCTCTTATTTTCCGATATCATGGTCAAATGCTTTCTGTTTTGGATCGGCCCGGTTTTATTCACCATACATCAGCCCTATGAAAACGAACTTATCCTCCAACTTTGCAAAATAAAGAGATGCGCCATTCAGATCAACTTCGTAAACAGGCTGATCATCTCCGCCTTTAACAGGAGATTCGACCACATCTCCCCTGGAATCCACCCCTTCCTCGAAAACCATTTCACTTTTGACCGGGAATCCTGATTTTTTGATATCCTCCAGGATGTAGTCCGGAAAACGGATGTCAAAAAATTCTTCTTTTGTAATATAGCTTCCGTGATTCAGAAAAGGGAAATAACTGATCTCTGCCAGTTTTCCGTAATTTTCCTTTAACGCCAGCATTTTGAATTCCTTCCAGAATTCACTCAGGCCAATGGTATCGGTCTGAATTTCAGCCTGAAGAGTATCATTCCTAACCTCTTGATCGTCCATATTTTTGGGTTCCTTTTTCTCAGAACAGGAATAAGAGATCACGATCAGAAAGGAAATCAGCAAAAGGTATCTTAACCACATAAATATTATCTTTAGTGAAAAAAATTCAGTAACGATCCCCAAAATGAAATAGTTCACTAAGGTAATATATATGCAAATAATATAGAAGTTGTTTAATAATTATGTTGATAGCTGAAAATGACTGACCGATCCTGAAAGGAGAATATCCAGCGGATATTCAAGGGAAGGAACACGAAGTGGTAGGTCAGCAGAAGTCAAGGCGAAGCTCTTTTTTAAATCAAAGATACTGATAAGCTTGTCTTCGTCAGTATTGCGTACCGGAATGTACGGAATTAAAAAAAGCTGAAGCATTTGACTTTGGGTGTCCTTGCAGCAGTTCAACATGTTCATACCTGACGATTTTGACTTCTTACTTTTTTCTTGATAAAAAAGTAACAAAAAATCAAGTTTCATTAAGGCGATTGCTGCGCACCGCTCACTC
>CAZQKR010000011.1:0-114079 GCA_964594045.1 uncultured Saprospiraceae bacterium | reverse complement strand
TATTTGCACTTGGCAAAATATTTATTAACTTAATTTTCGGAGTGGACTCAAGGTTCAACTTCAATATGTTTACAGCATCAACGCAAGTGATCCTGATTTCAGACAGGATAAAACTAATCTTACCTTAGGACTGAACTTCAATTTCAATTAGATTTTCCCCGGGGCAAAACTGTATTTTTTGCGTAATAACCAAATTCATTTATCTGAATAACAGCCATTTGATCAATATTCTTTGCTGACTGCCGGTATCAAAAGATAAACACCTAAGATCTTCGTCAAACCACCAGTTGTGAGACAGAAACAGACAAGTTTGATCACCACCTTTTGAAACCTGTTATGGCTGAGTCGGTACCTGGATGCTGTCCAATGAAAATTCCTTTAAACAATCACCTGATTTCAAGGATTTTGGAAAGCACATATTCAGATTCAGATCGTTGAGTATCCAATAAAGCAGTTTTTCCAACTTCATAAAAACAGCGTAATAGCCAAAACAAAACAGTCAATCCTATATTTCCGGATAATTCAATATCGTTTTATTATTTTTTGATATGATATTTAACCATTTTTTAATATTGAAAACTTCACTTTTCATGTTTTAAATACTTGAAATTAAGCCCAATATCAGAATATCACATCATCATGTGATCATAATAATTTGCAGAAAACAATACAATCCTTGACTTTCGTATAACTAATTGGTTCAGGCAGCAGACAAAATCATTTGCTGAACACATTGGTGGCTCAATTTTAAAAATCATAAAATGCCGGAAACATGAAAATGAAACTATTAAAGAATTTACAGTTAAAACTTGCATTTATCAGTTTATTCACCATGTTTTACAGTCAATCCGAAGCTCAGTGCAATGCTTCCCAACTGGAATCAACAGCCTATTTCACAGGAAGCTGCGGAAATTTATTTTTCCAGAGTTCAATCGGAAGCACAGACAATAGTTTTGGGAGTTGTGGAAATCTGTATTTCACACCACCGCTTACAGGAGGAGATGTAACCACATTGGTTCAAGGGATCACATTTGAAGAAGTTTCCATCAGGCCCAATCCGGTAATTGACAAACTGGAAATCATATATGATGTCAGATCGGTTATCACAGGAATAGCCATTTTCAATGCTACCGGTCAGATGGTTTTTCTATCTGAAAAGCCTGAAATATCTCACTTCATTGATATACAATCATTAATACCCGGTATTTATTTTATTCAGATAAAGGTCCGGGGAGTAAATCCCGTCATTAAAAAATTTGTCAAATTATAATCAAAAATCATCATCATGAAAAACTTAATTTTCGTATTTATATTAAGTCTGTTTGCAACTTTAGTTCAAGCTCAATCAGGTTTCGCCTATCAGTCCATAGTCAGAAATGAAGCGGGTACGCCTCAGGCTGAGATTGATGTTTTTCTGCGGTTTACGATCAGGGATCTTTCTCCGACGGGAACCACATTGTACAGTGAAACTCAAACTCTCCGAACAGATCAGTACGGATGGCTGAATGCCACTGTTGGTGATGGAGTTCCGGTCATCGGAAATATCAGCAGCATCAATTGGAACAACGGGGCCAAATTCCTGTCTGTGGAATGCGCAGAAACCGCCAATGGCAATTACCAGGAAATCGCATCTTCCCAGATCAATAATTCCATATTTACCGGACCTCAGGGACCTGCCGGGCCCCAGGGGCCGCATGGTCCACAGGGCAATGAAGGTCCTCAGGGATTGACCGGACCACAGGGTCCACAGGGACCAGAAGGCCCACAGGGTATTGCAGGTCCTCAGGGGAATGATGGACCACAGGGACCGCAAGGACCTCAGGGATTGACGGGAGAGCAGGGACCGGCCGGGCCACAAGGATTGCAGGGACCGGAAGGACTGCCCGGGCCGCAGGGGCCGGAAGGACCACAGGGACCGGCCGGACCGCAAGGAAATGATGGTCCGCAGGGTTTGACAGGACCAGCCGGACCACAAGGGCCTCAGGGACCACAAGGGCCTCAGGGACCGCAAGGGCCTCAGGGACCAGCCGGAACATACACTGCGGGTACCGGGATCAGTATTGCAGGGAATACGCTGAGCGCACTGACCAGCGATGCTTTGTGGAATGCGAATCAACTCCAGGGAAGAATGGTTTCATCCGGCGCCCCTGTTCAGGGTTATGTGCTCAAATGGTTTCCCAACAACACACAGCAATGGGAACCTGCGCCCGATAATTCCGGACAATGGTCAAATGTAAGCGGAGGAATTGAGTATCAAGGAGTCAGGGTTTTAGCGGATGAGTTAAGATTCGGTTCAGCCGGTGGGTCGATAGAGGGCAATACAGCATCACTGTTGTTGGGTATGAACGGAAACCCTGCTCTTGGTTATTACCCTTCAACAACTGAATTCGGACCTGTTAATAACAATACCATCAGACTCGGATCCAGCTCGTTCCGCTGGAGTGAGATCTGGAGTGTCAACGGTTTGAACCAAACCTCGGACAGGCGCCTGAAGAAGGAAATAAATCCCCTGGACAACGGTTTGACAAAAGTACTTCAAATGAACCCTGTTTCCTACAAATGGAAAAAAGATGACGGAAAAACACATCTCGGTTTCCTGGCCCAGGAAATGGAACAGGTACTTCCCGAGATCGTTACCACACCTGCTTCAGACAGGTCTGATGATCATTCAGGCCGGATCAAACCTGATGAGGCCGACTTATACGCAGTCAATTACTCAGAGATCATACCAGTATTGGTGAAAGCTATCCAGGAACAACAGGAACTCATCAAGGTGCTGGAAGCAAAGGTAGTCGCTTTGGAGAAAAAGTAACTTGAAAAAACTTGAACTGACCATTAAAAAGATCATGATGAATAAAACAGTTTTAGTGTTAGTAATTTTACTGATCAATATTCAAATGCTTATTTGTCAGGATCTTTCTCAATTGAAGGAAGAAAAGTGGAGCAGTTTTTCAGGTTTTCTCGGAGGGAGCACAACCTATTCAACTTTGAATGCACGAACACCGTTAGGTTATTATATCAATCTGGGACTGAACTGGAAAATCAAAGGATTTAATCTGCCACTAAATCTAAGTTACGGAGTAAACGGATTCGGAGCCAATACAATTAATTTGCGTCGGCTTGGTTTTAGTCCCGGTTATAAGAATTTAACCTTGCATGCAGGGTACAGATCATACCAGTTGAACAATTACCTTCTGACCGGAAAAACAATCATCGGTGGCGGCATAGAATGGAACCCAAAACGATTTGGAATACTGGCATTTTATGGAAAATTCAATGATCTGTATAGCGCAGGCAATGATTATTTTTTACTCGATGAAAGTATCCAGGCATATGACAGGTGGATCATAGGTGGAAAGCTCAGATTTGGAACCGAGAACAATCATTTCGCTTTGGGTGGCATGAAAATCTACGAAGACCCCGAATCAGGTTCTTTTGACAGTTTAAAAATACTGGGGATTTCACCTAAACAAAATTTTGGATTGAACGCAGATTTAAAACTCAACCTATTCAAAAAAATACAGTTTTTTGCTTCTGTTGTGGGCAGCATAGTGACCAACAATACTGAGGGCCTGGAAATAGTAGCCAGTCCTGAGGATCAAAAAATTATTGACCAGGTAAAACCATTGCTCATAGTCAATCAAACCAGTCGGCTCGGTCTGGCTTATCAGGGTTCTTTGTCATTTCCCATAGCCAGGATGCAATTGGGCTTGAAGTATGAAGCTGTTGACCAGCATTTCAATTCACTGGGTGTTTCATTCAATCAAGGCAATTATGAAAATATAACAGTGAATCTCTTCGGCCCCATAGGAAAACGGATCAACTTAGGCATCTCAGCCGGACAACAAAGGGTTCATAAAGAAGGATTTACCGGATTGCCCCAGCGGAGGTTGATCGTCAACGCCAATGCAAACATTTTGATCACAAACAATTTCAGCTTAAACGGAGGATACAACAATAATCAACAAAACTCTGCACCCATTGTGGAAGAGGTGCAGGATTCCATACGTTTAAAAATCAATAACAGCGGGTGGACTGGTTCATCTGTCTATACCTTTGGTAAAAAGGATAAAATGCACAGAATCATGCTGAATGCATCTTCCTTCCAGTTTGAATTAGTCAGTCAGGATACGCTTCAGTCATCCAATTTGAGTAATAATTATGTTTTAAGTTACCAGTATATTCCAAAAAACAACTGGCATTTTGGAGGAGGAGTCAATTATCAGACGACTAATATCAATTTTGAACTTCCAACGCAAAGAATGGGTGTATCCACAAATATTTCAAGAAGTGTGAAAGGTGGCCTGAATATCAAATTTGACGCTGGGTTCAGATTAAACAATACACAAGGCAACAGTGATGGCTTTATTATTAATGCCGGCACTAACTTTAATTATCCAATCATGAAAAAACATAAGCTGACTTTCAGCTTCCAATACTTTGACAGAAAAACAAGCATACTTAAAGCAAAAAGAGGCTTCCATGTTCGGGCAGCATATAACTATAATTTTTAAACTGAAAAAACAGCATTCGTTTGCCAAAAAAATTGGCCTAGCATTCAAAAAGATTTTTTAGCGACAAGGTCATTAACCTGATTCAATTCCAATAAAATGAAATTCAAGCACATAAAAACTTTCATTATTTCGGCCATCATTCTAATTTCCGGCAAATCATTCAGTCAGCAACAACTGGAGATCGATCTCAATCAGGCCGGTGTGATCAGTGCAGATATTGAAACTTTGCTGGATAATGTATTGATCCAGGTCAGGAATCTAACTTCTGAACCAGTACCTACTCACTTTATCGCTTCCATAATCGGAACTGACAGTGAAGGAACAAGGATACATATTAATAACTTTTTCAGTGAATTTCATGAAGTTATCATTGAGCCGGGAGGCGAGAACTTTACGATCAGGAGATTAGTTGAGGAATACCAAAGTTCAACGCTGGAAGATTATAATTTTTTACCTGAAGACAAGCGGGACCAAATTATCCAATCCAGACGGTTACCAGAAGGAAATTACCAGATTTGTGTGGAAGCCCGGTCCTATCCTTTCGGAGAGTTGATCAGCGAACCATTGGTTCAGAGTTGTGTACTATTTGAGATTCAATATCTTGACCCTCCGATTATCACATCACCTGATCACAATGCATTGGTGACGGGCAACCCACTGGATGAAGTGATCGTTTACTGGAACATGGCACAGGCAAGGGCAGGAACCACTTTTTTGTTGGAAATGGTCAGATTTGATTCCAGGGCTCAGGCTGAAATTTTTGAAAGTCAAGGCAGACCAGATGATATTTTTGATGCCCTGCCTCGTCTACTGGAGCAGGATGAAATCAATTCGTATTCCTACAGCACTTTACAAAATGACTCACCATTGGATTTGGAACCCAGAGACATCATCGGGATACGTGTAACTGCAATCAACCCGAATTTATTTATCCGTCAGGAAGGAAGGTCGCGTATAGTCATATTCCATTATGGTGCGGATGAAAGCATGGCTTGCAGGTTGCCTAATGTTACCGGTGAGATCGTATTCCCCTTACCTGGAGACACTATACCATATTCACGGATATATAGTGTGGCAAAAATATTACCGGATTGTGACAATTATACGGAGATTGATTTAAGGTTCAATTTTTCATCTGACCGGGGCAGCAATCTGATGAATATCTCGCAGAGATACGATTATACTGTATCAGGGAGTCCCCGCCAATTCCTTACGGATTTTATCAATAACAGCGGTTCCACGTATAGATCCAGAATGGATTACTATTACCCGGACGGATCTGACAGACATCTCGATTTTTTGCTGTATGATAATGGGCCAACCATGTTTCAGGTTGAAAGAGGCGATGCATTCGCGATCATCGGACGGGCTGATGTAAGCTTTAACAGTGATCTTGCCGGCACCTTGCTGACCCGCTCAGTCTCTTTTAATGAATTTGCCGGGAACATGGGAGTCAGCGGCATGCCAAAGCCAAGGCTCTCCTATCCTGAAGAAGGTTTGGACATTGCTCCGGGAGTGGTAGGATTTGGTTTTGACACAGGAATGCGGCCTGTAAAACTGGTTCCGCCCTATAAAATGTTTACTGTTCAGCCAGGGCAGCCACCCACTGTTCTGCAACTGAGGGTCATAGAAAAATGTGTATTGCAGATCGCTAAGAACAGGGAATTCACCCCTGAATCCATAATTTATTCTCAGGTGAAAAAAATCCAGGCCAACATCATGAATTCAGAGGATAATTTCAATGAAGATAATCCTGAAATAGAGGCATTTTCTCCGGTTTATGACACTGCGCCGGAAATGTCAATCGATGAATCTGCATTCGTTGAAAGAGTTTACAGGGACATTTCATCCACAGCAACCATCGGTGAAAACGGCGAATACTTTTGGAGAGTTGTTTGGCTGAAAGATCCAACCACAGTCAATGTCGTCAATCCTCACCTGGAAAATGTGAATATAACAGATGACATGATCTATCATGCCAGCCAGACAAGGCGTTTTACGATATCTCCTGATGGCGTTTCCGGAACGGGAGGCACAGAATCAGAAGAAAGTGCTGAACCCAATGATTGCGAAAGGATCTGCAATTTCACACCTGTACCTGAATCTCAAAGGGCTAATATCAGGAACGTCAACAATGGTCAAACCATCATGGCAGGCCCCTTACAGATCAGGGTCACTTCCATTACCAATAATGATTCCGGGCATACCGGGACCGGAGTGTTGATCCTTCCTTCGCCTACATTGGGAGAAATAAAGATCAGGGTTCGATTCAATAATATTGGGATCAATGCTAATTACAAACTGATCTCCGGCACCATAGCCGCTGAAACAAATAATACGAGCAGCAGACCGACTGATGATGATGAAGAAAGAGCAGCTGTAGTAGATGCTATTTCCTGGCTCACCAGATTCGCTGAAGCTACAACTGATGCTGGCACCAGCCTGCCATTAGGATTGGATGTTACGGATAACGATGAATTAAAGATAGTTTGTGCTATTGATCAGATCAACATCACGCCTTCAGGGGCAAGGGCCACTTACCTGGCAGGAGTAAAATTGCCCGAGGATCTCAATGCCCCGGCCTTACTTTTCAAAGCTGAAAATGTATGTTTCAATCCTGAAGGCATGACATCAACCGGAAAATATATGTTGGCAGAATCCATTGAGGCTGAATTGGGCAACGGTTGGACCCTGGGAATTAACGGAGGTTCAGGCGCGGGAAATTCAACCTACATTGAATTTGATTGTGATGGGTTCAAGGAGTTTGCATTCAGAGGAAAAGTCACCTTCAGCAGGGACGCCATTGTACCTGAAAATGAAGAAACCGGTGAAATAGTTGAAGGAGATGACAAAAAAGTTTCGGCCATTTTTGGTACCATCATCACCAAACCGAGACCTGCCGGTTCAACCCCACCTTCAACCGGAGCAAGTAGCTCCGAACCCCGTAGTGAAAACTTTATTATAGACATCACCTTTGACAAACCATTTCAGATCACAGCCTTGAGTGGAGTCGGATTCACCATCACCTCTGCAGTATTGGATCTTTCGGAAGTATCCAATCATTCTTCCATGGAATTTCCCGATGATTACGATCTGGCATATTATGGTGAAAGATCAAATATGTCATCATTGTCGGGTGACCGACTCAGAAATGCATGGACCGGTTTTTTCCTTAAGACCCTCGATCTGAGATTGCCAAAGGAGATATCCGGATCCAGAACAGGGATCGGTATCAGAAATATGCTGATCGATAATTCCGGTCTGACAGTTTCCGTGAGGGCTGCATCGGGATGGGCTGAGCTGAGGGACTCCGAAGAAGGTTATTTACTCTCGCTGGATGCGTTCAGCGTTGGAGTGGTCCAAAGCAGGAGTGTCTTTTTTTCACTTGAAGGTAAGATCGGACTGCCTGTATTCAGAGAAGAAGATTATCTGCGTTATTCTGCTGCCCTCGTGATGGGCGGACCCGCACCGGAAGGTTCAGATCCCGGTGCAGTTGCTGCCAATCTGGTCTTCAACATAAGGGTTCCTTCCGGCAGGAAACTTTTGATACCAATGTGGGATATTGCCAACATAGAACTGGATCCAGCCACCAATGTGGAACTCAGTCTTGGAACCACAACGAGATTTTCTTTTGGAATAACAGGAAGCGTTTCGTTTCAGAGTGAAAACAATGAGGAAAGGGAAAGTGATGACATCACGATCGATGTCCCGCACTTGAGATTGGAAAATCTCAGATTTTCAACCAGCGAATCTGGCTTGAAAGGTTCCATAGTTCTGGTCAACGGAGATTCAAGAACCAATCTCTGGTCTCACACAGGAGAAGGGGATAGCGGTGACTCTTCATCGGAACGGGAAGAACGTTCCAGGGAAAGATCCGGAAGAGGTTCCGGTAGCGGTGAGTCAGATCAATCCTCCACAGCCGGTTTCCCCATCAACCTTGAAGGCATTAGTCTTGGCCTTTCCGAAGGTACTGATATCAGTGACATGACCTATGACATCAGGTTTATGCTTTCCCTGAGTTTCAGTGATCAGATCCGGGCGGCGGGCGATCTTGGATTCAGATTTAAATTGGGTGACAGTGGGAAATTCAACCAGTTTACTTTACAGGAGTTTTTACCTCCGACCACCATTGAAGTGGAAGCTAAAGATCTGGGAGGCATTGAACTGATGGGAAGGGTAAGTTTTTGCAATCAGGGACTGAATGAAAGGTTCATTGGGGCATTAAAAGTAAAAGTTCCTTCTTTGGGTGAGATCAATCTGTATGCTGATTTTGGCACCAAGCGGGATAATACGACAGCAGCTTTCAACACAGAAGAATACTTTTCTTTCTTTGCGATAGAAGGTTCTGTGATTCTGAGCACAGGAATAACATTATTTCCGGGTGTGGCATTATATGGTTTGGGTGGCGGTGTTTTTTACCGGATGGCGAGAAACGACAATCCATCTCTTACCATGCCGCCGACCAGTACCAAACCAGGTGAAAGACCTGCTGATGCGGATGAGGATGACTTCCCGGAGCCTGTTGCACTCGGATGTAATAATGCACCCTACAGACCTGATTTCAACACCTTTATGGGTTTCAAGTTCAAAGCATACCTGGGTGATAACGGAGGCGGTTCGGCCTATAACCTGGACATCATGATACAGGCCATGCTCGAAGGAAACGACAGGGGAGAAGTAGTCGGAATCTCATCTGTGAATTTTGAAGGCAATTTATACGTTGCCACTAACATAGGAACTGGTTCCGATGAAGCGCCACTGAGAGCCAGGGTAAATATCGATTATACACGAAGCAGGGATGGCGAAAACTACTATGAAGGCATCCATGGTGTGATTCAGGTATATCTGAATCTGGCAGGTGTTCTGACAGGATCAGGTCCTGACAATAAAATGGTAGATGCAGTATTCCATGCAGACAACAGAGATATGTGGTATTTTTTCCTGGGCGCGCCGGCAGGCATTCAGGAAAGGACATTTAAGGTAGACGGAAGGGAAGGAAGTGCAATGGCCAACTATCCCGGACCTGCAGGCATAAAGATTTTAGATGCATTATCTGTGAATACCTATTTTATGATCGGAAAATCCATCCCGGATATTCCGCCCATCGATTCGGAAATCGAAGCGATCATGGCTAAATCCATGGGATTTGATGACAGGCTAACTGCATTGCCCGTTGACCCGACCAGACCCAGCGATATGGAAAGCGGTGACGGCTTTGCACACGGGCTGAATTTCAGAGTGGACAATACATTCAACTTTCTGCTTTTTTATGCCAAAATGAAAGTGATACTTGGTTACGATATCAATTTCAGATATTATGAAGGCAGCACGTGTCTGAGAAGTGATGGCGAAGTCAGACCTTTAGGGATCAATGGTTGGTTCGCAAAAGGGCAAGCCTATGCAGGTCTGGAGGGAGAATTTGGCATTGGGGTTGATTTCGGCTTCTTCTCGGCAAAAGTGCCCATTGTTGAACTGGGTTGTGCCGTAACTATGGAGGCGGAGTTCCCCAACCCGGAATGGTTCAAGGCAAGAGCAGGCCTGTATTATTCAATTTTGAACGGCGCCATTGAAGGACGTGCCAACTTTGTATTTGAAATTGGAGAGAAATGTTATGATCCGAACTACAGCCCGCTGGATGGACTGGATTTCATTTCAGAAGTATTACCGGAAGGGAGCTCTGGTACCCTTGCACGTCCAACAGTATCTTTCGTGCTCCCCATGAACAAAGAGCTAAAACTGGAAGATGATCAATACAGCGGTCCAGATTCTGACAGACCTGTTTACCGTTATTTCATTCCACAATTCAGGGACATGGAAGTCAGGAAGGTTTCCCGGGACACATTGATCCCTCTATTGCCGGATATTGACGAATTTAACGGAGGTTACAGCCTCAGGCAATATTTTGTGGATGAACTGGAAGGACATACCGAATATAAGATAAAGGCAACTGTGATCGCATTTGAAAGGATCCCGGGACGCAGTGGATTGGTACAGGTGATGAAGCCGGGAGGCGAACCATGGACAAACTCGAAAGAAGTGACATTCAGAACAGGTTCTGTCCAGGAAATGATCACTTTGGACAACCTGATCAGCACTTATCCGTTTATCGGTCAAAGAAATTTTATGCCGGGTGAAAACGGACGATTTGGTTCGGAAAGAAATGGTTGGATCGATCTGCAAAGCGGTGCCAGGTGCCTGGTTCCCTCAGGTGTTCAAACCAATACCATCACAAAAAGAGTTGGCACCGATACAGTCAGCAAATCGGTCACTACTTCGACAAGTTATGAACTTGAGCTTATACCTTCGGACAATTCTAATCCGGAGGCAGGCGTTTTAAAAGTTCCCGTACAATATCTTTCCAACAGAAACTTGTCTTATAACATTCCGGCAGACCTTATCAATGGTCAGATTTACCGAGCACGACTCATCAAACGTGTAAACAAAACAGAAGCGGGGGGCACCAGCCATTTTATAACAGCCAGAAAGGAAACGATCAGAACGGTCACCCGAAGTTCCGGGACAGAAACAAGCAGTGCCGAGATCAAAGGCTATCGGATTGGAACTTCAACAGATGATGGGTTGGGCCTTTTTGATAAAGAACTTTTGGAGTTTTATTTTAGAACAAGTATTTATCCAAACCTCAGGGAAAAGTTCGCAGACATGACACAAAATCCGGTTTCAAAGGTTTGGGGTGCACAGGTTATTAGCTTCACCGGTGCAGAACCATTTGACAAATTTGATAAAAACGGCTATTTGGCCCCCTATAATTCATCCAGAGTTTTCAAATCTTTAGTGGAGTTCAACGAACCTTATACTGATCCGACTTTAAGCCGCGCTAAAAACGGCGTCTATAAGTTTTCAGAAGATCTTGGCAATACGGTTTGGACACATACATTTTTAAATGATCCAATGAATCCAGACTACGATCATGATCTGAATCAAATGATGATTAACAGGTTTCGGATAGAACCAGAACCCGGTCAGTTTATTTACACAAATGAATATGTCAGGGTTGCTTACCGTTCGTTCTACAGATGGACTGTTCCGGGGCAGCTTCCTCAGGCTATTCAATTGGGCGATGTTTTGGGGGAATTGAAAGGATTTGAAACGACTTTCAGGAGAACATCAGGTATTGTAGCTGCAGTTGCATCAGTAACTTCCGCTCCGGGAAGCAGCTATCTTCCCACAGGTGGTATCATTTCACATTTTGGAACTTCCGGGTCATCATCGGCATCGCGACGCATAACCATTATCAATGCAAATCCATGGGAATGGGTGATCGATCATAACCGCCTGAAAAATAAAACAACTGCAATATTAGCCAGGTTTGAAAGTCTTGTCCATTCTTTTGAACAGAGCGGTTCAATGCCGGTGCGAATCAACCGCAATTGGAACTACTGGTTCAATGTCCGAACTTCTCCATCACCGCTGATGAGTGGAACCACACTTATGGGAACAAAATTCAGTCAAAGACCGGATTATATAGGCAATACTTCCTATCAGTTGGAAGTGGGTTACAACCGGCCAAAAACATCAGTTGTCAACCGAATTCCTGATATTCGCTGGACAGCATCAAATTAAATCTAAACATCAGATCATGAGATTAATATCAATAGCACTCATCTTTTTGGGCATTACTTTTCAGGGATTAAGTCAGATCAAGGGTATCATCAGACCCAAGGATCTGGATCTTGCTCAAAGAGATACATCCAGGTATGACAATCTGGAAAAAGTTAAACTTATAGGCAAATATACGGAAGCAGGTATCAAATTGAAATGGGCTCCGGTATCATTTGAATACTGGGAAAGGTACAATCAACATGGTTATACACTGGAAAGATTCTGGTATGACAGCCTGGGTGCCGGATCTAAAAAATTTGAACTATTGACCAGTGAAAAGATAAAACCATGGTCTTTAAAAAAACTGGAACTTTATCTTAAAAACCCTGATTACGATGAATACGTTGCCATCGTTGGACAGGCAGTTTATGGCAAAACAGATGCATCTAAATTCCAGAGCTGGACAGATCCCATTGATGAAAAAGAAAACAGGTACGTTTATGCGCTATTATCAACCGAGTTTTCCAAAGACGCTGCCGATGCTGCAGGATTGTATTTTGAGGACAAAGATGTCCGGGCTAACAGAACTTATCAATACAGACTTATCGCTCATGCCTTGAGGCCGAATCAACAAGATACGGTATATCTTTACATAAATACCTATGAAAAAGATACAATACCCCAGCCGTTCATTTCAACTTCAAAAATTGAGGACGGCTACCTGATCATCGGTTGGAACAGGCAAATGCACAAGAGGTATTTCAGCGGATATTACATTGAGCGTTCTTCAGATGGTAAAAATTTCAAACGGATGAACAAAAAACCGTATGTCAATCCCGAAACAGAAAACCTTACGCTGGGATCTGAATTAATCACCTGGAAGGATTCTTCAACAGTCAATTATATGCAATATCATTACCGGATCATCGGTATTACGAGTTTTGCCGAATTGAGCAAACCATCTGCTGCTGTCAAATTGATGACGACAGATAAAACGCCGCCGGCGCAGCCAACGAACATCAAAACCAGACATCTCGGAGCAAAAAGAGTGGAAATATCCTGGGATCACGATGGAAATGAACCTGATCTCGCCGGCTTTATGATTGGCAGGAGCAGAAATGCTAATGCCGGGTTTGAAAATATCTCAGGTGATCAACCTATCGGTAAAACCAGGCGCGCTTTTATTGATGAAAACTGTGATGATACTTCCACTAATTTTTATATTGTCGCAGCAACAGATACGGCCGGCAATGCAGCAGCTTCCCTTATCTCTTATGCTGCCATCCTGGATTCTATTCCGCCATCTAAGCCTGAAGGTCTTACCGGAACGATTGATACTGCCGGCATGGTTACCCTTAGTTGGGCTTACGGAAAAGAACAAGATATTAAAGGTTATCTGATCCATACCAGCAATGCCGTCCATCATATCTTTACCTGCATTTCCGGTGATGCAATTCAGGATACTTTCTGGAAAGATACGATCACATTGAGAACACTGACAAAAGAGATCTTTTACAAAATACAGGCCGTGGATCTGATGGGCAATATATCTGAATTTTCTGAGGCTTTAAAGCTTTTAAAACCGGACATTGTACCGCCTGTTAAGCCGGTGATACATGATTTTTTGGTAGAAATCGGGCAGGTAACCTTAAAATGGCAACCATCCACCAGTAAGGATGTTGAATATCACATTTTGAAAAGAAAAAAACCAAATGACACAGCCTGGACAGACCTTTTAAAAATAAATGTTCAATACATTGCAAGTTACACAGATCAGGATATTGAACAACAGCAAGACTACTATTATACCCTGGTCGCGGTTGACAGTGCCGGTAACAGATCAGATGATGCCACTATTATCCCGGTAAAAACACTGAAAGATCTGAGAAATCCTTTGCAGAATTTCCAGGCATCCCTTGATGAAAACTCCAATGAAATCCATTTTTCATGGGATGCGAAAGCAAACTCAAGTTTCAGGGAAGTGATCATTTACAAAGCGCTTAACAATGGCCCGGTATTGTCTTATAAAAGAATTCCGGCTATAAAAGGCCAAAGAAATAAATTTACTGAAAAAGCTGCTTCAAAAGCTGAAGTTGTAGAATATACGACTAAAGTAGTTTTTGAAAATGGGATGACTTCGGGGTTTTCTCCAATGGTCAGGCTGGAATTAAAGTAGTAAATACAGATTAAGCATTTACTGAACTGCATAAATACTTGTGCTTTTCACCACAAATTCAACAAAGTTTTTCCAAAAAGGACTTTACCTTTTAAAATTCTGCAACAGTATGCTGCATCTAAGATTTGGACTAAAGACCAAAAAATTACCTGTTTCCAGGACTTAATAATTGCAAAAATCTATTCTTTTATTTGGTATTATCCTCACCCTCAAATACCTTTATGTCATTATTACACTAAGTTGCATACAAAAAGTAATCATGACATTATTTACAAATATCTTTTATATCATCACTTGTATTTGGATGTTCGATTCCTACCCTCAAAATGCACATTTATCCATTCAATCTTCAGATGTCTCAACAACCAATGCTCCGCTGACCGTATATTTTCAAAAACCGTCGGCCTGGGCCAATGCAAATATTTACTTCTGGAATGCAAGCCCGGCAGGATCCAATCCAAACGGAACCTGGCCCGGAGTACCGATGAACCTGATGCAGGTTGGCTGTGATTGGTATTACTATACTTTCCCTGCCGGGATGGATTGTACGAACCTGATCTTTAATTGCGGCAGCAGCTCTTGCCAGACTGCAGATCTGTACCGTTGCAGCAACGGATATTACATTGTCGGCGACGGTTGGTTTGACACACCTCCAACAGGTTTCTGCGGAAATCCGCCTCCTTCCGTATCTGTCAATCCGGAAGGTCCTTTTCATTCTGACGAAGCATTTATCATAACTATCAACGTCTATGATAATTCAGACCCCAACCCTGTGATCTATTATACTTTGGATGGTTCTGATCCTACTACATCAAGTGAAAGTGGTTATAGCGGCATGACGCTGAACATATCTGAAAACACCATTCTCTCTGTGATGGGTCAGGATGCAGAAGGAGCTGTCTCTGAAATACAAACGCACATTTATACAGTTGGGGAAAGAATTCCCTTAACGGTTTATTTTTTAAAACCTTCCGGATGGGGAGCGCCCAAAATTTACTACTGGAATCCTGATCCGGCAGGTTCAGCCGATCCGGTGACCTGGCCAGGCGTGAATATGACGCAAAATCAGGCAGGATGTGACTGGTATCATTATACTTTCCCGGAAGATGTTTTTTGTATCAACCTGATCTTTAACAATAATGGAAGCCCACAGACAGCCGATCTGTATCGATGTGAAAATGGCTATTACATTCTTGGAACAGGATGGGCTGATGCTCCACCTGCCGGTTTTTGCAGTCAGAATAGCGCACCGGTATTGACCGTTACACCTGAATCTTCAAGTTGTGTAATACCCATTGAGCTCAATATTTCAGCTATTGATGCGGATAATGACCCGGTGAACATACATTATACCCTGGATGGAACAGTACCTGACACCGGCAGTCCGTTATGGATTCCGGGAACCATTCCTCCGGCTTCAGCTTTTACGTTAAGGGTCAGAGCCTATGATGACCAAATGACTGCATCTGCAGAAGTGATCAGAAATTATTCCGCCAATGATCTCCCGCCTGCACACGGAATCATACCTTCCGGTCCAATGACATTTAACGCGGCACTGAATATTCAGATCACGGCAACAGATGATTGCTCAGACGAAGCGATCATTTATTACACCACAGACGGCAGCGATCCTGATTTTTCATCGGCTCTATCGGTTAACCAATTAACTCTTTATATCACAGGGACAACAACCGTAAAATATTTTGTTGCTGATAACACTGGTCATTTTTCTGATATACAAACACATACATATCAATACGATCCCAATTTTGGTTGCGGAGCAAATCAGGATGATTATTTTTCATGGGACAATGCAACTGTTTACTTCTTAATAACGGATCGTTTTCGCAACGGCAACACCGGTAATGATCTAAACTATGGGAGGCAACCGGATCTGGTTGGCGGATTTCATGGCGGAGATTTAGCCGGTGTTACACAAAAGATCACGGAAGGATATTTTGACAGTCTGGGTGTTGACGC
Organism: uncultured Saprospiraceae bacterium; assembly: GCA_964594045.1. Taxonomy (GTDB): domain Bacteria; phylum Bacteroidota; class Bacteroidia; order Chitinophagales; family Saprospiraceae; genus UBA2365. The sequence continues at coordinate 97,849 of CAZQKR010000011.1, read as the reverse complement.
CATCTGGATCACACCACCAGTGGAGCAGATACATGGTCATGTGCCGGCATGGGGTGATGACCCTGATTTTTTGAAGCATTACGGATATCATGGATATTATACGCTTGATTGGACGGAGCCTGATGCCAATATAGGGACAGAAGATGAGTTCAGGACTATGGTGGATTCTGCACATGCTCACGGTATAAGGATCATTATGGATGTTGTTATGAATCATACCGGATATGACACACCAGAAGATATGGCAGAATTCGGCTGGAGTGACTGCACCAACTGGTGGTCATCGGACTGGATCCGAAAAGATGATATTGATTATTGTACACCCTGTGGTGGTGGCTATTTACAATCCTGTCTGGCAGGACTGCCGGACATTGTATCAGAAGCCACTGAGGAAGTTGGTCTGCCTCCGGTTTTAATTACAAAGTGGGATGCTGCCAAAGAGGCTCAGGAAATCGCTGAACTCGATGATTTTTTCACCAATTCAGGATTGCCTCGTACCCCTGTCAATCATATCGTTAAATGGCTGACCGATTGGGTAAGAGCATATGGGATTGATGCTTTCAGGCTGGATACATATAAACACATAGAACTGGAACATTGGGGAACGCTGAAAACACAGGCTGCCCTGGCATTGGCTGAATGGAAGGCCAATCATCCTGACAAGGCTTTGGACAATAAACCTTTCTGGATGGTTGGAGAAAATTACGGGTCTGGAATTGGCAAGTGGGACGATGCGATCAATATCGGAAAAACGGATGCCCTGATCAATTTCAGTTTCCAGGGACAGGCAGGAAATCTGGCAGGTATAGACAATGTTTATACAAGCTATGCTGCCGTCGCAAACCCTGACCCTGATTGGAACTTTTTGAGCTATATTTCCTCACATGATACCCAGCTTTCCAACCGGAATAATCTCATCACCGAGGGTACAACCATGCTCTTATTGCCCGGGGCAGTTCAGATCTTTTACGGAGATGAGACCAAGCGACCTGCCGGTCCCGGTCCGGGAGATCAGCCTACCCGATCATTCATGAACTGGAACAGTATCGATCAAAATGTGCTTAACCATTGGAAAAAAATCGGACAATTCAGAAAAAATCATCCTTCAGTGGGCGCTGGCAGTCACTTCAAGATCAGCGATTCTCCCTATACATTTAAAAGATCACTTTCCACCCCGGAAACTCAGGATGAAATCATAGCAGTTTTAGGTGCTTCCGGAAATGTAACGGTCAATGTTTCTTCGATTCCTTCCTGGACCAACGGAACATTGCTCAGAAATGCATACGATGGGCAGACAGCTTTGGTGATCAATGGGCATGTTACTTTCAATGCCGGCCCCCATGGTGTCATTCTCATTGAAAATCCCAATCCCGTCATCCTGCCCTCCATCACTGCCTCTCCCTCAAACAATACTTATGATCCGGATGGCATGAGCGTTTGCCTTTCTGGAAGCTCCATCGACTGTCAGTTGGTAACGGTCTATTATACTATGGATCTGAACGCTCCGGAAACGGATTTTTCCAACTGGACAACCTATAGCGGGTGTTTCCCAATCTCGGAGAATATCACTTTCAAAGCAATTGCCGTAAATAACAATAACCCTGCACTGAAATCACAAACATTGATCCTCAACTATTTTGTCACTTTACCGGATATGACCATTTACTACCGGAATACCCAGGGATACTCCAATGTTTACCTGTATCACTGGAATACTCTGCCTGCCGGACCGGGAAATGCATCAACCGCCTGGCCTGGCAAACTCATGTCGTTGGCTTGTGACAATGGAACACCGGCCTTAACCGATGACTGGCAAGTTTTGACTTTACCTGCTACATTGAGTACTAATCTGATTTTCAGTTGTGGCAACAATTCCTGTCAGACCGCGAATCTGACAGCACCGGCGACCCTAAGTTTCTTTGAAAACGGACAATGGAGTACGGTTGTTCCCGTCAACTATTGTACCGAATGCAAGACTGTCAGCAATACACAGAATGATGGACATGGTTCATTGAGATATGCCATCGGCTGTGCTGTTCCCGGTAGTACGCTGGCATTCAGCCAGAACCTGGACAATAGTGTTATTGGCCTTTCAGAACCTATTGAAATTGCAAAAGATCTTATCATACCGGCCAACCTTGATCTTACCATTGACGGAAGTAGTCTGGAGGGTCCTGTTTTTAGTATTTTGAATCAGAAAACAGTTCTTCTGGAAGGATTTCATATCATCTGCAGCGAAACCGGAGAAATCAGTTGTATCCTGAATCAGGGAATACTGACTTTGGACAACATGCATTTTGAGGAACATGAGAGTAATTCCGGTAATTCCTCGGTAATCAACCAATACGGAGGACAGATCCGGGTCCAAAATGAAGTCAGGTTCCAAAAGTATCCATAACCTGTGATTTTTCAACTGCTGGAAGAAAGATTTACTGCACGAAAAAAAATCAGTGTCAAAGCTTAAATTACCCTAATTTAGCTAGGCAAAATGAGACTGAAAGTGATCAAGGAATTTTAAACACATAGTTTACAACGAATCAATATGGAAAATACACGGATTTTCAAAATGCCATTTGCCAAAGTATATCCCATGTACATTCAGAAAGCGGAGAAAAAGGGACGTACCAAAGAAGAGGTGGATGAAATCATTTTTTGGTTGACAGGTTATGATGCAGCATCGTTCAAAATGCAAATAGACCGGAATACTGACTTTGAAAGGTTTTTTGCCGAAGCGCCGCAAATCCATCCGAATGTCTCCATGATCACGGGCGTGGTTTGTGGTATCAGGGTTGAAAACATTGAAGACAAGCTGATGCAGCAGATAAGATATCTCGATAAATTGATAGACGAATTGGCCAAAGGCAAAGCCATGGAAAAAATACTAAGGAAATAGTTGGATATGAAGAATGCTGTAATTGAAGTTGTTTAAAAATGTATCAAACAAATCATTGAAAGTACTGAAATTCAAGAATATTTCACTGGTTTCCACTAATGGACATTCATGTAGATCAAAAATGTTCACCAATTTATTTATGCCTGAACTCGTCAGTTGTAAAAGCTGGATGGTTTACCCTGTTTTGCATTTTACTTCAGAACATGTTGTTTTTCAGGCATTTTCAATTCCATTATTGGATGAATAAGCTTTTGAACATCTGGTGCTACATTAAAATATTTTCGCAATTTCTTGCATGCAATTCACGCAAGAACCAAAAATCCTTCATTTGTGAAAAATGATTAAACATGGATCAAATCCAGGATCTTTTCCAGCCAATGCGCATCCGTTTCTGAAAATGAAGCTTTCTCTTTGCTGTCAATATCCAGGACACCTATCACTTCACCGGCTTTGTTTTTGAATGGAATGACTATTTCCGAATAGGACCTTGAATCACATGCGATATGGCCGGGAAACAGATGTACATCTTCTACCACTATGGTCTCTTTCAGGTTAAAAGCCGCCCAGCAAACGCCTTTGTTTTTTTCCAGGACCTGGCAGGCAACAGGTCCCTGATAGACATTTACCGTCATTTCTCCCTGATCGATCAGGTAAAAACCGGTCCAAAAAAAATAGTCCATTTTATGATGCAGTACGGCGATTAATGTTGCCATCCGGGCTTGCCGGTTAGTGGTCTTTGCCAAAAGCCCGGCGAGCTGTTCATATATTCGGCCGTACCTCCTGATTTTTTTTCCTTCTTCCATGATATTACCAGATTATCAGATGATTTTTTAATTGCTTCCATGAACAGTTCATGAGGATAAAGCTCATGTATTCACCGAAAATTGAAAAACAAATTTGCATCAAAAAAAGTAAATATGTGAAAACTCTTATGTATTAAGATACTTTAATGAACAAATCTCAGTATTTTTTCTGGTGATCAGGTATTGGATCATTCTGCTTAAAGGGTCTGAAAGCCCTTTCTGGGGAAGATCCACCATATCATAAAACGATGAAGATTTGGCGTAAAATATACATCAAATTACTGATCATAAATGACTTAAAGACAATTAGTCAAAGCTGCTAAATCATTTTCCCAATAAAGCTGAGAAGCCTTGATCAGAGCAGTCCCCTGCGCTTCATTTCACTGCGGATAAGATTGAATTCACGGCTCATCTGACCTCCGACGGAAGTGTTTTCCTGTGTTCTCCGTATGAGATATGGCAAAACGTGTTTTACAGGGCCGTATGGAACATACTTTTCTATGTTGTAACCGGCTTTGGCCATTCCAAATGAAATATTGTCACTCATGCCGATCAGCTGTGCTGTCACGATCCGGGGATGGTTTTTTGGAATGCCCTTCTCTTCCATCAGCCTGGCGAGCAACTGGCAACTTTGTTCGTTGTGGGTAGCGTTGGACAAATATATTTCATCAATATGATCAAGGCAAAACTCCAGTCCTGCATTGTAGGAAGCATGAGTTCCTTCGATCGTATCAAAGATCGGACTTGGATAAGCTCTGGCAGCGGCTCTTGCTCTTTCTTTTTCCATGTAGGCACCTCTGACCAGTTTCACTGCACACAGGTATTTATGGTCGCGTGCATGCTGGAGAGATCTTTTAAGGAAATCCATCCTGTCAGTACGGTACATCTGCAAGGCGTTGATCACTGTCGGAACACCTTTATTGAATTCAGCGCTCAACTCAAGCGCAAGGTCATCGATTGCTCCCTGCAGCCAACTTTCTTCAGCATCGATGTGCACATAAATATGTGCTCGATTTGCAGCATCACAGATATTCCAGATCCGCTTTTTACCTCTTTCGTATTCCTGTTCTTCCTCCTGTGTCAGCTTTTCGCCAGCAGTGATCTTTTCCAGCAATCCGCTTCTGAACAAACCGGTCAGTTTGCTACTGATGATGTGGATATTTTCATCCTGAATGGCATAGTTGAGCGTTTTGATCAGGTATTCAGCAGATTTATCGAATTCCTCCTCGTTGCTTTTGGCTTCAACACCATAATCGAGAATGGTTTTAATGTTGAATTCACCCAGTTTGCGGATCAGTTTATTGCATTCTTCTATGGTTTCACCTCCGCAAAATTGCTTATAGATCGTTCTCTTGACAATGCCCTTGATGGGTAAATGCCAATTGAGCGCCATCATGGCCGCATTCGTACCTATTTTAACCAGTGAAGCATTGTTCATCAACTTGAATAGCCAGTAAGACTCTCTTAGCTCGCGGTTGGATTTGTAGGCAAATGCAATTTCTGTATTATTCAATTTCAAGGGTTCCATAAAAGATTAATTTTTTCAGTAAAATTGATACGCATCGTACCGGGTTTCCCTACCCGGAAATTTCCCTCAAAAATAAGGACAATTTTAAATTATATTATAATATTTCGGCAAACACTTATTAAAAATTTTGACAACAATTCATACTGAAGGCAATTTAAAAATATTGTTCGGCAAACTATATTTACTTTTGTCCAGAGAAATAAGTCTTATGATGCCCGGGCCTACCGCATCAATGTGCCTGCAGCCAGTTTTCTCCGGTTCCGGTGTCGACCAGAATAGGCACCCGGAGACCGGGAATGGCATGTTTCATATTTTCCGTGACGATCTCCCTGACCGTGTCCAGTTCGGGTTTATACACATCAAAAACCAATTCGTCGTGCACCTGCATGATCATGTGAGATTTTAGTTTTTGTTCCCTGAAAGCCTGATCGATGCGGATCATGGCCAATTTGATCATATCCGCTGCCGTTCCCTGGATCGGTGTATTTATAGCCATCCTTTCGGCATTGCTGCGCATCATACCGTTGCCAGAATTGATATCGCGAAGCCAGCGTTTCCTACCCATCCTGGTGAGCACATAGTTATTTCCCCGGGCAAAATCCAGGATATCGTCCATATATTTTTTTAGTCCGGAATACCGGGCAAAATAGTTTTCGATCAATATTTTAGCTTCATTTCTGTTGATCTTCAGTTGCTGGCTGAGATTGGTCGCACCGGCACCGTAAATGATGCTGAAATTGACCGTTTTGGCATTTCTCCTTTGGTCTGAACTCACATCATCCAGGCTGACATTATAGACTTTTGCAGCAGTTGCCCGGTGAATATCCAGGCCTTTCTGGAATGCGTCGAGCATTTCATGGTCTCCGCTCATCTCCGCGATCAGCCTCAGCTCGATCTGTGAATAGTCTGCAGCAAGGAGAATATGTTCATCATCTGCCGGTTGGAATGCTTTTCGGATCTCGCGTCCGGCTTCATCCCTGACCGGAATATTCTGCAGGTTGGGTTTTTCGCTGCTGAGCCGACCCGTTGCTGCTCTCGCCTGATTGTATGAACTATGTACGCGGCCGGTTTTCTTGTTGACCAGCTGAGGCAATGTATCAATATAGGTATTTTTCAGTTTTTGAAGTTTGCGGTATTCCAGGATCTCTGCCACAACGCTGTGTTCGGTTGCCAGTTCGGCCAGTTTTTCTTCATTGGTACTGTATTGACCGGTCAAAGTCATCCTCCAGCGGTAGGGAATTTTTAGTCTCAGGAAAAGTACCTCCCCAACCTGTTTCGGAGAATCGATATTGAAACGGACACCCGCAGTCTGGTAAATGCTTTTTTCAATATCCTTGATTTTGTCAGTCAGTTCAATTGAATATGTTTTAAGAAATCCCGGATCGATCCTGACGCCCTGAAATTCCATCCGGGCAAGCACCGGTATCAATGGCATTTCGATGTTGTTGAAAACGTCCAGAAGATTCTGTTCCTTCAATTCCATGTCAAATAGCTGTTTCAGCTGGAAAGTGATATCCGCATCTTCAGCTGCATATTTAGCCGCCTTTTCCACTTTGACGTCGCGCATGCTGCCCTGGTTTTTACCCGAACCGATGAGGTCTTCTATGGGTACCATATGGTAGCCCAGCAGGGTTTCAGACAAATGATCCAGTTTGTGTCGCTGGTCGGGTTCCAGCAGATAATGCGCGATCATGGTATCGAAGTATGGTCCTGCAACTTCAATACCATACCATTTCAGCACAAGCAGGTCATATTTGATATTTTGGCCAATTTTCAGGTATTTATCACTTTCCAGCAATGGTTTGAAAGGCTCGAGTATTGCTAACGCATCCTGTATATCTTCCGGTATGGGAATATAAAATCCTGTATCTTTTGCCATTGAAAAAGCGATCCCGACCAATGTGGTATCGTTCGGATCGAGGGCAGAAGTTTCGGTGTCAAAACAAAATTCCTTACTGGCGCTCAACTCTGCAATCAGGTCCTTGATCTGTTCCGGCGTTTCCAGCAAAACGTAATTTTTGGGTGTATTTTCAATATTTTTCCTTGCGATGGTATACTTTTCGGTAGCTGGCTGCACTGCCACTGGAGTTTCATCTCCAAAAAGACTCTGTTGTTTGCCCGCTACCTGAGGTTCATCCAGGATGCTTTTAGCCAGTGTACGGAATTCCAGTTCCGTGAATATTTTTTTCAGGACCGGCTTATTCATCGGTTCAATGATCAGGGATTCCGGATCAAAGTCTATAGGTGCATCAATTTCAATCCTCGCCAGTTTTTTACTCAAAAAAGCATTTTCCCGGTCAGCCAGCAGTTTTTCCTTCCTCGAACCTTTTTCCTGATCCAGTTGAGCATAAATTCCCTCCAGAGTATCATATTTTTGTAAAAGGTCGATGGCTGCTTTTGGTCCTATGCCTTTTACGCCTGGAATATTGTCCACAGAATCTCCCTGAAGACTCAGCATGTCGATCACCTGGTCAATCCGGCTGATCTCCCATTTTTGCAATATTTCAGATTCTCCAAGAATCTCTTCTTCACCTTGCTTTCCCGGCTTGAGCATAAATATTTTTTCAGATACCAGCTGGCCGTAATCCTTGTCCGGAGTGACCATATAGACCTCAAATCCCCGGGCTTCAGCTTTTTTGGCCAGTGTTCCGATGATGTCATCCGCTTCATACCCGGCAACCTCAAATACGGGTATCCTGAAACCTGCAAGTATCTCTTTGACAATGGGAATGGCGATGGTGATATCCTCAGGTTGCTTGTCCCGGTTGGCTTTGTACTCAGGGAAAAATTCATGTCTAAAAGTGTCGCCGTGGGGATCAAAGCAAACTCCGATGTGAGTTGGCTGAAATCGCTTTAGTATATCCCACAGGGTACGCACAAAACCAGCAACAGCTGATGTGTTAATGCCTTTGGAGTTGATCAGCGGTCGGTTGATAAACGCGTAATGCGCCCTGTAGATCATTGCATGACCGTCTATCAAAAATAATTTTTGCATGAGTTATTCATTTTAATTTTAATTGTATAGCTCTCAGACTTTATGTTTGAAGTCTTTTAGCCAAAGAAATTGCCTCAGGGACAAAACTTCAACTTTTAAATTTTTACATTCTACATTCTACTCTTCAACAATTCCCCATACTGCATTCCTCCTTGCACGCATCTGCATCGGATTCAAACTCCAGCGTAACGTGGTCGATACCGTGATGATGAAGCAGGTGTTTGATGTCGTGTTTGATGCGGTCAATTTCATTCAAAGGCGTATTGAGGTCAACCACCACATGGGCTGTCAGTGCATTGACCGTTGTGCTTAAAGCCCAGATATGCACATGATGCAGATTTTGCACCCCTGTGACAGTCTTGATTTTATTACTGATGGTACCTGTATCCAGGTCTTTTGGAACGCCGTCCATAGTGAGGACCAAGCTGTCCCTGAACAGGCTCCATGTAGAGAAGAAAATAACCAGGATGATCACCAGGCTCATCAAGGTATCGATCAGATACCAGTTGGTCATCAGTATCACTATACCCGATACTACTACTCCAACGCTAACCAATGCATCTGCCATCAGGTGCAGATAGGCGCCTTTGATGTTCAAATCATGGTCCTTATCCCTGAAAAACATCCATGCGGTGAAAGCATTGATGACGATGCCTATTCCCGCAACGATCACAGTAGTGATGCCATCTACCGGTCTGGGATGCATGAACCGGTCAACACTTTCCCATGCGATCCCTCCGATCACCACAAACAGGACCACTGCATTGATCAGCGATGCAAGGATAGTGGTTTTACCCAAACCATAGGTCATGGCATGGCTTGTTTTGACTTTGGCCATCCTGAAAGCCATCATGGCCAGGATAAGCGAAAACACATCCGTGAGATTGTGGCCGGCATCAGAGATCAATGCCATGGACTGACTGTACCAACCCGCAACGAATTCAATGATCACAAAAACAAGGTTTAGTCCAATACCGGCAACAAAAGCCGTGTTGATCTGAGACAGCTTTACATTATGGTGATGAGCATGATGATCATGTGTGGCACTCATAAACACAATTTTTAACTTGGCAATATTAATGAAATATTTTTAGCAGACATAAACTTTGAACTGTCCGGTCAATTTTTCGATAATGTATTGGAAAATGTTTATATTTGTAAAAACTTATATATGTTTGATTTTTTCCAAAATCAATCCTTAAAGGCATACAACACATTCCACCTGGATGTGTCAGCAAATAATTATCTCAAACTATATACAAAAGCGGGTTGGACATTGTTTTGTGAACAGCAAAAAACGAGTTTTCAACTGAATGATCTTTTGATCCTCGGTGGAGGCAGCAACATGCTTTTTTTGGGTGATGTACAGCGATTGGTCGTGCATCCAGCCATGGAGGGTATCAATGTCATTGATCAGGATGACCAAAATACCTGGATTGAAGCTGGCGCAGGGATTGTCTGGGATGATCTGGTCGAATGGACGGTGGAACGGGATTTGGGGGGACTTGAAAATCTTTCCCTGATCCCTGGTTGTGTCGGTGCTTCACCTGTACAGAATATCGGAGCATACGGAACAGAGGCAAAAGATGTCATCCACCTGGTCAGAGGAATCAATATCGAGGATGGGACTGAATTTGAGTTGACTTGCGATGATTGCCAATTCGCCTACCGAAACAGCATTTTTAAGAACAGCCTCAAGCATTATTTGATCACTTCCGTGTTGTTCAGACTCGATAATCATCCGGAATTTAAACTTTCATACGGACAACTGAAAACGGAAGCGGAAAAGTCAGGAGAGATCAACCTCAGGAATGTGCGTGATGCCGTTATCCATATCAGAAGGTCTAAGTTGCCGGATGTTGTTGAGATTGGTAATGCAGGCAGCTTTTTTAAAAATCCGGTGGTAGATTCGACGATCGGTGAACAGTTGAAATCGTTCTATCCGGATATGCCGGTCTACAGCGCAGAAAACGGGAGGATCAAGCTGGCAGCAGGATGGCTGATCGAGCATACAGGATGGAAAGGTTACAGGTCAGGAGATCTTGGAGTCTATGACAAACAGGCTTTGGTCCTGGTGAATTACGGACAGTCAACGGGTAAAGAAATTTATGAACTGTCTGAAGAAATTAAAGCATCTGTACTGGAAAAATTTGGTGTGGAACTGGAAAGGGAAGTTAATGTGGTCAAGGAGTGAACTGTTAACTGTAAACTGTGATCTGTGATCAGGATGAATATTTTATCAAATGTTTGTGAGTAAACCTTATGAAGCTACAGATGACAGTTCACGGATCACGGATCACATAAAGGATTGATAAACTTATAAAAATAAAACAATATGGCAACTTTTAGAATAGAAGGTGGCATTCAGCTCAAAGGAAGCATTGAGCCACAGGGCGCAAAAAATGAAGTGCTGCAGATCATTTGTGCAACTTTGCTCACTGTTGAAGATGTTTTGATTGAAAACGTTCCTGAGATCCGCGATGTGATCAAATTGATCGAGACACTTCGATTGTTGGATGTTGAGGTCGAAAAACTTTCACCCGGGAAATACCTTTTCAATGCATCCAGGGTCAGCATTGAAAAACTGAAATCTCCGGAATACACCCAAAAAGCCGCAAGCTTACGCGGTTCCATCATGATTTTGGGGCCGATGCTAGCCCGGTTCGGACACGGATTTATGCCCATGCCAGGCGGTGATAAAATCGGTCGAAGACGGGTGGACACCCACTTTATAGGTTTTGAAAAGCTTGGGGCTAGCTATGAGTTTGATGCCCAGAACTCCTGGTTTCACATTGAAGCAAAACGTTTGAAAGGTTGTTATATGCTGCTCGATGAAGCATCCGTTACCGGAACGGCCAATATTGTCATGGCTGCAGTTCTCGCAGAAGGAGTAACCACTATTTACAATGCTGCGTGTGAACCATATATACAGCAATTGTGTAAAATGCTGGTCAGTATGGGTGCAAAGATCTCAGGCATAGGCTCTAATTTGTTGACCATTACAGGAGTAAGTTCTTTAAAAGGCTGTTCCCACCGTATATTACCTGATATGATCGAAGTGGGCAGTTTTATCGGTCTGGCAGCGATGACCGGTTCGGATCTGACCATTAAAAATGCGGGTATTGACAATCTCGGGATCATACCGGCTTCTTTCCAGAGATTAGGTATTCGTTTGGAAAGGAACGGTGATGATCTTTTGGTAAAGGATACGGCGCATTATGAGATAGAATCCTACATTGACGGGAGTATCATGACCATAGCAGATGCACCCTGGCCTGGACTGACCCCGGACCTGCTCAGCGTGTTTCTGGTGGTAGCCACACAGGCAAAAGGCAGCGTGTTGATCCATCAGAAAATGTTTGAGAGCCGGTTGTTTTTCGTGGATAAGCTGATCGACATGGGTGCGCAGATCATTTTGTGCGATCCGCACCGAGCCACAGTGATCGGCATTGACAGGGCATACCAGTTGCGCGCCACCAAAATGGCGTCTCCCGACATCCGGGCAGGAATAGCATTGCTGATCGCCGCATTATCTGCCAAAGGTACGAGTGTGATCGAGAACATAGAGCAGATCGACCGTGGTTATGAGCATATTGATACCCGGTTGGCGGAATTGGGCGCAAGGATCGTAAGGGGCTAGTATTCAGACTGGTTTTAATTGCATGCCTATTGGATTTTTATTGGATATGCATAAAATTGGAAGATATTTTTGACTCCAACATTAAGGTAAGTTGAAGCACTTAATGATCCCGGATTTTTTTGAATATGTAATCTTTTTCTGGCTAAAATCGGACAGGATTTGAGTAGACTTATTGTTACATTTTATGAAAGTTGTTGTATTTCAATACTTCTCATAATTACTGTGATCTAAACCAAACTGTAATACAAATTGAATATTGTACAGGCTAATAAAATGAGTTATTGGGAACTAAATATTCATTGTACATGTTTTAAAAATGTTATTGCATCAAGAGAGAACTGTTAAAGTTCCGCCAACCGAGCCTGGCATGGCTACGGTGGTAAAGTGATGCGGATTGTAAAATCAAAATCTAATGCTATGGGCTACCAATCTCGTTTACGCCAGATCCTGCAAAATCAAATAGGTTATACAGATTTCCGAAAGATCCTGACGGACATTTTAGTACTTGAAGAAAAAATAAAGAATCCCGTTTCTCAGAGTATTTATTTCCATTGGGGTATGGAGATGCATCGTAAAAAACTATTTGTGATGAAAGACTATTTCGAGATGAACCGCAATCTTCTGAATGCCTATCCTACCCAGTTCCTAAATGAAGAACTGGATGCGGGTCAACAATTTTTGGATAATTGGTTGCCTCTTTTTGACCCGGAAATGGAACTGTCAATTCGAAAGAAGGCAGAAGCCAGGATTGCTCAATTGAAGGATTTTGTCAGGATCAGGGAGAAAACGGAATTTCTGCCTTCAGTTGACGAACTCCGGAATAATCCGGATCTTTTGGCAAGTATCATTGGTTGACCAGATCAAAATCAGGCTTTTCAATGATGGTTCAAATAATTATTGACCAAATCATTGTTGATAAGGCTAAAATTTTTTGAGTTCGATCATTGCTGTATTTTTCTTTATAAAGGCCATGAAATGGTGTATCAATTCTACATGGAAAAAATTTTTTCTTACGCATAAAACAACCGATTGGAACATTGTCATTATTAATTTATTAAACTGTGACCTATGATTTTTGAAGCGATCAAATTTGTTGCGAACGCCCACCAAGGCCAGTTCCGTAAGGGAACAAAAATTCCGTACATTTCACATTTGATGAATGTGATGAAGATCCTTTGCAGTGAAAAATGTGAACCGGAAATCGTCGTAGCCGGAATATTGCACGATGTGGTTGAAGATACGTCTGTGGAACTTGATGAAGTTGAAGAAAAATTTGGCAGTCGCGTTGCAGTGATCGTTGCCGGAGCATCCGAACCCGGCAAAATCAAAAATGATGAGCATCCGGAAGAAAACTGGATGGCGAGAAAGCAACATACCATTCAATATATCAAAACAGTCATGGATCCAGGTCAACTTCTGGTATCCTGCGCAGACAAACTGGACAATGCAAGGGCAATACTGGAAGATATTGTATCAAATGGTGATATGGTCTGGGAAAGATTCAATGCTGGTAAATCTGAACAAAAATGGTATTATCAGTCGCTTGCAGAAGTATTTTTGGAAAGGGGGAAGGAGTATGGAAATCCCTTATTGAAACTTTCAACCGAACTGGAAGCAACTGTGGATCAGATTTTCACAAAATAAGCCTTTATACCGTACCAAATTTTGGCAATAAAAATATTCCAACGCAATTTTTCTTGTATGACCTGAATAGATGAAAAGGTGTTCTGAAGGAACCTGTTGCTTTTTCATAATTTTATGGGTGCATTTCAAAAAATATAAAAATGACACTGAAGGAGATATTAATCGATAAATTTGGCATTGATCTGCCAATTTCAGGGGGATTTGGCCATTCAATTGAACATCCGGTCATTATCCACAGGACTGAGATCAATGATCATATCGATACAGAATATACGATTTTCGATCTTCTTGCAAAATCAAGGAATGCTGATTGGAAGCTTAATTTACAGGAACTCATTTATCATCATGACCGGATGATAATTGATAAACTAACGATATTGATCTTTCATTCATCATGTGGAGAGGACCATCCTGAATTGGAAGAATACTATTTTGATATCACTGAATGCTTTTGACCTGCAATAGTTTAAGCAAGTCCAATACGATTCAATCCGCCAAAGTCCTGACCTTCAACTGCTTTTCCAATTCAGCCAGCGGCATTTCCGTTTTACAGAAAATGGTCAATGACAGACCCGGCAAAAGATCAAAATAATTGTCAGAAAAGAAAGCTTCACCTTCGGTTTCCAGAAAAATATTTTTTGCAAAAACATCGGTTTTCAAAGTGATCAGCACACCGCCGACTGTGGCTCTGAGCTCAGGGACCACATTTGGCTTTGGAAGCCTGAGGTCTTTGGGCGATTCAAAAAACAAGGTATTTTCTGAAAGTAAACCGCTGTTTTCCAAAACTTTAACATAAACAAAAACTTCATCAGCAGGATTACCCTTCAAAAATGAATTGAGTTCTTCGGAATAGAATTTTCCACTTGAATTAGCAGGAATCCGGACGTTTTTAAACACTTCTTTAAGCACATTTCCCTCAAAATCCATCAATTTCATTTCCATACCGGCTTCAATGGGCTGCAATCGGTCAGATACCACATGAATTTCAACGTTTTTACCTTCGATCACCGGGGAAACAAGTACCTCGCTGAACGCATTTCTGACAAAATAATGCATCGCCTTCCAGCGTCGGTAATAATCCGTACCGGACCAACTGGCAACAGGCCAGCAGTCGTTGAGTTGCCAGTAAAGTGTTCCCATATTATGTGGCATTCTCCTTCTGTGGGTTTCAATCGCGGATTTGATGGCTTCAGCCTGTAAAACCTGGCCGACATACAGGAAAGACTCAAAATCCGACGGGATTTTATAATACCAATCCATGTATTGCTTTATCCTGAGGTTTCCTATCCCACTGCGTTGATGTGCTGCCATCACCTCAGATTCGATGTCCCAGTCAGAAGGCACTGTATAGGATTTTACGGATTTAAACTCCGGAAATGACTGGAAACCATACTCACTCATAAACCTTCCCACATATTTTCTGAAGTCCTCGAACCTGTGTAACCCGTGCCAGACTCCCCAATAATGAATGTCGCCTGACTGGGTTTCGTATCCTGCATGCTTTCCCTCTCCTGCCATGGGTGATGAAGGCCAGGAAAAACGATCCGGATCATTTTCACGGATCACTTCAGGCAGAATTTTGTGGAAGATCCGGTCGTATGCTTTCCATATCTCTTCCCTTTGTTTTGTGTTGTATTGCTGTTTCCAGCCCCAACCGCCTTTTTCGTCAAATTGTGACCAGGCCACATCGATCTCATTGTTGCCACACCAGAGAGCAATACAGGGATGATTCCTTAATCTGCGTACATTGTCTTCAGCTTCCAGCCGGACATTTTCCAAAAATGCTTCATCGCCCGGATACATGCTGCAACCAAACATAAAATCCTGCCATATCAAAATGCCGTTGCGGTCGCAAAGATCATAGAAAAAATCATCCTCATATATTCCCCCACCCCAAACACGCAGCATGTTCATATTGGCATCCACGGCAAGCGCAATGATCTTTTGATATTCTTCAGGAGTAATGCGGTTAAGAAAATTGTCGCCTGGAATATAATTGGCTCCTTTCATAAACACAGGAACGCCGTTCAGTTCAACGTAAAAACTTTTCCCTGCGTCGTCAGGTTCCTGAACAATGCGGATGGTACGAAGGCCGGTTGAAACTGTATACTGATCGAGAAGTATTTTTTCTCTGGCAAGGCTGGTTTGTATTTGGTACAGAAATGGTTCCCCCAACCCGTGGCTCCACCAGCGTTTTGGCTGTGCGATGGTGAATGACAGTTCAACCGAATGTATACCTTTGGAAAGCAGCACTTTTTTTTGCGGTTCCGAAGGGTTTCCATCTTGTATAGCCATCGAAACGGAATACTCGCCGGGTACGTCAACTTTGACCATGGCAATAGCTTTCATTTTGGCCATTTCATCAGTCAATTGTTCCTGAATGACCTGCACATGCGTTATCCGGGCATCATCCCAGCCTCTGAGCAGGATGGGTCTCCATATCCCTGAGGTCACAAACCGCGGGCCCCAATCCCAACCATAATGATATCCTGCCTTACGGGTAAAAACGCTGACTTTTTTATCGCCCAATTCTCCGTTTTCGGATTGATCATTGACTGCCGGAAGTGGGAATCCGAGCGCTTCAAGTTTTTGTAGGCCGATCTGAATGGGTGACCTGAAAAGAATGTGAATTTTATTTTCCCCTTTTTTCAAATACGGTTTTACATCAGCCAGCCATTCCCTGAACATATTGTCGGCAGTAAGGATAAGCGTTCCGTTCAGCCGGACTTCCGCATAAGTATCCAACCCCTTGAAATACAATTCCAGTTGCGAAAACTTCAGCATTTCATCATCAATGACAAATGCTGATTCGTATTCCCAGTCCTTTTTATCGATCCATTGGAGTGTCTTTTCGTTGGTCCGGTAAAATGGATCCTGGATGAGCCGGTTATTCAGCAGATCTGTATGTACACATCCCGGCACAGTTGCCGGATGCCAGGTTTCCGTGCTTACCTGGCGGAATTTCCAGTTTTGATCGATGGAGATTTCTTTCACGGCAGCCTGGCTGACCAGAAGAATGGGGATAAAAATGCCGGAAAAGGCAAAGAGAATTATTGGGAATAGCCTAAAAATTGATTTTTTCATTGGAGCCCGATTTAAATAAGTGCTAAAATTAAGTGAATTTTCCCGGCTTCTTTGAATAGAAGTTGTTTAAAATAAATATTGGTAGCTGAAATTGAGCGACCTATCCTAAGAAATGTATGAGGTGATCATAATGTGGCGGGCCAGCCAGGAAATCAATGAAATTAATTTTACCATGGATCAAAAAGCGTTTGAAAAAGGAAAATTATATCAGATCAATTAGGTAGATTCTGGATTATCGTTTATTTAAACGATATTTTGGATTATCGTTATTTTAAATGATATTTATATTTTATGATAGCTGTAATTACAGGAGATATGATAGCATTAAGGAAGCTGGTAAACCAGGAAATATGGTTGGTACCACTTAAAAACCTTTTGGCAGCTGAATCAGTATTCCGCTTTGGAGATCTGAAAGAATCCTAAGATCGAAAACTTACAGAGTACATCTTGACAGGAACTTTGCTTAGTTTTGGAATTGCGATTGGTACAGGAATGGTGGCGCTGAAATTAATTGAGATCGAAAATTAAGCCTTCTCAGAATAATTATTATTTTGAAGTTTTCAGGCTATTTTTAAATCACCGGTTTTGACCACACTCCAATTGTTCAAAAGTATCAGGGCAAGTCGTTTTTATTCCTTTATCCGGAGCCAAACAGATCAGGAAGATCAAAGCGTTTTCATCCGGAATCCCTGTTGTTCAATGTAGTCCATCAAAGGAGGAAGCAGTGCTTTCAGATTGTTTTCGGATTTGAGATTGTCGTGCAGGGTGATGATGGTGCCGTTACTCAGATGTTTGGTGGTGAATTCCAACATTTTTTGGATATCTGCCTGTTGTCTGAAATCGCCTGGCATCAGATCCCACATGACAATCCGGTATTTTTTCCTGATCTGAAGGTATTGAGTCAACGATAATTTTCCATAAGGTGGACGAAATAAATTTGAATCAATTAACCTGTGGCAATGCTCAATATTTTCCAGGTATCTGCCAGTTGGCGTCTCCCACCCATTCAGGTGATCAAAGCCATGAATACCAACCGAATGCCCATGCTCAATGATCTTTCTGTATATTTCCGGATGCGCTTCTACCTGCTTTCCCAGACAAAAAAAAGTTGCTTTAGCCTGACTTTCTGCTAAAACCTCCAACACCCACGGAGTGATCGCCGGATCAGGACCATCATCAAAGGTCAGATACACAAGCTTTTGTCCTCTTTTGGGTAAACTCCACCAAATATCCGGAAAAAAGAATTTTAATATTCCATGCCAAGTTTTTGTATAAACCATTTTTGTAATATGTAACTTTGCCCCTCCGGTCAAACAGACCTGTGAACGATATTTCAAAATTGGATCTTTTTCCTGAGTTTTAAAACCTGAAATTTCATTTTATTACCGGAAAGATAAGCAATTTAAGTTTATATACGCTTTTTTGATAAAAAAAAACAGCCTATCAACAGAATCCATCAAGAATTGTTGTATTAAATTGCAAATCATTATATATTGTAAATAAATTAAATGTATGACAGCGATCAGAGTCAGATTTGCGCCGAGTCCTACGGGGCCACTGCACATCGGAGGAGTAAGGACAGCATTGTATAATTTTCTTTTTGCCCGAAAACACAAAGGTACTTTCATCCTTCGGATAGAGGATACCGATCAGACACGGTATGTGCCCGGAGCAGAAGAATATATTCATCAATCACTTCAGTGGCTGGGACTCAATCCTGATGAAGGTTTCGGAGTTGGCGGACCTTTTGGCCCCTATAAGCAAAGCGAACGAAAGGACATTTACAGGAAATTTGCCGAAAAACTCATTGCTGCCGGTCAGGCATATTATGCATTTGACACTCCTGAAGAGCTGGAAACATGGCGACAGGAGCAGGAATCCCGCGGCATCCATTCTCCTAAATATGATCAGACAACCCGTAAAGGTCTTAAAAACAGCCTGACATTACCGGAAAACGAAGTAAAACAAATGATTGCAGAAGGTGTTCCTTACGTGATCAGACTGAAGGTACCGGAAGGGGAAACTGTTGTTTTCGAGGACATCATCAGAGGAAAAGTGCAGTTTGATAGCGCAGAACTGGATGATAAAGTGATGCTTAAGGCAGATGGATTGCCCACCTATCACCTGGCCAATATCATCGATGACCATCTGATGGAGATCTCGCATGTGATCCGCGGTGAAGAATGGCTTTCCAGCACGGCACACCACGTATTGCTTTATCGGGCCTTTGGATGGGACCATGAGATCCCGCAGTTTGCTCATCTGCCATTGATCCTCAAACCATCCGGAAAAGGCAAACTGAGCAAAAGGGATGGCGCACAGTTCGGTTTCCCGGTATTTCCTCTGGAATGGTTTGCTGAAGAGGAAAACGAATCCTATCTCGGTTTTCGTGAATTCGGATTTTTGCCTGAGGCAGCACTCAATTTTCTTGCACTGCTCGGATGGAGTCCCGGAGATGACCAGGAGATCATGCCTGTGGGATCAATGTCAGAATTGTTTTCACTCGAAAAAATAGTAAAATCCGGGGCCAGATTTGATATTGAAAAAGCAAAATGGTTCAATCAACAATACATTTTGAGCAAAGATGCATCAGATTTATTGCCTTATTTTCTGGAAGTCATTCCCGAAAAGGATGACTTAAGTGAATCCAGGGCAATTGAGATCATCGAACTGCTCAAACCCAGGATTACCTTGCTGCCTGACTTCTACAAAGAATCCAGGTTTATTTTTGTGAAGCCCGGATCCTATGAGCAGAAAATGCTGGAAAAGAAGTGGAATTCAGCCAACAGGGATGCCATGATCAGGGTTTTTGAGCAGATCCGCAATGCTGCTCATTTCGGAACTACAGAATTTGAAGCTGAGATCAAGGGATTCATAGAAGAACACAAGTTTGGATCAGGTAATATTTTGCCTCTATTACGTGTATGTATGAGTGGATCATCCCAGGGACCGGATGTTTTCAGAATGATGGCGATTTTGGGCAAAGAAGAGCTTATTCAGCGTTTGGATGCAGCGTTTAGGGCATTTGATGACATCATTAAGCTGTAGTTTTTATTTTTAACTGAAACGAAATACAATAATGCTGAAACTTTCAGGATATTCCGGCAGTGCCAAGCAAAAGCAGCTAAAATTTGCCTTCAACCAGGCAAACTGAATCCTGAGTGCAACTTTTCTGCTCTTCTTTTCCTTTGTTTGCCGGAAAATGTGTGAACATATCGAAGTTGAGTATGATGAGATCAAGAATTTTAATTACTTCAAGAGTCAAACCGTTTAAGTATAATAACATGCGAAAAACGTTCCTATTTTTATTTTTTGTTATCCAGCATTTACTCGCATTTGGTCAGGTATTCAATTTTAGCTATGAAGGGCCTGATACTTTATATGTCAATGAAAATTGCGAAGCCATCCTGGACTGGGGTCATCCCGATCAACCCCAGGTCAGTTCAAATGTTGGGGCTAATATCGATTCATTCTATATCTACAACATTTCCGACGGGTATGAGGTCAATGAAGCAGTGCCGCCTGGCTCCTATACGATAAGCTATCGTGCTGTAGATGATGTTGGAAACGCTGATATTTTCAGTTTCTCAATTGTCGTCGCAGATACCATTCCGCCGGCGCTGATACAGGCTGACAATACTACTGTCAGCTGTTCTTTTCAGAATATTGCAGCATTGCTCCAGACCTGGTACAACAGTAACGGAAACATCACAGCTTCAGACAATTGCGGACTGGTCATCGTTCCTGACCTGGATTTGAATGAGGTCATCGACCAATTCAATATGTCTGTTTCATCAAATTGCGGCAATACAAGATCCGTAACAGTTCATTTCACAATTGCTGATCCATCCGGAAATGCATTGCCCCCTGTTGCAGTTACCTTCGAAACAGTTGACCTGGAAGATCCTGTATTTGTTACCTTGCCACAGGTATTGAATACTTCTTGTACTGAAGATGTGGACCAGATCCTGGAGAACTGGATAGATAATTTAGGTGGAGCAAGCGCAACTGACAATTGTTCGGACACATTGATCTGGGAAATTTTATGGAGTGACAATGCCAACAACAACGGAAAGGATTTTGTCGGACAAAAACCCTATCAATTGCAGGTCAACAGGGAAAAATGTACATATGTAGTCAACCTGAATTTTATTGTTTCAGATGGTTGTGGTAATAAGAAATCCAGTTTCACCACGGTCACCATCACCGATGACAATGATCCTGTTTTTTCAGAATACCCTTCTGATACCACGGTAAACATTCATGAAATACCGCCTGTTCCGGAAATCACAGCCATCGATCCCTGCAAAGGAGAACTGATCGTTCTGTTTGAAGCATATTCCAACCAGCACCCGGATCCTGCTGTTCCCGGTCATTACAATTATTCCATTGAACAGATCTGGTCTGCTGACGATGGTTGCGATCATTCCATCATGCATATTCGCGACATGGAGGTCATCGATACGATTGCACCTGTGTTTACGATTCCTCCAACGATCACGGTCAGCTGTCTCAACCTCGGGGACACTTCCGAAACTGGCGTGCCAACTGATGTTTCAGACAACAGCGACTCGCCGGTAGAGATCTATTTTGAAGATACTGTGAATGGAAGCGGTTGTGCTTATTCAGTTGAACGAATCTGGTTTGCAAGTGATATCACCGGCAATACGCGTTCAGCAATACAAATCATCAATGTAGTGGATGATGAACCTCCTGTGGTGAATGCTGACCCGCAGGATATGATCATGTACTGCAACGAAACAGAAGCCATTGGAACGCGTTTTTTCAACTGGATCTCCGCAAAAGGAGGTGCTGATATCACAGATGCATGCAGTGAAGTGAACTGGTTCGCTGCAGAACCCGGGAGTTATGATCTGACTGACCAGCAAACCTATCCCGGATTGTATCCCGGGATGGATTTTTTCAATACCTGTATCGGACAGGATTCTGTGATGTATCAAAAAGAAGTTGACTTTGTATTTTATGATGCATGCGGAAATTATATTCGTTACACAAAAAAATTTAAAGTCCTTGATGATGAGGCTCCTGTATTTTCAGATTGTCCCGCTGATACAGTCCTGACATTAGCAACAGATGAATGCCAGATTGCCTATATGATCAGCGGGATCCCGGCAACGGATTCTTGTGAAAGCCCTGTATTGCTGCAGGAAATTACACAAATATTCCCCATCAGCTCACAATTGCCCGGCGATCTGGTACTTCCGGTTGATACCACTACAATTCAGATAGGCCCTTTCATACTATCGAACCTCGATATCAATGAAATATTGGAATTGAAGCTTGTCTTCAACAATATGGATGCCAATGATCCGAATGAATATTTCGTTATCCGGGGTGAGGATGGAAGTATCCTGGATACCACACTGATCATTGACGAGGAATGCGGAGATTTCGAAATGGATATGAAAGACCTGATCGATGCGCAATTACTTCAGATCTGGCTGCAGGACGGCTTTTTGACACTGGTGCTGGAACCGAAGATCACAACTTCAGGAGGCGCATTTTCCATTAATGACATTTGCACCAATGGCAGCTTTGTGGAAGTCACTCTGAATTTCGATCTCAATATCAGCCATTCACTGAATTACTCGCTTTCTGTTGGACAAAGTCTGAATATTCCTTTCGGACCTGACCAATCCATGGAAGTTTTACTCAATCAGGGAAATCATCCGGTGACATTCAAAGTTTCTGATTGTGCAGGGAATGAAGGCATCTGTATTCAAAATATTCTTGTAGAGGATCTTCAGGCACCGGTAATGGATTGTCCGGAGCCCATCCATCTGGTTTTAAGCGGAGATACCTGCCGGATGGAAGTAACATTGCCAGATATGGTGGAGTATATGGACAATTGCCTCCCAGGCAAACAACATATCTATCAACAACCTGAAAATGTGGCTGACGCATTGCTTCAGTTCACATTCAATGAGGAATCAGGAAAATTTGAGGCAAGGGACAAGAATTTTATTTTCAATGAGATTCCAACCGATGTTTTTGCCAGAAATCCACGGGTAACGGTCTTCCATCAGGCCAAAACAGACGCGGGTTCTTTTTTTGAAATCGCAGATGAAGCAGGTAATGTTCTGGGAATCACTGAACCAGGTTCATGCGATTCTGTTACTGCAACAATCTTTGATCTGGACGAAAACTTATTCCATCAATACAAAAACGACGGTTCTTTGAGCTTTACAGCCAGGGCAGTTCCTGCAAATCCGGTGTTTCCCTGTGATCCAGCCGTTCCTCAGACAGATGGTGACCACGACGGCATCAGCGCAATTTATCTTGCAGTGTATTTTGAGCAGATCGATCTGGCTTTTTACACTACCGGAGCAACCGAGACAGAATTAACAGGTTTTACCGGAAATCAAAGACCTTTAAGCATTCCAATGAATGGAGGAATTTCAACAGTCTGGTATATATTGAATGATCTGTCCGGAAATGCCGACACCTGTTCTTTTGAAGTGATCATTGAAGATACCATTCCGCCGGTAGCTGTTTGCAAGGAAGCGACAGGTATATTCATACACCCTTCAGGAGTGGTCGATTATGAATTGAAACCTGAAGAAATAGATGGCGGAAGTTTGGATAACTGTTTGATTGACAGCATGTCTGTTAACCCAAAAATTTTTGACTGCAGTTTGGCCGGCACAACGGTGGATGTCACATTGTATGTTTTTGACGCATTCAATCTTGTGGATTCGTGCCAGACCAGTGTAAAAATTGAAACTCAGGCACTTCAGCCAACTTACTCTTCCGGTGTGTGTGCGAATGATACCTTGCAACTTTTTGCCAATTTGCCGGATGCGCCTGCCAATGTGTATACCATTCTCTGGACCGGGCCATCAGGATTCAACTCAGACATGGAAAATCCTGCCAGACCTGACGCCAACACATCCTATTCCGGCACCTACAAATTAGAAGTGACCGGCGTCAACGGGTGTGCTTCAGAAGGATTTGTGGAAGTTTATGTGGAAGACCTGAGCATACCACCAATGTCATTCAGTAAAGATACCTTGTGTGAGGGGGAACATGTCACATTAACCAGTACCACTTATTCCGGAAATGTAACTTATTTCTGGTTTTCCGGAACAGCCCCTGCCGGCCAGTTGCTGGATACCACAGATGTACCCAGCTTAACGCTCACTCCGCCGGTTGGCACCAGCCAATACTATGTGATCGTTGAAAGCACAAATTGTATTTCCTTGCCTTCTGAAACCAGAGATTTGTTGGTTTTGGAACAACCTCAGGCCTCAGTCAACGATCCATTCATCAAACTTTGTGAAGGAGACAACCTGGCTTTAGGAACGAATGAGTCAGGAACGAATTTTCAATACCTCTGGACCGGTCCGGACGCCTATACGAATACCAATCAGAATCCGCCGGTCATTCCCGATGTAAGGCTCGTAAAGCAGGGAAGATATTTCCTGGTCATTTCCAATGGTTCGTGCAGGGATACTGCATCTGCAGAGGTTGTGATTGATGCGAGGCCAACAAAGCCCTTTGTCAGTGCTGACTCGCTTTACTGTGAGGGAGAACCCATCGTTTTTGTCGTCAACAATATCGTTGATGCAGATGCTTATCACTGGTACCTAAACGATCAGCTTTACACCGTAAAAAACACCAATTCCTGGGTAATTCCGGCAGCTTCAGATCAACTGGACGGAACATGGAAAGTTGCTGCAAAGGTCGGAGATTGTTTTTCTGAATTTTCAGAACCCATCCGGATCCGGACTGAGTTGGCTTTTCCGGTCACTGCAACCAGCAACAGTCCGGTTTGTCAGGGTGACAGTGTCCTGCTTTTTGCACCTCTGATCACAGGAGCTCAGTACCTTTGGATCGACCCGAATAACAACAGTTATACCGAAATGAACCTGAAAATTCCTGCAGTGAAGGGAACATACCGGTTGGAGATCACCACAGCAGCTGGTTGCCTGCTCACCAGCTCAACGGATGTTGATGTAATAAACCTCCCGCTGATCACCGCCTTAAGCAATACTGCAGAAGACTGTATGACAAGTGATGAATGTATCGAGTTGGTACCCACTGTGTTCCCTCCTGATGACACCTATATCTATCAATGGTCAGGACCAGGCGGCTTTACGAGCGATGAACCCAATCCTGTCATCTGCAACCCCGACCCATCGATCAACGGAACATATACACTGGTCGTTTTAAAAGAGATGTGTCCTTCGATTCCGGTAAAAACAATCATAGACATTAATATTGTTCCTGAAACACCTGTACTGGAAGGCACCCAGAGCGTATGTGAATTTGATACATTGGTGCTGACTGTTCAGAATTATGAAGCAGGAGGACCTTTCACTTATTTCTGGAGTTCTCCTGATCAAAGTCAGTACCAAACAACAAGGCCCGAACTGAAAATTCCCGGAGCTGTACTGAGTAATTCAGGCCTTTATACCGTTTCAGTTTTTAACGGTGATTGTTATTCAGAGGTATCTCAGTCATTCAGTGTTGAGGTGATCAAAAAGCCCAATCAACCTGCGATCTGGGGTGAGGATACCTATTGTGAAGGAGATGCGATCAGATTGTTCACTCAATATTCACAACAGACAAAATACTATTGGGAAGGGCCTGATGGTTTCATGTCGAGCTTGCAGAATCCGGTTATTTTCCCTGCAGTCCCTGATCAGTCAGGAGTGTACCGGTTGAGGATTGAAGTGAACGGATGCTATTCTGATTACTCGGAAGGGCTCGTTTTACAGGTTAATCCGAAGCCTCAAGCACCTCAGATTACGGGAAATACAGAACCGTTCTGTATCGGACCTGACACAAAACCGCTAGAATTATGTCTGACCAACATCAAACCTGCCACGAAGTATTACTGGTATCATAATCAGACAGGAAAAATCATCAAAGAATCCTTCGACCCATGTGTTAATATCGATGAATTCGGTGAGTTTGCAGATGGCTTAAACGGTTTCTATGTAGTCGCCGAAGCAAAGGGTTGTTTGTCCGAACCGTCCGAATTGATCCACGTGTATACCAGCATCATGCCTTTGCTGACAGCGGATGCAGGGGAAGATATTTTTGCCTGCGATGATACAGACTTGAACTTGAGTGCCTCCATTCAGCAAGGTGGTATATGGTCAACGACGGTCAGTGGTGTGAACATTGCTACTTCATTCAATCCTTATACAAAGGTTACAGGACTTTCCGAAGGCTACACTGCGTTTGTCTGGTCACTGTCTTATGGTGTTTGTCAAAATTATTCCAGGGATACCATGAGCGTGTATATCGCAGAAACTCCTGATGCCAACGATGACCTGTATCAGACAGAATACAACACCAGTCTTTCCTTCAGCCCGGCAGAAAATGACGGTAATCACTCGGATGCAACAGTGTTTTTTGAACAGACTGAATATCCTGAAGGGACCATCTGGCAAACGGGGAATAATACCTTCAGATTCACGCCAAGCGTCTATTTTATCGGCAAAATGACTGTACCATATCGGCTGATCCACAATGAATGTCCCGAAAAATACAGCATGGCCACGATCACTTTCGAAGTTGGAGACATTACGGATTGTTTCGGAATGAATGTCATCACTCCCAATGGTGACGGCATCAATGATATCCTCGTTTTCCCATGCCTGTCAACACCGCTGTATCCAAGGAACAGGCTGATCGTTTTCAATCAATGGGGAGATGAAGTTTACACAGCCTCGCCTTATCTGAACGACTGGCAGGGAACTTATAAGGACAAAGATCTGCCTGTTGGGACTTATTATTATATGCTGGATCTGGGAAATGATACTCAGGCGATACGTGATTTTGTAGTTATTGAAAGGTAGTCGAAATTAAAAAAATGAACATGCGAAAAATAGCCATCATATTAGGGTTTGTTTTGTCGGGTTTTGGCATAACTGCCCAACAGGAATCGCTATACACACAGTTTATGTTCAATAAACTGGCCATCAACCCTGCTTTTGCCGGAAATGAGAATGCATATTGCCTGACCGGAATCGTCCGCGAACACTGGATGGGGTTTCCGGGTGCTCCGAAGGTTCAGGCGCTCAGTGTCAATTTCCCTAAAATTGCCAAAGACCGCGTTGGCCTCGGACTCAGCATCTCCAGGAATGCAATAGGTGTCCAGCAAAAACTCACCATCGAAGGCGCTTACGCATACAGGATCCCTTTCGAAAATGGTGAATTCAGTATGGGTATTTCAATTTCTGGAAGACAATACAACCATGACTTTACCGATCCTTCGCTTGATCTGGCTCAACCATTTTATCAGGACGCAGCGATCTCCGAAGGCAAGTATGTAAAGAATATTTTCAATGCCGGTTTTGGTGTTTATTTCAACAATGACAGGTTCTATATTGGAGCAGGCTTGCCCAGAATGCTGCGAGCCAGCATAGACCTTGGGGATTCCCCGGAGACCAGCATCGAAGTCAGGCATTTGTATGTGATGAGCGGTTATGCATTCTATCTGAGTCCAAAAGTGACATTTATGCCTCAATTTTTACTGAAAGCTGCAGAAAATTCTCCTGTTCAGATGGATTTTAACCTGGGATGGCGGTTCAACGACCGTTATTTTGCGGCGGTGACACTCAGAGAAGGTGGCAGTTCATATGTGATCGCCGAATCAGTTGATTTTCTTGCAGGCATACAGCTAACCCGTGAGTTTTTTATGGGACTGGCCTACGACCTGACATTTACACCGATCCGGCAATATGAAAACGGAAGCATAGAACTCATGTTGAATTATTGTTTTGGGAGAAGGGACAGAAGCAGTTATATCGTTAGTCCCAGATTTTTTTAGTATTTAAAGTATGCAAAAAATGATGAAATATTTTTTGATCATAGGGATGTTGGCGGGTGTTGTCATTGGCCTGAATGCCCAAACAGCTGCGGATGCCGGTTACTTTGATCTTGATAAACTGCAAACAACCAAAGCATTGAACCTGGATCAACTCAATACAGAACAATTTGAGTTTTCTCCGGCTTTTTTACAAAACGATCTGATCTTTGTACAGTCGAAAACAGACAAAAAGCGATTCAGACTGGATGATGACAATAGTTTCATACTCAAACACTCTGCAAAAGATCCGGATGGTCAGTTCGGCACACCTGTAAGCTTCTCAGGTATAAGTGCTGAAGGGTTTTTTGATGGTCCCTGCAGCATTTCCCCAGACGGAAAATGGTTATTCGTAACCCGTAACCAACAGATCGCTTCGGGACCAAAGAAAGAAAGGGAACAAAAGCTGGGCATTTTCATCTATCAGCAAACTGAGGCCGGCTGGGAGCAAAAAGGAGGACTTCCTGTCAATTCACCAAAATTCAACGTTTGTCACCCTGCCTGGGATGCAAAAGTCAATACACTATATTTTGCCTCCGATATGCCGGGTGGTTCCGGTGGCCTGGACCTGTACTCAATTGCCATGAGCGGTGACCAAAGCTGGGGTGTACCTCAAAATCTTGGTTCCGGGATCAATAGTCCGGCAAATGATTGTTTCCCCTTTATCAATCAAAAATACTTTTTGTTTTTTGCATCTGACAAGGAAGGTGGCAAAGGTGGCTTTGACCTGTACGCTTCTGTTAATAAAAATGGTATCTGGGGCAGACCAGTCGGGCTGGAAGGCTTGAACACAACTTCAGATGACCTGGGATTGATCCTCGATGAGGCAGGTGAAACACTGTATTTTGCGTCTTCCAGACCGGGTGGAAAAGGTAAAGACGATCTTTATGCGGTCCGCCTGGAAAGCAATCTCATTTTGAAGTCTCCGGAATATTTTACAGTGAAGGTGCTCAATCGCGAAACCAGTCAGCCTGTTGAGGGAGTCAAAATGCTTTTTAAAGTTTTCAGTGCCGGGGATGCCGAAATCATAGAAACCAAAGACGAAAAACTGTCCCTGGTGCAGGAGATCGAACTCGGCAGTATTCCGGCAAATGAGCTGTATCATTCCGGGAAAAATGGCGAAGTGAACATTTACCTGCCTGCAGAACAATACATACTTTTAGCTGAGAAGGAAGGTTTTGGCATTACCAGAAGGCTTATAGACTTGTCTGCCGCCATTAAAAATTATACCATTTATCTGGACTCTATCGTTTGCAAAGGTTTTGAGATCGTAATTGAAGATGGCGAAACGAAGGAAAAGATTGAAAAATACAACATTGAACCGGTAAGTACCATGCAATATATCATGGCAAAGGACGGCTCCATGAAATATTGCCTCGCGAAAGGCCAGGAATTTTTGGGAGATGTGATTGCTGAAGGTTATTATCCAAGGGATATCCGGATCAGCTATGAAGACATTGCCTCAACTGATCAGATCCGCATTGCTATGGACAAAATCGCTATCGTGGAGCAAAATCAGCAACTTCCGGTAAAGGCCGGAGAAACCATTGTGCTGAGGCAGATCTATTATGATTACAATTCAGCCGAAATCAAACCGGAAGCGATCAAAACCCTGGATCAACTTGCCAACCACATGTTGAGATATACCGGGATGGTCATCGAATTGAGTGCTCATACTGACTCCAGGGGAAAGGAATCCTATAATCAGGGATTGTCTTTGGAACGGGCAAAAAATGCCAAATTATATTTGGTAAGTAAAGGTATCGAAAGCGCCAGGATAGTGGCCACAGGTTACGGGGAAAGTCGTTTACTCAACCATTGCAAGGATGGAGTTAAATGTTCCGAGTCAGACCATGCTTTGAATCGCCGCACCGAAGTGACTGTAATTTCTCATGAGGAAGGTCTCGAGTTCAGGTATAACGGAAGGTAATTTCTGAACAAGTTAAAGCCTGAACAATTTCCCGGTTGACAGTCTCTTGTCTGTCCGGATCTGGTACAATATCAAGCCTTTGGGAAGATCCTCCGGCCTGATACAAGATTTTGCGGAAGATGCAGTTTGCTGAAAAAGCAATTTCCCGTCAGTTGAAAATAATGAAATTTGAACAGGCTCATTTTCGGCAGGAGCTGGCTTAATACAAAGCTGGTCGTTAAAAACAACAGGATAAAGATGGAAAACATTTTCTGCTACCTGAGGTACACGTGTGGTCATCAGTTCCCTGATATTATAAATATACGCACCTCCGGCAAAAAAACCTTGTTGACTTTTACCATAAGCGCCTGCGATCAGCCAGGGAAAATGTAAAAAAACAGATGAACCGAAAGCATCACCTTCCTTTCCGTCGCTGGCATTGATCTTAGTCAACAACTGCCAGTCATTGTTTCTGAATTGATACAAATAGACAGATCCGCTGTTAAAACCCAGATCATCATCAAAATAAGCGCCTATTGCCAGGAGCTCATTCTGCAGGTGAACAGCGCTTCCGAAATGGTCTCCGGTGCCAATATCATCAGGGATCAGGGTGGTAAAATACGCCCATTGCTGACCGGTTTTTCTGTAGAGGTAAACTGCTCCACAGTCTGTACAGTAACTGTCTGACTTATAGGAACCCACTGCCGCCCAGTCACCGCTAATGGTTACGGATTGACCAAATTGAGCTCCTTCATGTCCGTCATATGGTATCCACCTGTCTGTCTGTTCCCAGTTCCCCGAAGTTTTTGAAAACAAGAAAGCGCAGCCGGATCTAAGTCCGTTGGCCTTGTTTTCCGGAACCCCTACCAGGAGATTTGTCCCATCAGATGCCATGAAATTTCCAAACTGATCATAAGCTGCTGCCGGATCCGGGTAAAGCTTTTCAGCTTGCACCCAAATATTATTTTGCCTTTCAAATATGTAGACAGAACCGCTGTTTGAGCCATTATCATCATCCAGCCATGCTCCTGCAAACACTTCATCTCCGGCCATACACACCGCTTTGCCGAATTCGTCACCAGGTGTGGCGTCCGACGCAACTATTTTCTGGTGGATCATCCAAAGGCTGTTCACTTTTTTAAGAATGAAGGCCGATCCACTGCTTCCACCTGCATCACTGTCATGATGTGACCCGGTGATCGCCCAGTCTGAATCTATATCTATGGAATACCCAAAAAATTCTTCCACATCGCCGTCATTCGGAAAGATCATCTGGAATTCTGAGAATGGTGCCTGTTCTCCGGACGCTCTGTACACGTACAACGCACCACTGGCATAACCGAAAATATTTTTTTGATGTGCACTGATCAGTATGTCAGGGTATTGCATGGTTATATACTGACCAAAGAAATCACCCGAACTGTTATCCGCAGGAATGATTAGCTGCTCCGTGATCTGTGCAGGCAAGGAAATCCATAGTGTGGAAATGAATAATATGATGAAATACAATTTGAACATAATTTAAAATTACTAAATATTCATCGACCACGAATGAATTCAAATCTTATTTTTGCAGCTCAATTCAGTATTATGGTGAAATTCGAAAAGTTTGAGCTGGAAAACGGCTTGAAAGTGATTCTGAATCAGGATATGCAAGCGCCGTTGGTAGCGTTCAATATTCTGTATAATGTGGGTTCACGTGATGAAGATCCTCAAAAAACAGGACTGGCCCATCTATTTGAACATTTGATGTTCACCGGGACCAGAATGGCTCCTGATTTTGATACACCTATCCAGATGGCAGGTGGAGAGAATAATGCTTTTACCAATACAGATATCACCAATTATTACATTACCGTTCCCTCTGAAAACCTGGAAATCGCCTGTTGGCTGGAGGCTGACCGGATGGAAAATCTCAAGCTGGGCAAACGAAATTTTGGAATACAAAAAAAAGTGGTACTGGAAGAATTCAAGGAAACCACACTGAACAAACCTTTTGGTGATGTCTGGCACCATATTTCTGAGATGTGTTACAAAACACACCCTTACCGCTGGCCCACGATCGGGCTGACACTGGAACAGGTCGAATCCCTGACGGAATTAGATGCCAGGGAATTTTATGCCAACTATTACCATCCTGGTAATGCCATACTTTCTGTCAGCGGGCAATTCGATCCCGATAAAACTATAAAAATGATCCGGAAATGGTTTGAGCCATTGAAGAGTATGACAGGATGGAGGCCACAAGCAGTTCCGCAGGATGAATCACTTTTTCCAGGTGCTCAGACGAAGGAAGTCAGGGCTGATGTTCCGAATGATGCCGTGTTTTTAGCCTACAAAATGCCCGGCAGGGAGCATCCCGATTATTATGCTTTTGACCTGATGTCCGATATTCTTGGACGAGGCAGAAGTTCGAGGTTACACCAGCACCTGGTCAAGGAAAAACCTTTGTTCCGCAATGCAACAGCATACATAACCGGAACGGTTGATCCCGGATTGTTTGTGGTTGAAGGTAATCTGATGAAACAGACAGGAGTTGAAACAGGTGTTGAAGCTTTTGAACAGGAACTTGAGCAACTCAGAACTGATAAAATTGCAGAAACTGAACTGGAAAAGCTTAAAAACAAGATGGAAAGCAGCATTTTGTTTTCTGAAACCAATATTTCCAATAAAGCCATGAACCTGGCTCAATACGAATTACTCGGAGATCCCGGCATGATCAATGATCAGATCGATATGTACAGGAAGGTAACAGCAGATGATATTCTTAGGGTGGCCAATGACATTTTTGTACCTGAAAATTGTTCAAAGTTACTTTACCTCAGGAAGTAATTTTCGGCCAACTGGAAACAGCGTTCGTTGATCAGTTGCCTGTGAGAGGTTGTTTTTGTGAATGATAATTTTTAAAATAGAATATACCACCTATTAATACCAGGGTGGCCACGATGACGCCCGGCACGAAGGAAGATTTCGCCTCAAAATGTTGTGGCATTGCCAGACCAAATATAAAAAATGCAATATTTACCACAAATCCGGAAAGGAGGCTCCACCAGGCCGGTTTACGGTATTTTCCCGCGTTTTTGTTGATCAGCGCAAGCAGGGTGATAGGCACAAACAGCGTGATCGTGCTCAAAGCCAGCACCATCATGTCCACCACTTTCGGAAAGATCAACGCCATGGCCAAAGCAATCGCTCCGAATATCACTGCCATGATCTTGATCCATTTGTAGTCTCTCTGTGTCATGGGACCTTTTTGGTTTCCTTTAACGAAATCCTTTACTGAAGAGATCGCTATGATGTTCAGAAAACTGTCACCTGATGACATCAGCGCAGAAAGCAATCCCACGACTGCGAAGCCCATCATGAATTCATTCGCATGTCTCATCAGAAATAAATGCGTCACTTCTTCAGGTAAAATCCCTTGTCCGTTAGTCAACAACATGGTCATACCTACCATGGGAAAAACAATGTAAAACGGCATCATCACAAATCCTGTCCAGATCGTCATCCTTTTGGCTATCTTTCCGGTTCTGGCCGCGAGTATCCTTTGCCAGATATCCATCCGAACCAGGACTGACCAGGAAAAGAAAACAGGCAAACCAATCAGGAAAATAATACCGTATTTTGTGCCATTCAGCATTTCGGCAGGCAACTCAGATAATCTGTTCAATCCTTCGGTGTCAGCCCAAATTCCGGGAACCAACACAATGAGTGTCATTAAAATGATGGTAATGAACTGCACCATATCCGTGATGATGACCCCTGAAAGTCCGGCCAATGCAGTGTACAATATGATCACACCTGCTGAAATGGAAGCTGCCAGGTTAAAACCGATCTCAAAAGAAAACTTGAGCAGGGTGGCCATGGCCACAAATTGTGTTGCCACCATGAAAAAGAAGATGAAGATATTGACACCGCTGATGGATTTGGAGAGATAGGAAGAAAATCTTGGATTATCGGGGTCTCGGTAAATAAAATTGAGGTAATGTGGCAGGCTGTAAATTTTGTGTTCTGCTCCAAAATCCCTGATCTTTGAGGCGAACTGTGCGATAATGACAAAACCAATGATGTGTGCGATACCGATCCAGATCGCTGCAAAACCACCCTCATATCCGGTTGCGATCAAACCAAATGAGGCGCCGCCACCTACAAATGTGGCAGCAGTGGTGGCAATCAATGGGAACAAGGCAGTATTTCTGTTGTTGACCATATATTGTTCCATGTCCGTGCTTTTCACATGACGCAATGACAACACCAAAAGCATTGACAAATAAATGACAATCCAGAATATGATCCAATACATAGCCTCAAGTTTAATTTTGAACCAAAATAAAAACCACTTTACCGGTAAATTATCTACAATAATAATCAATAAAAATAAGAAAAGTACAAAGTTGAGGAATCACATCCTGTGTCGGATCCATCCTGGCAGCTTTTTGTTCATTACTGACAAAAAAAAAGTGTCCGATTTTCATCAGACACTTTCTCTATAACTTAAAAACCTGATTAAAACTTAGGACAATAGATTCCCCTGTTTTCAGGTCCGCAAATATTGTAAGACAATGCCAGTTCGATCGCATTGTTTCCAAAAGAAGCCTGGTTGAGTGAAGAAATATTGATGTCATAGCTCAAACCAATGCCGAACTGATCGTAATCAAACCTGGTAGACAGGATGATCGCATCGCTGTGCAGCTTGCTTTCATATTGTGTGCCTAACCGGTACCATAAACCAGCCTGGAAGCCCTGTTCCTGCTTTCTGCTGTAACCCATGGCAAAACGTGCACTTACACCCATGTTGACTTCCACGTGTGGTCCCTGGAAGAACATCACGAGATTCGGCAACAGACTGATCCTTGGCTGGATCTCAAACTGGCCTCCTCCATGAACGGTGAATTTGGTATACAAAGGGATGTAATCATTGTTGTAGAAAGTCTGATTGGCCTGATTGAGATGGTGTGCTGCTATACCAAAATAATAATTGGTGTATTCATTCAGGTTGGAAAACCACAGCAACCCTGCAGAAATATCTGCAAACAGATAGTTGTACCTGTCTACCAGGTCATTGGTTGTGCCATATACACCTGTGTTCGGATCGATTCCGTCACCAAAGATCAGGCTTGACTGGCTTATCCTCCTTTGTGAAAAGGCCCCTTCTGCACCAATGACAAGAAAATGGGATTTTTTCCTCGTTCCGCCCATTTTCTTGGCATAAGAACCGGAAATTTTCCCCTGGATGGTTCCGAATCTGGTTGCTCCGGCAACATCTCCCCAAAAAGCACCGCCGATACCAAAGTAGTCCGTGCGTCCAACAGTCATTTTTTGATCATAACTGATGGAGTAAGTGTTGTATGCATTGGATTTGAGGATTGGAGCCCATTGGTTCCGGTAATTTGCAATGATCCTTGTGTTGCAATTGGTAATGCCTGTCATTGCAGGGTTGAGATTGAGCGGAGACATATAAAACTGTGAAAAATGTATGTCCTGAGCAAAACCTGTCTGATAAATAAATACCGAAACAAAAATTAATA
Source organism: uncultured Saprospiraceae bacterium (assembly GCA_964594045.1). Taxonomy (GTDB): domain Bacteria; phylum Bacteroidota; class Bacteroidia; order Chitinophagales; family Saprospiraceae; genus UBA2365. The sequence goes on along the minus strand of CAZQKR010000011.1, from coordinate 62,985 downwards.
CGTAATACCTAAGTTTAGTCATAAAAAGATTTTTTACGGTCAATAAACATCTACATATTTATTAGCTGCACTGTATCTGTATCATCCAATGCTTCCGATAAATGATTCGATTTATATGATTCAATTAATAAATGATATCAAAAAAATCAGGAGCTAAAAATAGCATTTTATTGTTAAGATAACCAAGTTATTTAAGATAAATTGTCATTAACTCTAAAAAACTTAGTTATACTCAGCTTTAAAGATGCAGCAAACAGTCTGTTTGCTGCCTGATATTTTGCCTCTGCAATATTAATTATTTTCGTAAATTTACTGTATAAATTTTTGTGTTTTATGAACTTGAGGACTACGATTGAGCCACTCTCCTATCCCTGGAACATCAGTTACCGGTCTAAAACTTTTTTTACGGGTTCCTGCTTTGCCGAAGAAGTCGGAAAAAGGTGCCTGGCGCTTAAATTCAATTGTCTGATCAACCCTTTAGGTATACATTTCAACCCTGTTTCGCTATCCGAATCGATCAGATATGTGGCTGATCCGCAACTGATCAAAGAGGATCATCTGGTGGAAAGGGACGGCCGGTGGCATCACTTTGGTTTTCACGGAATGTTTTCCGGGCCGACACCCGGTAAAACACTGCTTTTCATCCGGCAGCAACTCAAGCTCTGTAAAAATTTTCTGGAGCAGGCGGACCTTGCTTTTATCACCCTGGGAACAGCCCAGGTTCACTATCATTTGCCCACCAACCAAATTGTGGCCAATAACCATAAATTTCCATCAGCATTATTTGAGAGCAGGATGTTGGGTCTGTCCCAAATCACAGACGCACTGAATTCATTAATAATTTCACTCAAACAATTGAATCCGGATTTAAAGATCATTTTTACCGTTAGTCCTGTAAGATATTTAAGCAACGGCATGCATGCCAATCAACTCAGTAAATCTCTCCTGCTGCTGGCGGCGGAACAAATGAAGGACGACAGGGAAATTTTTTATTTTCCTGCTTATGAGATATTTATGGACGATCTGCGCGATTATCGCTATTACGGTGAAGATATGGTCCATCCGTCAAAAACCGGTGTGGATTACACATGGGAAATATTGACAAAAGCCGCGATGTCAGAGCAAACCCTGGCGAATATGAGTCATGTGAAAATGTTAATGCAGTCTTTCCACCACCGGCCAATCTATCCGGAAAGCAAAGATTATGCTGTTTTCCTTCAAAAGCTGATGTCCGAAATGAGTGCTTTCAGCTTCAGTCATCCGGATTTCGACTTTTCTAAAGAACTTGCTGAATTGGGAAAAAGGCTGGAGGTCAGCAAAGAGCTAAAATAAGGAATTTAAACAAAGTACTGAGAAATCGTAACTATTCAGTTTTATGCGTTTTTCAAATTGTTTTTTTTTAAATTTGTGCTTTTAAGGGCAAAAAATGTGGGCAAGATAATGCTAAAGAAAAGTAAAAATGGTGGCAAATAAAAAGGCAAGGTGTCATGACACTAAAAGATTTTAAATCTGAGCTTAAAAACTGGAAACTCACGAAATACAAGGCGATCAATTTTGCCATTGGAATTTCAGCTTTGCTTATTTATGAGTTTGTCGGAAGGTCAATTTACAGGCCTTATATTTATAACAATAATTTGAATGACTTACATATTGCTGACACTTTGGGAAATACATTTGGCACTATGACAACCATAATTTTTCCTGATCGCCATTTTATCCATTGACAAAATAAAAGGGAACTACCTGATAAAACTTGGAACATTCAGTGTCATTTTGTTTGAACTTGCACATCATTTACTTGGCAAACCAATAGACATTTGGGACATATTGGCTACTTTTATTACAGGATTTATTTGCTATCTGATCTATTGCACGATAATAAAAACAGACAACCAAAAGATAATAAAACTCACCAATGACTGACGTTTGAATCAATGGTGGATGACATGATTGGGTCCAATGCATTGCTCCTTTTGACAATGTTGCGACTGACTGACCAGGGCTTATAAAACAGGCATTGCGCCAGACCACCAAACGTTAGCGTTCATTGAAAGCAAATCCGAATTTGGCATATAATGAAAATTATTAATCATCATATCAAAATAAAAAATCTAAAAATCATGAGGCAACAATTTTTTATTTTATCCATGATGCTTTTGGGTGCAGGAGCATCTGCGCAGAATGTAGGTGTTGGTACTGCCTCTCCTCCAAGCAAGCTTACTGTGGTGGGAGATCAAGGTAGTCCCAGTATTCCGGGACCAACTTCCACTGGTATTTTCAGGGTTGGAGTTGGAGAGTTCAATAATGAGGGTATTGATTTTGGAAAACTTTTGAATTCGCCTTTTTCTGGCTGGATGCAGGTTGGATTCAATGGCAGTATTATGGATCCATTATCGTTACAGCCACTTGGTGGAAGTGTTGGAATGGGTACTATTCAACCACATGTTTCAGCCGCTCTGGATGTTACATCGACAACTATGGGTTTTCTTCCACCATGTATGACCAAAGCGCAAAGAGACGCCATTGCGACACCTGCCGAAGGCTTGGTGATCTCTTGTACAGATTGTAGTATGAAAGGGTTGCACCAGTATATCAATGGTAGCTGGCAGCCCATTATGTCAGGTAGTGCCGGAAACTACGAGACTGTTGTCAATCCTGCTACAGGAAAGATTTGGCTCGATCGCAATCTGGGCGCTACACAGGTATCCTCCAGCTCTTCGGATGCTGCAAGCTACGGGGATCTCTATCAATGGGGCCGCAATGCCGATGGCCATCAGATACGGACGTCTGGTACTACCATTACATTGGCCACAAGCTATTTTACTACAACAGGTTTATTCATCACAACCAATACAAACCCTTATAATTGGTTAAGTGTTGTTGAAACGCACATGTGGTCAGGGACTTCTGCAGAAAATAATCCATGCCCCTCGGGATTTCGAGTACCTACTGCCGCAGAGTGGAATCAGGAGCGTCTGACCTGGGTTTCGAATAACGCAGCGGGTGCCATTGCTTCACAACTAAAACTTCCCATGGCAGGTACCCGTGAATTCATTAATGGCTCGGTCAATAACGAGGGTTCTAACGGTTTCTACTGGAGCAGTACGGCTCAAGCATCCGGTGCATGGTCTCTGATCTTTTCAAGCGACAATTCCTACATGGACAGCAATTACAGGGCATTAGGGTTCTCAGTGCGTTGTCTGAAGGATTGATCTTGCAGGGTATTAATCCTCTGGGATTGACACTTTGATTAACGAAGCGATTTGAAACTTTGGTACTTTATACATGCTGTCCCACTTAGGTTGAATTCATTGCTGGTAATTAACGGGTTGAGCAGGGCGTCGGATTATGGTTAATTATACCACGTAGCGGTCGATTTTTTAGTGAAAATATGAACTTAGCAGAGAAAACAGTTATAAATAATTTTTGGATAATATTTGCTGTATTTCCTAGGGAATATTTTATAAACCTTACAATGGAGATGCAAAGTTTTTAGTGAAAAAGTGAAACATTAAGAGTCTTCCTCTTAGTTTGTAAAAAGAGTCAAAAAAATGGATAGCATAGGTTTTGCTGTGAGTTTTGCAGTATATAGTACTTCGAATACAAAGTAAATTGCAATATAATTAGGAACAAAAGTTTTAAAATAAAAATATTATTTGGTTCCATGTTGATTCGTGTGGGTAAAATTTTTATTTGAAAAATTGGTGTCAAATGCTTATATTGTAACTCAACATGTTCATTTAAGATAAATTTGGAATTCGTCCTTTCTCCTTGATGAAAATGGACCAAAAAATCAAGTTTCATTAAGGCGATTTTACTTACGTGGCTTTGTGATAATTATTACCAGGTTAAAATTTTTCAAGCCAGTCAGCATTCTATCGTACTCCAACCGCTCACTCCCGGACAATAGAGCTAACAAACAAAGTTTTGTCAGTACTTGCATGCTTTTTTAAACTGACGTTTTGTTCCAAAAGTCCGGTTAGCGCAATTCCAGCCCTTCGTTCACTATCGCTGGTAATGAAACCTTCCACGATTGCACATAAATTACGCTATCATACTAATTTAAATGGTTTGCTCATTTTGATTTCAATTCTTCCCTATGCATGAATTTCTACCCACACGAATCAACATAGAACCAATTATTTTTACTCAATGATAATTGAAAAAGGCCAAAAAGATTAGAAAGAAGCTTTACATCAAAGTAAAAATAAGGCTGGTAAAAAGCCTGCTCTCATTTTTAATATGCTAAAGTATGAAATTTATGGGTTTTTCTCCACGATAAAAAGTCTGGCTCAATGTAAATTCAAGTGGGTTAAATATCTTAGCAAATTTCGTGGATTATCAAAAATACAAAATAGAGCTATTACAATGAGTTCCGAGTAGAAGGAAGGCACAAAGGAATACGTTTTATTTCTTTGCGAATTAATTTTTTGAGTTCTAAGAGTAATGATTTTTTATGAATTTCCTGCTTTGTATTTTTCGAGGAATTTTCAAAAATGTCATTTTTCTATCGGATCTGTCAAAAAATATGGTATGTTTGACCATCGTTGATCATTTCTATTGTGCAAAGGAATGGAGTCGAAACCTTATTTCCAGATAGCTTTATGCAAAATTGCCGCCTTCAGATAGCAGCATTACGTTTTTTCATTTGAAAAATACTCCCCATACATCTGAAAACTATCCTTAAGGATCTCAATTGCAGTTTCCCGGTTGAGAAATTCCTCAACCACAACCGTTTTGTTTTCCAGTTTCTTGTAGTCCTCGAAAAAGCTGCGCAACTCTGAAATGAAGTGCTGGGGCAATTCGGAAATATCATTGATATGGCAGATGCTGGGATCGCCTTCAGCCACGGCGATGATCTTGTCGTCGGCTTCTCCGTTGTCTAACATCCTCATGACACCGATCACCTTAGCAGAGACTATGCAGAGCGGAACCACATCGATCTGGGACAAAATCAAGATGTCCAGAGGGTCCTTGTCATCACAGTAACTTTGAGGGATAAAACCGTAATTGGCCGGATAGTACATGGAACTGTACAGAACCCGGTCCAGTTTTAACAATCCGCTATCCTTGTCAAGTTCATATTTTGCCCTGGTTCCTTTCGGAATTTCAATGATGCCGTTAACGTATTCAGGCAATTTATTTCCCGGTGAAACACTGTGCCATGGGTTAAAATTTTGATCCATTTTTTAAATAAATATAAATGTGATATTAAAGCGGGGCAAAGATAATATTACTTCAACAGGTCGCAAGAATTTCCGTGTTTTATGCAGGCACCAAGACATTTTTTTGAACTTTGAGTTCAATTACGCGGGCAACAGATCAATTTTTTCCACTGAAAACCTGGTCAAAGCTTGTTCAGTCAGGTTGACCGCCGTCCAAAAGACATTCAACAAAAGCCAATGCTTCATTCATTCAAGAAAAAGTCTATTGAAAAGTCAAATGATGATTGTTGCTGCAAAGCGAATTCAATGATCATACAGGAAAAGCGGACATGATCTTAACCGCGTGTTATCAGGATTTAAAAACATTAAAAGCCGAAGTACGAATTTCATTTTGATCTGATGAACGCCCTTACAACTGTACAAAGATTTTTAGATAAAGAAGTTGTTTCAGAATTATGTTGATTGCTGAAAATGACTGACCGGTCCTGAAAGGTGAATATCCGGATATTCAAGTGAAGGAACACGAAGTGGCGGGCCGGCAAAAGTCAGGGCAAAGCTCCTTTTTGGATTATAAATGCTGACATGCAAAGCATCGTCAGTATCGCAGATGCTGACAAGCTTGCCTGATAAGTGCTGATATGCAAAGCATCGTAAGCATTCCTCAGTGTCAAAAATGCTGATATGCAAAGCATCGTCAGCATTCGTCAGTAATTTGTTTGCCAGCATTAAGATATATGTTTCAACAACTTCATAAACAAAAACCTTTTCCTGCAGGGAAAAATCGGATTTTATCCCTTATCATTGCCAAAATTCACATGGAATATTTATGAATTATTTACAAGCTGAAAATATCAGTAAATCTTATGGAGATAAAGTGCTGTTTTACGGCATTTCTCTGTTGATCAATAAAGGGGACAAAATCGCGCTGATCGCCAAGAACGGTTCGGGAAAATCCACCCTGTTGCGGGTTTTGGCAGGAATAGAGCAGCCGGAGGGCGAAATGGCCAAAATTATTTTCAAACAGGATATCCGCACCATTTTTTTGGAGCAGGAACCTGTATTTCAACCGGGAATGACCATCGGAGATGCAATTTTTGATGCAGAAGATCCTAAAATCATCGCGATCAAGACTTATGAATCAGCACTGGCTTCAAAAGATGACGAACGCATCCGGGTGGCCATGGCCAGGCTGGATGACCTCCAGGCATGGGATATGGAAGTCAGGATCAGCGAGACCCTCCAGAAACTGCGCATTGCTGGGATGGACCGGAAGGTGAGCGAACTGTCCGGAGGTCAGAAAAAACGGCTTGCCCTGGCAAAGGTGCTGGTCCAGGAACCGGATTTCATCATCCTGGATGAGCCTACCAACCACCTTGACCTGGATATGATCGAATGGCTCGAGACCTATCTCCAGCAAGCCAACCTGACCGTGTTCATGGTGACGCACGACCGTTATTTCCTTGAAAATGTGTGCAACCGGATCCTTGAACTGGAAGACGGGAATCTTTACCCTTATTCAGGCAACTATGAGCAGTATCTTGAAAAAAAGATCGCCCGTGTGCAAAATGATACTGTAGTTGCCGAAAAGAATAAAAAGCTGCTCAAAAAAGAATGGGAATGGCTTGGCAGGCAACCACAGGCACGGGGTACGAAGGCAAAAGCACGTGTCGATAAGGTCTGGGACTTAAAGGAAACCGTTTCGCAGATCAAAACAACGGAGGAAATGAGTATTCAGATCGAGGCGAGAAGGCTGGGCAGCAAGATCGTGGAGTTTCACGATGTTGGAAAATCATTTGGTGAAGTCAGGATATTGGATCATTTCCATTACAAATTCAGGAAGAAGGAGAAAGTCGGGATCGTGGGTCCTAACGGCGTCGGAAAAACCAGTTTTATCAACATCATGACCGGGCAGTTGAAGCCGGATTACGGAAGGGTGATCATCGGCGAAACGGTTTATTTTGGTTATTATACCCAGGATGGAATTGTATTGGCGGAAGATAAGCGCGTGGTGGATGTCATCCGGGATATCGCAGAATATTTGCCACTGGCAAAAGGATTTAAACTGTCAGCAGAGCAATTGCTGGAGCGCTTTTTATTTCCCAGGAAGCAGCAACAGGTGTATGTTTCCCAATTGAGCGGAGGGGAAAAACGGCGTTTGCATTTATTGACCAGTCTGATGCGCAATCCCAATTTCCTGATCCTGGATGAACCAACTAATGATCTGGATATCATCACCTTGAATGTGCTGGAAGAATACCTGTCAGGATTCGACGGCTGCCTGGTGGTCATCACCCATGACCGGTATTTTATGGATAAGCTGGTGGAGCATTTGTTTGTAATGGAAGGAGACGGGAAGATCAGGGATTTCAACGGCAACTACACTCAATATCGTGAATCAAGGGAAAAAATGCAGTCAGCTGGCGCTAAAACAGAACAGGTCACAACCCGACCGGCTATTGTTGCGGATCCGGATGACATACGAAAGCAGAAAAATAAGATGAAGAATGAACTCAACAGGGTTGAGCGTGAACTGGAGCAACTGGAACTGAAGAAGGAAGCATTAAATGCGTTTTTTATGCAGGAAGGACTTTCCCTGGAAGAAATTGAGTCAAAAGGAAAGGAATTACAGTTGGTCCAGGAAAAGATCGCATCGCTGGAACAACAATGGGAATCCCTGGTAGAACTCATGTGATCGCCCGGGCTCTACCTGGCAAACGCATTAAAGATTCTGGCAGTCAGTTTATTTTGTGATCCAGGATTCGAGATTCGGACAAGCGGAAAGATATTGCTCATCGATGAATATATAATTGGATTTGATCTTCTCCTGCCGCCAATTGTTGATGTATTCGCTCTTTTTGCTTTCCTTGGCAAATTCCTGAATCCTGGAGTAATCCTCCTGGAGACTGGCCCTGTGCGGTTTGGTCCTTGTGAGCAACTTGATCAGCTGAAACTGGATTTCTCCCGATTGTCCTTTTACTTCGAGCGGCTGTGAGATTTCGCCCACTTCCAGATCTTCCAGGGCAAAATAAATTTCAGGTGACAGATCTTTGGTTTCAAAAAAAGTTGACTGGTTTTTCTGGTTGGTCATCCTGCCGTTGTTGTGGTAACTCATGCTGTTTTTGTCGGAAAATTTCTTTACTGCAGCATCGAAAGTCAATTTATTCTCCACGATAAGTGTCCGTATGGAATCCAGTTCAGATTTTGCTTTGGCCAGATCCTGAGGTGTCATCCTGGGTTTGATCAGAATATGTCGTGCATTGATGGTATTTCCCCTTCTTTCCATAACCTGTATCAGGTGAAAACCAAACTCGGTTTCCACTATTTCAGAAAGTTCATCTTTTTTCAGACTATAGGCAACTGCTTCAAATTCAGGTACAAAAGAACCCCGCTTTTGCCATCCTAAATTGCCGCCTTGTCTGCCTGAACCAAAATCATCCGAATTTTTCTTTGCCAACTCGGCAAAATCACCTTTTCCGCTCAGAATTTCATTCCTGATATTTTCGAGTTTTTCCCTGGCTTTTTGTTTCTCACCTTCATTCAGTTTGGGCGTATACAGGATCTCACCGATCTCCACTTCACTGTTGAAATATGGCAGACTGTCCACCGGAACCGAATTGAAAAAATCTATGACTTCGCTGGGTGTGATCTGAATATTGGAAATCAGTTGGGACATCATTTTGTCAGAAAGTAATTTTGATCTGATATCTTCCCTGTATACGTTTTTCATTTCAGCAACTGTCTTTCCGTAATAGCTTTCAAACAGGTTTTCATCTCCGCCCATTTGACGCAGGATCTGGTCCATACGGGCGTCCAACTGAGTTTCCACCTCATCATCTTCAACTTCTATGCTATCGAGTTTTGCCTGTGTGACCAGGATCTTTGAAACGATGATCTCCTGAAGGATCATGCATTTCACTTCAGGTTTGACGTTTTTTTGCATGGAAGCCAGATAATTGAATTCATTCTCCACGTCTGACATCAAAATCAGTTCAGCCCCTACCTGTGCTCCTACTTTGTCGATGATAAGTTTTTGCTGGGTCCAGCCTGATTGCGATTGTAGCAGAAAAAGAAAAATGATTATGGAAATATATCTCATGATCTTTGTAGTTTAAATTTATTCGTTGTTTTTAAAAATGCGGATGTTGTTTTGATTGGATTCTTTCTCGTATAGTTTTTCAATATATTGGTCGATCACTTTCGCTTTCCTTTTCTGGACAACGATATTGACCAGACGATCTTCTACGTAGGATAACGGTGAAATTTCATTTTTGTCCACGAAATCGAAGATTTTTATAAAATATTCATAACTTCCGATCTTTTTCTGAACAGTCTTTTTTTCGTCAAAATCAATGTTGTTGAGCACAGATTTGTCCAGTTGCCTTTTAGTCTGGTTCCACTCCGTCCATTTCTGGCTGTAATCCAGGTATTGGACAGCGTGTTTTTTGATATATGGCGCTGTTGACCTGATATTGTTTTTTTTCCATGCGGTATAAAATCCATCGATATCCGGGGCATCATGTGGAATTTTGACCAGGCTAAAGCGAATGATCGGATATTCAAGGATATAATTACCCTTAAGATTGTCATACAATTCCTTAACTTCGCTGACAGATACCAGTGTGTCCATCTGTGAAGTGATGATGTGCCGCTGAAAGCTATTGATCAGCAGCGATTCCTTATAATCCTGGAGCAATTTTTCAATATCCAGTGATTCGGGTTTGAATTTTTCAGCTTCATGCAGCAAAAGCGTTTTCCGGATCCATTGCTCAACGAAAGCATTGCTTAATGCAGTGCTGTCCTCTTTATTGTCTATCCTGGACAATTCTTCAGGAAAATCTTTGAGATACAGCTTACGGTCAAACACCTGGGCAATGACTTCCTTTGACTTTCCGGAGTCTTTCTCAAAATACTGACAACCATACAATCCGGGTAATACCAGGAAAGCAACGCTGAGCAGTTGGATGGTTGGCCGGGACATTTTTTATTTAATCAATTTTTGGAAAGCCGGTTTGTCAATTTCCACCTTGATCTCTTTCCTGAGTTTTTCGACCCATACCTTTTCCAGATGTTCCTGGTAGTCTGCTATCACATAGCCCTTGGCTTCATCCAGGGATTTCGGAGATTTAGGCAGGATATCCTCAACCTTTCTGAACTTGTAAAGACCTCTTTTGCTGTCATAGTTCAATGCGGACAATTCACCTTTTTCCATTTTCATATAGACGAGATCGCTACTGCCGCTTTCAACTTTTGAACGGGTAAAAATGACGATCTGATTGTCTTTATTGTACTTTTCGATCAGTTTTTCATGGCTGTTGTTGTAAGCAAATGCATAGATCTCGTTGGCTTTGGCCTCATCATTTACCTGAATGGTATAAGTGTACAGATCAGCTCTCTGCTTCCAGTTATATTTTTTACTGTTTTTTTCAAAAAACGCAGTCAATCCTTCAATGTCCTGTGATGCCTTGTCCCAAACTTCTCTTTTGGTGGCTTCGAATAAAAGGATACCTTCTGCATATTCCCTCATCAGCGCCTTAAAGTCAGGGTATTTACTTTCCAGCTTGTCTTCTTCCCAGTTGAGGCAGGATTCACTTACAAATTGATCATACATTTGGCCAGCGACCATATTCACAGGTGTATTACCGCCAAAACGGACCCTGTCCCTTTGGTTATCCCTGCAAAATGCTGCGAAATCATCAGTTGTGAACGCTTTGTTTTGAAGTGTGAACAATGTCATTGGTTCTTTTACCGGGTTGACCCAGTTAGCCGTAAAGAATTCCTCATTCAGCTTGCTGACAAATGAATCAAAGTTTTCCTTGTTGCCTGTGAAATTATTCTCCTTCTTGATGGTTTCGATCACTTTGACTTTTGCGACATTGTATCTGCTGTCGTTCAATACCTGTGCAGTGATGGCTCTTTTAACCTTATCGAAATCATTTCTTGAAACTTTGCTGATCCGTTTTACGATATGCCAACCGGCTGACGTAGAAAAAGGTTTCGAAAATTCTCCGTCCTTTGTCAGGCCAAAAGCCGCTTCTTCAAAAGGCATTTCATAGCTGTTGATACCAAAAAATCCAAGATATCCGCCCTGAACGGCAGTTTTCCTGTCGGTGGAATACTGTTTTGCCAGTTGGTCAAATTCTTCACCTTTTTGAAGAAGCTGGTAAATACTGTCAATTTTATTTTTTGCGAATGCCAGATCTTCATTTTTTTTGAGGATCATGATATGAGCGGCTTCGATTTCTCCTCTTGCAGGTCTTTCGGAATTGAGCTTGACAATATGGTAACCGACATGTGTCTTGAAAGGCTTGGAATATTCTCCTGGCTTCAGGTTGTACGCCACATTCTCAAATTCATAGAAACCGTCGGGCAACATGGAAGTGACGAAACCCAGACTTCCTCCATTGTGTTTACTTGACGGGTCTTCGGAGTATTCTGCAGCCAGTTGTTCAAATGGCGTGCCTTCCTGCAGCCTTTTGTAAACATGATTGATCTTCGCTTCCGCGGTGTTATCGATGGAAGGATCATTGGTTTCATTCAGTGAGATCAGGATATGACTGACATTGATGTCCTTTTGCATCCTGTCAAAAACTTCCACTACCAGTTTATCATTGACTTCTTTATCAACCAGGTAGGATTTGGACAATTGCTTTCTGTAGCCTTCCAGCTCACTGATCAGTTCGGGAATGGTGTCCAGTTTCATCTCTTTGGCTTTGGCCACTTTGAGCTTGAACCGGATATACAGGTCGAGGTATTCTTCCAGGCTTTGTTTAGAGAAATCGGCTTTTTTCCCGTTGTTTTTCTGGTAGATATACAGAAATTCTGACTGATGGACCGGGATATTCCCAACTTTAAAGATCACAGGATCTGCATTCTGTGCAAAACCTGCACTGACGACCATAAATGAGCATAACAAATACAGAAATGCTTTTTTCATTGCTTTTATTTTTTTAAATGTTTAAACCTCAAATCAGAAGATGCCAGCAAACATCATCTTAGTACAAATTTCCAAATATAAATTTCTTCAACAATGCTTTCGAAATCGATAACCTGATTTTTTCCTACATTTTCAATATCCGGAGCAAAAATGTTGCTTTTCCTATTAATACCTTTTTTTTATCCGAAAAACAAAACAATATGAAAGTTGACTTTGTTCCGGGTAAGTTTTAACCGGATTAATATCGGCCGCAAAAGTATATAAACAATTTCAATGAATTAAATATTAGAAAAATTTCGGCTGCAATTTACAAAAATATCCATTTCAGCTCATGAAAGCAATGCATCAAAAAATACCTTTTAAAACATCATTTGTATCCGGATTATTATGATTCCATGTAAATTCTTTTTACCCGCGGAGAAATTCTGGTCAGTATTTCATAAAAAATGGTCTCTCCGGCTTCTGCAAGGTCGGTAATTCTTGCATTCGGACCAAAAATTTCCACAACGTCACCCACCTGTACATTCGGAACGTTAGTGATGTCAATCATGGTCATATCCATATTCACATTTCCAACAATGGGTGCGAAATACCCGTTGAGCCAGACGCTGTAGCGTTCATTTCCTGCTTTCCTCACCAGACCATCCGCATAACCTATGGGCAGGATGGCGATGATCCGGTCCCTGTCGGTGATGCCTTTTCTTTCGTAACCAACACTTTCGCCGGCCCGTACTTTTTTGATCAGGCTGATCTTTGCTTTGAGTGTATTCACGATCTGCAGGGATTTATTGATGTTTTTGCTGGTGTCAACACCATGAAATCCCGATCCGACCCTGACCATATCAAACTGATAATCCCTGAATTTGACCACGCCGGCGCTGTTGAGCAAATGCTTGATGGGTTTGTATCCCAGCTTTTCTGCTATTTTCTGATATGCAATATTGAATAGAGCAGCCTGTTCATGTGTAAAGTAATCAAAAGCGTAATTCGGACTGGCAGACAGATGTGAGAAAACTGAGGCAACCTGTAAATGGCGGATCTTATCCAGCTGCGCGGTCAGCAGATCCCACTCTTCACTGAGGAAACCCAGTCTGTGCAAGCCCGTATCGATCTTCAGATGTATGCGGGTTTTAAAATAGCTTTCACCTGCAACCCGATCCAGCATATCAAAATTGTATATGACCGGCTCGAGGCGGTATCTGTACATTTCGGGGATAAAATTGAGGTCCGGATTGAAGATCAGTATCGGGTTCTTGATGCCTCCCTTTCGCAGTTCTATCCCTTCGTCCATAAAAGCCACACCAAAATAATTGACACCGCTCTTTTCCAGCTGTTCTGCAAGTCTGACGCTGCCCACACCGTAGGCTCCGGCTTTGATAACGGCCAGTATCTTCGTTTCTGGCTTCAGAAATGATTTATAGACGCGGATGTTGTGCATCACCGCATCCAGATTGATCTCGAGTACAGTGCTGTGAAACCTTTTGGCGAGCTTGTCAAACAGATCTTCAAAATGGTATACCCTGGCGCCTTTCAGCATGATGACCTCATTCTGGAACCGTAGTTGAGGCAATTTGGCCAATAAGGCTTCAGTTGTTTCAAAATGGTGTTTCTGAATATTCCCGTCAATTTGAGGCAGCAGCCGTCCCATATTTTTCCCGACAAGAACGAGTCTGGACAAGCCTATCCGGTTGATGAGGCTGATCAGTTTTTCGTTGGTATCATGCTGATCATTACCAATCTGCAGGAACTCGGAAAGCACAAGCACTTTTTTCCTGGATGAGTCCTGCATCGCCAGGTAATTCAGTGCCTGGGTCAGGCTGGTCAGATCTGCATTATAGGAGTCGTTGATAAGGATACAGTCGTTCTCCCCTTCTTTGGTTTCCAGACGCATGTTGATCGCGGTAACCATTGAAATACGGGATTCAGCCTCCTCTTTGTCAAGGCCGAGTTCTAGGCTGACAAACAGCGCAAAAACAGCCAGATGAATGCTCAGGTTATCCTTGAATCTGGTGGTAAAACTGCCTGTTTTGCCCCTCCATATGTATTTTACGACGCTGGCGCCGTTGGACAGATCTACATGCTGCACATATAATTCAGCCGTTTCATCCTGATATGACCATGAAATGATCTGTTTGCCCTGCATTTTTTGGTTGATGAAACCGAATGTAAAAGGATCGTCGCGATGGCAGATGATGGTGGAGGTATTTTTAAACAAAATAAGTTTTTCTGCGAGTTTTTCTGTCTGGCTTTTGAATCCGCTGCTGTGTGCATCTCCAAGATTGGTGAAAATCCCGATCGTCGGCCTGATCACCTGTTCGAGACCCTGCATTTCGCCCACTGTGGAAATGCCTGCTTCAAAAAACCCAAGGTCAGCACGGGGATACATCTGCCATACGGAAAGTGGAACACCAATCTGAGAATTATAGCTTCCGGGATTTTTGACAATGTTGAAATCCTTTTCCAGCAGCTGATAAACCCACTCCTTGATGATGGTCTTGCCGTTGCTCCCGGTGATGCCCACAACAGGTATGGAAAATTTACCGCGGTGAGCTGCGACGATGGTCTGGAGCGCCTTTAGTGCACTCGGAACTTTCCATGCAATGGCATCCGGCAATGCCGAAAAGTCAAATGAAGGCTCTTCCACGACGAAAAATCGAACACCTTTATTGTAGAGTTCAGCAATGAACAAATGACCGTCTGTTTTAAGGCCTTTGAAGGCAAAAAACATCGTTGATGCGGGGAAAAGCAGCTTTCTTGAGTCGATGAGCAGATGCTCAACCATCGCTTCGGAGGCTACCGTGCTTTTGTTGGCATGTCCGAGCAAGGATCCGATCTGGGAAATAGTTAACATATAATGAAGATAATACCTGAATTGTTTTTATGGTTGGCAATCCGTAAAAAAATGGAATTTTGGCAAATCAAGCGGTCTTGGTAGTTTCTGGAAGGTATACCCGGTAACCGTATCGGATGCATTTTAATAACAGGATAAGCATCAGGGGCAAAAATGCCAGGTTAAGCTCCTGGGGTATGACTGTCCAGAATGCGATCAGCAATATCAGCAGGCCAGCTAAAAACCTGAATATCCATTTTCTGGCTCCGGTCTTGAATGGAAAGAACACCAGCAAAAAAAGTGGGTTGATCCACCAGAGGTTCCAGTTGTCCTTGGTAGCCAGGTGATCCGTTCCGAACCACATGAACAGCAGGAACAGTGAAGCCAGGCTGATGATGCCAAACCAAAGCTGGTCATACATTTTCCATAATGGTCTCTTTTTCCGGATGATCAGGAAAAGTAAGAAAAGCTCAAGACCGAGCAGAAAGTTGAAAACGAAAGCAGGCCTGAAAGGCAGGGCTAAATCTTTTTTAGGAATCAGGGATTGTTCCAGTAAGATCTGCTGACTGACCACAGCAGGTTTTTCAACGTGCTGTCCGATCGTTGCGGAGCTGAAATAGTCCTTAACATATTTTGGCATGAACATCTGGTTGACAGGATCCGCAACAGCATCCGCTTTCGATCCGATGATCAGGTCAATGCCAAAATCCAGCCACGCGTCATTGGTCAAATGTTCGTCCAGTATATTCCTGAAGCTTTTTTCTTTTGGCAGCGCTTTGAACTGTATTGGTTCCTGAACGCTTTTCAGTATGATATTTACCGGCCTTGTTGCGCAATTGTCAAAGAAGAAATCATATTTGTAAAGGCGGTTTTCAGGCAGGTAATTTTTCTCCAAAAGCTCATACAGTTTATTTTTTTCGCTCAGTTCAAGGTTGAGCACTTGTTCCTGTACCCACCTGCCTTCGCGGCCATAAGCTGCAAGCATATTGTAATAATGACTGATACTCAGCGTATAGTCGAGTTTTCCGCGAATAAATTTGAGTACGAAATCGGGCGTATCAAAATCAAAGGTGCCATAATTGTATACCTTGTCGAGTCCGGTCACCGGATCCTGTATCCTGATGGCGGTATGGCCCCAGATCGAATACACCTGGTTGCCCGGGCCCATATTGAGAATGGATATTTCTGCCTGGTCGGACAAGCCCGGTTGTAGACCATGCAATTGTGTGGCCATCAGCATCAAAAACAGCAGTAGATTACGCATTTTTTTCATACTGCAAAATTAGAAAAATCTGGATTTTATTGTGTATTGGGTAGAAATAATCACTGCTGACCAACAAAAATAACGTGATTTCTCGCCCTGTTCGAACACTTAATTCTACCCTTTCTTCGCCTTTGTTGGTGTTTTCACCAACAAAGTAATGGCAATCATACTATTTTAATATCACACATGCTGTTGGCGATAACACCAACAGCGGCGAAAGTGCACATCTTGAAAATAATCCCACCATCTTAATATCCTGAAAAACCTGATTCAGACAAATACTCAACTTTTCTAAGAATAAGAATACAAAGAATGGATTAAGAGTTGGCCCTCAAAACCCCTGGCTGATTGTACAAATTGTATAAAAAATCATTTTTCTAAGGGTACCATTATAATCTGCGCAAAGGGCAATATTTTACTTTGGAAAAGAGGTAAAGTATTCATAATGTTCAGGAAATAATTTAGTGAATTTCATTTACTTTTTTAGTTGTAAGCATGGCTGCTGCGAATAGTTTTGTGATCGGATTTAATTTTTTATTAAAAAAGTATATTCTTTTTAAAAAATGATTTTTATTTACCCCCTGAATTCATTCAACATTTATATGTTTGTATAAAACCGATGAAAAACACTTATTTTGATCTGATTGACCAGTCCTACTATTTCCCTCATTCAGGTTTTGAGCTGCGAAACGGATATCTGTATTTTCACGGCATATCACTCAAGTACCTGATTGAAAAATATGGTACTCCATTCAGGTTGATGTATCTGCCGGTGGTGGGAAATCAGATAAAGAAAGCCAAGAATCTTTTTGCACGGGGCATTAAAAAGAATGGATATAAAGGTAAGTACCATTACTGTTACTGCACCAAATGTAATCATTTTTCCTATGTGCTCGAATCCGTTTTGCGTGAAGGCGTGCAACTTGAAACGTCCTCATCCTTTGACCTGGACCTGATCTGGAGTCTGTACAAGAAAGGAAAAGTCAGTAAGGATGTCTTCATTGTGCACAACGGGTACAAGACGGAGAATTATCTCGAAAAGATCGTCATGTTTCACAATGAGGGATTCAATAATGTCATTGTTGTGCTGGATTCAAAAACAGAACTTGCACGGCTGCTGGCAATGATGAAGGATACCAATAAGAAAATAAAAATCGGTATCCGGATGGCTATTGACGAAGAACCGCAGGCTGCCTACTATACATCCCGACTGGGTATTCCGAGCAAGGAGATCATGGAGTTTTATGACACGAGCATTAAGGACGAACCGAAGGTTGAACTCAAAATGCTGCATTTCTTCGTGGATTCAGGGATCAAGGACACCATCTATTATTGGGGTGAATTTCAAAAAGTCCTTGGATTGTATGTGAAACTCAGGAAATTAACGCCTACCCTGGATTCATTGAACCTAGGCGGCGGTTTCCCCATCATGAACAATCTCGGATTTCAGTATGATTATGAATTCATGATCAATGAGATCATTTCGTCCATCAAGGAGATCTGCAGGACAGAAGAGATACCCGACCCGGATCTTTATACAGAATTCGGCAAATATACGGTGGGAGAGAGCGGCGCCACCATTTTTTCAGTTCTGGAACAGAAACAACAGAATGATGCCGAACTTTGGTATATGATCGATAACAGCCTCATGAACACGATTCCCGATGCGTGGTCGCTGGCTGAAAAGTTCATTCTGCTTCCTGTCAATAAGTGGAACAGTCCCTATGTACGGGTGAGCATCGGCGGGATCAGTTGTGACCGGTCTGACTATTACAATTCCGAAGACATGAACCAGCAGATTCACCTGCCGGAATATAAGGACGATGATCCGGAGCCGCTTTATCTCGGGTTTTTTCACACGGGCGCCTACCAGGATTCGATCAGCGGATATGGCGGGATCAAACACTGCCTGATACCTGCGCCAAAATACATTATCGTGGACCGAGACGAAAAAGGAAATTTTGTGGACAAACTCTACCGAAGTGAACAGAGCGTGGAAGAGATGTTAAATATTCTGGGATATGAATAGCAATTTGGATAAAAGTCTTGCCAGGACTTTTGGCGGAATTGAACCTGAATTTGCACAAAAAGATGTGGCAAGAATATTTTTGCAATCCATACCTTATGACGGAACGTCCACATGGGGAAAGGGTGCGGACAAAGGATTTGAAATGTTCCTGGAAGCCTGCGAAAACATGGAGCTTTACGATATAGAAACCGACTCGGAAGTTTACAGGCAGGGAGTGCATATCCTGCCTTCACTGAAGAATTTCAGCACACCTGAAGAAATGTATGATATGGTGCTGAAGAATACAAGGGAGTTGTTGAAAACGGGAAAGTTCCTGACTTTTTTCGGAGGAGAGCATTCGGTCAGTATTGGTTTGATCCAGGCGTATCATGAAAAATTTGACCGGCTCACCGTTCTTCAGATCGATGCACACGCAGATTTAAGACCTGAATATCTCGGAACGAAATACAACCATGCCTGCGCAGTTTTTCAGGCATCGAAAACAACCAATCTGGTGCAGGTCGGAATAAGAAGCATGGATGTTTCGGAAAAGGAACATATGAATTATGATCAGGTTTATTTTGCACACGAAATAAACGATCGATCTGACTGGATGCAAAAATCCATCGATCAAATGACCGACGATGTGTACATTACGGTAGATCTTGATGTGCTTGACCCTTCCATCATGCCGGCGACGGGAACTCCGGAGCCAGGCGGCATGAAGTGGTACACACTACTCAGGTACCTTAAGATGGTTTTCAGCCAGAAGCATGTGGCCGGCTTCGATATCGTTGAACTGGCACCCATTGACACATTGCATGCACCTCAGTTTCTGGTAGCCAAATTGTATTATAAAATGCTGAGCTACAAATTTGAATTGTCCAAAAAACAATAAATCCCTTTCATAAAGTTACATTAATCTTTTTTAGCCACTTCATAAATCTAACATCATGAATAGCAAAGGTCCGGTTTCAGCATTCATCTTACATCATTACAGGCATTTCAATGCTGCTGCGCTGGTGGATGCAGCAAAAGCGTATGAAAATCAGCTCGATTCGGGAAATAAAATGATGATCACCCTGGCAGGTGCGATGAGCACGGCTGAACTGGGTGTTTCGCTTGCAGAAATGATCAGGCAGGACAAAGTGCAGATCATATCCTGTACCGGTGCAAATCTTGAAGAGGACCTGATGAACCTTGTTGCACATAACCATTACAAGCGTATCCCGCATTATCGCGATCTTTCTCCCGAAGAAGAATGGGAATTGCTTGAAGGCGGTCTCAACCGCGTTACAGATACCTGCATTCCTGAGGAAGAGGCATTCAGAAGATTGCAAAAGCATATTTACAAAATCTGGAAGGAGGCAGAAGATAAAGACGAGCGGTATTTTCCACATGAGTATATGTATAAGCTGTTGCTTTCCGGAGTTTTGGAACAGTATTATGAAATAGACCCGAAAGACAGCTGGATGCTGGCTGCAGCTCAGAAAAACCTGCCGATCATCGTACCTGGCTGGGAAGACAGCACCATGGGAAATATTTTTGCCAGTTACTGTATTAAAGGCGAGCTCAAAGCGTCAACCATGAAATCCGGAATAGAATACATGCAATTTCTGGCCGGTTATTATACGGAGCAGACCAAAAACAAAGGCATCGGGTTCTTTCAGATCGGCGGTGGCATAGCCGGCGATTTCCCGATCTGTGTAGTACCTATGCTTTATCAGGATATGGAATTGACCAATACACCCTTCTGGAGTTATTTTTGCCAGATATCGGACAGTACGACCAGTTACGGCTCCTATTCAGGCGCTGTACCGAATGAAAAGATCACCTGGGGCAAACTCGGTATTGATACACCCAAATTTATCATCGAATCAGATGCGTCAATCGTTGCACCACTTGTTTTTGCATATATATTGGGATGGTAAAAAACACATATTATTAAAAAGAATATTATGATATTTCAGAATTCTTAAAATATATTTGAGCCATATTTCAAAATGCGTTAAAAACAGAAGTTATTAACTGGAAAGTAAACATATAAAAATCTTATTTTCACCGGGTAAATCAATTTTTTAATTTTTCGTATACATATTTTTGTTTATTGTAAATAGTTCAATTCTAAGTTTTTACAACTCGATTAACCAAGAGGATAATATAGTTCTAAGATGAAGAAAGTCAAGAAATTCAAAAAACAGTTGGATGACTTCGATGACCGCGGGAAATTCAAACCTGTGAGGAAAAAAAGTAAAAAGATCCCGCTGAAACCCATCGAAGGGTTTGAAAAAAAACCTATTAAATTTTACTTTGAAGAAGAATAATATGGAAAGACCAAGTAATTATTTCAGCGACGAGGAACTCAGGGAATTTGAAACGCTGTTGCTTCAAAAACGGGAAAAAACGATCGCCCAGATCCAGGAGTTCGACAGACAACTCAGAGAACTTACTGAAAACGGTAAGGATGAGAACAGTCTGGACAATACCAGCTATGAATCACAGATGGATTATCTGATATCCTATCGTGAACGGAATGAAAAACATCTTTCAGATATTGACAAAGCGCTTATTCGTATTCAGAATAAAACCTACGGAATATGTGTGGTTACAGGCGGATTGATTGACAAAAACCGTCTTCTTGCGGTTCCGACCACCACAAAAAGTATTGAAGCCAAAAAATAAAAGATAAAATACAGACCATGAGCAAACCAAGAGTTATAAAGGATTTTGAAAAACTGGATGTTGAAATACAGGAACAGATCAAACTTCAATACCCTAACGGTTTTGAAAGACACCTGATCACATTCAAAAATGCAAAGGGCGAATTTGTCAGCGCATTGCTGTTTGAAACACCGGATATCTATTATCTGGTGAGAATGACCAGAAAGAGAGCGCAGGAGATCGTCCGTGACGACGATGATTACAATGAAGATGGTATCCTGAGGGATGAAGTCAGAATGGATTACTCCGAAAAGTATGACACTGACGAGTTCGAAGGAGTAGACGATATTGAAGAAGTGGAGGAGGAAGATTACGGAGACGAAGAACTGGAAGATGAAGCGGATGTAGATGAAGAAGATTGATCCAATTTGTTGATTTCATATGGTTTATATACTATTATCCTGATACTTCCTATGCTAAAATAAAAGACGTGAACAAGCATTTGTTCACGTCTTTTTATTATGAACACCTCTGAACGCTGTGTTTGTAATTATGAATTGGGATCAATCATTTTTGGTTCCGAAAGTAAAAGGGGTGATTTCTGGTGTTTATTTCATCAGCTCATCCAATATTTTTTCCATTTCATATTCATCTCCGGGAGCAAATCCACTGTGATCAAAGACCACTTTGCCTTCCTTGTCCAGGATATAGGTCTGGGGTATAAATGTGAAATTGAGCTGCTTCATCAGATCCTGATTGACATCGCTCAGTATAGTGAATTCCCAGCCCTGCTGTGCAACCAGCGGTTTGATCTTGGGGAGTTGCCTGGCGTTGTCAATGGTGATGGCAACTATTTCCAGATCATATTTTTCAACCCAGTCATCATATATTTCATGGTAGATCTCCAGCTCTCTTTTGCATGGTGTGCACCATGTCGCCCAAAAACTGAGCACGGTGATCTTTCCGTTCTGTATGAATGTGTTGGTGTTGATCACCTGGCCGTCCAGATTTTTAAGGTCAACGGACGGAATGCTTTTTTGTGCCGAGGCAATTCCATAAGCCATAACAGTCAGCAGGAATACGGTCAGCAATTGAATCATTTTCTTCATTTAGTAAAAATTTTATAAATTAATTCTCCGGTTAATAAATTGTCAGTATCTGTTTTTTTGGCTGTATGCAATCGGCCTGACTAAATTTAAGCTGCAATTTGTGAGTTCAATCTCATGATTGCATTATTTTTGCACAAACTCAACTCAAAGCTAACTCTTAAAAGTAAAATTTCAGCTTTAAGTTACATCCTGCCCGGCAATTAACAGATATTTAACCAGATCAAAGTTGAATATCCTGCCGGTAAAAAGTAAAGTGCAATGTTAGGAAAATACTTGCGTTCGTTCAATTTTTCCGGTCTAATTTTCATAAATCGAATCTATGATGACATTCAATTACAAATCTTTTTTCTTTTTGTTGTTGTGCTGGATCTCAGTCAGTCAGGGAATTTCCCAGGATCAGGGCGTTTTTTCCGGTGGTCTGGAATCCAATGCCAATTTTTTCATGCGCGATTCACTGATCGGCGCAAGCGGCATTCCGCAATATGACAATTTACTTTTTGGCGGAGAAGCCTGGGTCAAAATGGGTTACCAGATAGGAACATGGACCATGGGCATCCGATTTGATGCATTCCACAACTCCAACCTGAGGGAACCCAACAGCGCATATTCTGATCAGGGTATACGCCATTGGTTCATCCGCAAACAGATCAAGGACCTCGAAATCCAGGCGGGACATATATACGACCAGATCGGCAGCGGGATCATCTACAGGGCTTATGAAGAAAGACCGCTTTTCATTGACAATGCATTATATGGTGTGGCGCTGAAGTATATGTTCAATGATCAATGGTCCGTCAAGGGATTTTCCGGCAGGCAAAAAAACCTGTTCTCCAGTTACCCGGCGATCATCAAAGGTGCCAGCGTGGATGGATTCTTTAGCATAGGTGAAGAAAAACCATTTACCATCGCACCCGGATTCGGAATTGTCAACCGCACCTACGCAGAAGGCACCATGGAAAATATGGTCAATACGCTGAGGGCTTACATCGGTAGTGACCGGATCGAGAATTTGAAATACAACACTTACGCAGGTTCTGTCTACGCAACCATGAGCTATGGCCCGTGGGGCATGTATCTGGAAGGCGCCTATAAATCTCCGGAGGTGTTCTACGATCCCAATGCGCTCAAAACCAGTATCTCAGGCAGTCAGACTGCCGGAAAGTATGTTCAGGAACCCGGTTCGGTACTGTACGGAAGCCTCAGTTACGGCAGCAAAGGACTGGGCATCACTGCAGAAGTCAAGCGAACGGAGAATTTTGACTTCAGGGTGAGCCCGGAATTGTCTCTGACACAAGGACTGATGAACTTCATTCCGCCGATGTCAAGGGTCAATGCATACCGCCTGACAGCAAGATATGCCCCAGCCACGCAGCTGCTCAGCGAAATGGCCTACCAGCTGGATGCCAAATACTCCTTCAACAAAAACGCCAGCATCAACATCAATTATTCCCAGATCAACAGACTGGATGACCTGTTGCTCTACCGGGAGATCTATACAGAATTCCTTTATAAAAAAGGCCGCGACTGGAGATTGATCACCGGTTTGCAGTGGCAGCAATACAATCAGGAGATCTATGAGGTCAAACCACAGGTTCCGCTGCTCAACAGCATCACTCCTTTCTTTGATTTTCAGTACAGGGTCAAAAAACAACAGTCCGTCAGGATCGAAGGCCAGTATATGTATACCAAAGAGGATTTTGGCTCCTGGATATTTGGAATGACTGAATACAATCTTGCACCTCACTGGGCATTCGAATTGTCCGGAATGTACAATCTGGTGCCTTCTGATAAATCGCCTAAGGATGAAAACGGGGATGCGGTTAAACTGCTCTACCCAACAGTTGGCGTGACTTATATCAGTGGTTCCAACAGATATTCACTGCGGTATGTCAAACAAGTGGAGGGAATCGTCTGTGCAGGTGGTGTATGCAGACTGGAACCGGCTTTCAGCGGTATTAAACTGGCTGTCAGTTCAAGTTTCTGAACGTTTTAAAGAAATCTTTACAAAACTTAAAACAATGATCATGATCCAAAGATATTTATTGCTTTTCTTCCTCCTGGTATCAATTTATTCCTGTACTGAAATTGATGTAATGGTTCCGCCATTTACGGCACCTGAATCCAACAGGATCATTTTGGTCGAGGAACTCACTGGTGTAAGATGCCCCAATTGTCCTTCAGGTGCGGCCATGCTGGAAGACCTGGATGCACTTTATGAAGGAAAACTCGTCATCATGGCTGTGCATGGCGATTTTGACACAGAACCATTGCCCGACAGCAAGTACGACTTCAGAACCACTGAATCCAGGGCGCTGGAAAATTATCTGAAACCATGGTGGGGCAAACCTGCCATCGCAGTCAACCGCGTCGAGATCGATGAAGAACTGGCTTTTATCGGTATCAATCGTTGGGCGGGCATCATTGAAGGTGAACTGGCCAAGCCACATCAGTTGAACATTGAGTTGAATACGGAATACGATGCCGCATCGAGAAAGCTCAGGATCGATGTGGGCTGTTTACCGCTTCAGGATCTGACCGGCAACTTCAACCTGACCGTTGCCATCACAGAAAGCAATATCGTCGATGCTCAGGTCAACCAGACTGTGGTGATCCCGGCATATACGCACAAACACGTCATGAGGAGAATGCTCACAGATTTCAAGGGTGATCAGATCAGCACAGGCTTTAAAGCGAATCAGGTGGTCAATAAAAGTTTTGAATTTACATTACCTGTAGAAGAGGGTTTGTGGATCCCTGAAAATTGTGAAGTGGTCGCTTTTGTAAACAAAATCGATGGAAATAAGAAGGAGGTACTGCAGGCTGCAAAAGCAGAAGTTGTGAATTGATAGCATAATTTAGCTCTGCCTTAGATTTGGGTAATAAGCACTTGCATTGGGTATTTTATACGTTTCCCGAAAAAATAAACACTGCATGTTTTACCCCATACCGGCGTTTGAAACTCACTTTAAAATGGGTTATAATCTGGCATCCTTAGGCAATTAACTGTCAGATTAAAAATATATATGATGGACAGTTTTTGACTTTTATATTTGAACACTGCTTTGAAAAGTCATTTAATTTAAGTACTGAAATGGGTAGGTAAAATGATCGTGAGATTAGATACAAGTAATATCCGGGAAAGATCAGACATCGTCAGGTTGATGAAAGAAAGCTATTTGGCCGAAGCCAGGTTGATCAATTTTTTTGATATTCCGGGACTTAAGGATGATGAGGAAGACATCCTCCATTGCGGGGAAATATTTTTCGGGTATAAAATTGACAATCAACTGGTTGGCATAATTTCATTTAAAATAATTGATACTGTTCTCGATATACATCGTGTAGCTGTTGATCCATTGTATTTCAAAAGAGGAATTGCTACTGAAATGATCAAAGAAATAGAGTCACTCAGATTTAACATTTCAAAGATCATTGTCAGTACAGGCAGTGAAAATCTGCCAGCCTGCAAACTCTATGAAAAACTGGGATACAAAAAAACGGTAGAAAAAGCCGTTGCTGATAGATTGGTCATTGCTCAATTTGAGAAAATCATGAACTAAGGATCAAACTGACAGTCAGAACTCTACAAGCAAATATTCAGCACCCGGAAATTGATCAGGAAAAATTCACTGAAGATGATCGTTTAGCGGGCAAAGATGAAGTCAACAGGACCATTGCCTGAAGGATCATCATCTGGATTTCATGACAAAGACTATTTCTCCTCCATTCATGATATGCTCATGTGACAGGATGTTACCCTTTAATTCCTTTCCGTTGACCCAGACTTTGTCCACAAAAACATTTTCCCTGCCCTGGTTTTCAGCCCTGATAACCAGCGTTTTTTCATTCTCCAGGTGAATTTTGGCTTCCCTGACCAGCGGGCTGCCCAAAGCATACTCAGTTGACCCCGGCGTAACCGGATAAAAGCCCAGTGCGCTGAAAATATACCATGCACTCATTTGCCCGGCATCATCATTGCCACACAGCCCATCCGGAGTTGCCCCGTACATGCTGTCCATGATCATTCTTACTCTGGCCTGTGTTTTTTTCGGATTGCCGGTCCAGTTGTACAAATAAGGAATATGGTGTCCTGGTTCATTTCCATGGACATAATTGCCTATGATACCATCCCGGGTGATGTCTTCATTTTGCTCAATGTATCTGTCTTCGATCTGCATGGTAAAAAGCGAATCCAGCTTCAATTCCATCCTTTTCTTTCCTCCCATCATCCCGATCATTGCCGGCAGGTCCTGAGGAACGTATAATCCATAATTCCATGCATTCCCTTCAATAAATCCCTGCCCATGGGTATCCATCGGGTCGAACTCTTTTCTGAAGCTCCCGTCAGCTAATTTTGGCCGCATAAAGCCAATGACCGGATCATACACATTCCGGTAAAATCCTGCCCGCTGCGAGAAAGTGGCATCAGTTTCCGTATTACCCAATTTGCGGGCTATCTGAGCAATACACCAGTCATCATATGCATATTCAAGGGTTTTGGAGACAGAAGAATGGCTTTTGTCATCCGGAACATAACCGTGATCCAGGTAATCCCCCAACCCGTCAAAATACCGTACATTGGCCGTACTGACACAAGCTTCCAGAGCATGTTGTCTGTCAAAATCTCCTACATTTTTGGCGATCGCATCTGCAATGACCGAAGCAGCGTGATAGCCTATCATACACCAGTTTTCATTGGCATAATGGCTCCAGACCGGCAGCATACGATGTACGCTCTGGTCGTAATGCGCCAGCATACTTTTGATCATATCGTTGTTTCGCTTTGGCCGGATGATATTGAACAGCGGATGCAAAGCCCTGTAGGTGTCCCACAGAGAAAAAATTGTATAGTTCGTGAAGTCTTCCGATCTGTGGATATTCTGGTCCAGGCCACGGTATTGCCCATCTGCATCTTCGTAAATGACCGGAGACAGACAGGTATGGTACATGGCTGTATAAAAGCTGGTCATTTCGGTTTCTGTCAACATTTTCGCTTCAATTGCAGATAGTTCCGAATTCCATTTCTGATTGGTTTGTTTTTTGATCAGGTCAAAATCCCAATGGGGAATTTCTGCCTCCAGATTGGCCAAAGCACCGGCTGAACTTACTCCCGAAAGGGCTACTTTGAGCTGGATTTTTTCACCTTCCCCGGTATCGAAGCTGAAATAAGCGCGGATGTTCTTCCCTGCCATTTCCGGAAAGTTTTCAGCTTCGTTGAATCTCCTGTAAAAACCGTTGTAACCCGGCTGATCGTATTTGCGATGGCCATAACTTTTAAAAGGCTTGGAAAAACGAATGGCAAAAAAGACTTTTCGGTCTCGTGCCCAACCGGTGGTTTGCCGGTAACCCGTGATCAATGAATCGTTTTCCACCCGGATAAAAGTCCATACATTTTTACTGTCATGGTGATATACATTATAAATCATGTCCAACAGTATATGTGATTCAGCGCTTTCCGGAAAAGTGTACCGGTGGAAGCCTACCCTTTCTGTTGCGGTCAATTCAGCTTTGATGCCAAAGGTTTTTAATTGTGCGCTATAGTATCCCGGTGTGGCGATTTCTTCCTCGTGTGAAAATACGGAATAATATGCCTCGTTGCTTTCTTTGGTCTGTAAGGGATCAAATACAAGATTTCCTGTAACAGGCAGGATCAGCAAGTCTCCAAGATCTGAATGGCCAGTGCCGCTGAAATTGGTATGGGAGAAACCGATGATTGTGGAGTCGCTATACTGGTAACCGGCACAATAGGCATAAGTTTCCGGGTTGTATCTCCCGTCTCCATGAAACATCGGAACAAAGTTGGTCTGGGGGCTCAGCTGAACCATGCCGAACGGCGCTGTTGCTCCAGGGAAAACATGTCCCATTTTGCTGGTGCCAATCAATGGATTGACGTAAACGGTGTAATCTGGTTTTGGTATTTTCGCTTTCCCTATGGGTAATTGTGCAGATATAGATGAGATGAACAGTATGAACAAAATGATGAAAATTAATTGCTTTTTCATAATGACGAACGTTTTATTACAGTCAGGAAAACTACTTTTCCTCAACTGATCTTTGGCTCTTTGCTGATCCGTATGGGAAATTAAGATCACGAATTCAAGAGCTGTTAAATGAAAGTGAAAGTATCATTATTTACGGCTAAAATGTATAATTGTCCGGAAAAAAATTGATTCAATATCGGTTTGTATGTGTTGAATTGACATTGGAGTTGTTTAAGAATTAGGTTGATAGCCGTAAATGACTGGCCGAACCTGAAAGGTGAATATCCGGTGCATATTCCAGGGAAGGAACACGAAGTGGCGGGCAGCAAAAGTCAGGGCGAAGCCCTTTTTGGATTATAAATACTGACATGCTGAGCATCGTCAGTATCGCAGATACTGACAAGCTTGCCTGATAAGTGCTGATATGCTTAGCATCGTCAGCATTCGTCAGTATTATAAATACTGACAGGCTGAGCATCGTCAGTATCGCAGATACTGACAAGCTTGCCTGATAAGTGCTGATAAGCTTTGCTTCGTCAGTAATATGTTTGCAAGCATTAAGATCCATTTTTCAACAACTTCATTTTAATAAATTGGTCTGGGATGCTGATCTAGTATATTGTTATGATAAGGTTTGACGATTTTTTGCTTTTTGGGAGCTTCTAAAATCACAATCTGTTTGCGGAGTTGTAAAATGTTGTAAGGAGATTTTTCATTTTAGATGGTTCAAATCGGGTGATCTACTATTTTTATATCCTGTTGTCCTAACCTTGCCTAAAATAATGTAATTTAGCGTTTGTACAAATTGACCTTAAAAGTAAATATCATGTATAAGCAGTTTCCATTTTTAATTTTGATTTTTTTCTGGTTGACCCTGCCTGCAGCCCTTCACGCTCAGAATATGAGGATTGAGGCGCCACCGGGATATAACATTATTTATATGGAAAATGATCTGCCCGGAGGTGTTGAAGGTTCTCCATATATGGATGACTGGCAATTGTCGGATGTTTATTTAAAAAACGGTGACATCATATCAGGGATCATGATGCGTTATCATGTATTCATGGAACAAATGCTATTCAAAATCAATGACAACACTTACGTCATCGGTGAACCAGAGCGGATTGCTGAAATCATCATGCCCGGAAAAACTTTTGTATATAAATATTATTTGAAGGGCAGGAACATACAAAAGGGGTTTTTTGAAGTAAAGGTAAAAGGAAAGATCGGCCTGCTTGTCAAATATGAAACCGGCAGGATTTATGCCAACTATAATGTGGTTTTGGGTACAGGAAATAAAAATGACCAATTGCAAATCAAGACAAAGCTGTATCTGCAAAATGGTGAACAAATGTTGAGGCTGGATAAAAAAAGCCAACTTTTGGAAGCTATGAGTGATCAAAGCAAATTGGTTATGGATTTTATGAAAAAAGAAGGTCTCTCCCATAAAAACAAGGATGATATGATCCGTTTGCTCAATTACTATAATCAATTGGAATAAAGATCGTCATCCCAATATCATTCCAAAAGATCCCGATTTTTTGCGCAGATTCTTAAAATTGATCATCAGATGGCTGATGCCTGTGGTTAAATTTCGGGTGTGTGACAAAATACAGGCAGTAATTAATGGTTCAGAATGTAAATGATCACCTGATATGAATTGAATAATGTAAAACATTGTTTGGTCAGTTGAGGCAAAAAGAACGGATCACACTCCGGGAATTTTTCCAGAACAGGAACTTTGGTGCATGATTACTTCCGATTGTTGAGAATTTATAGACCCAGGAATTCTTTACTTCATTCGGATACTTCTTTTTAAACCTCCTTAATAACATCAAATTCGATTGTTTTTCTAATTTTGCCCTAATGCAACGATCCTGTAACCGGATCATGACGTCTGGATCAGGGCAGGACCAATGCGCATTCATCAATAAAAAATTCACATGCAAAAATCCATTTTGATCACCGGTGGCGCCGGTTTTATCGGTTCTCATGTCGTCAGACATTTCGTTCACAAATATCCCGGATACAGGATCATCAACCTGGATAAACTGACCTACGCCGGCAATCTGGCAAACCTGTCAGACCTGGAAGGTGCTCCCAATTATTGTTTTGAAAAGGCCGATATCGCTGACGAAACAGCCATACAGGAGCTGTTTTCCAGACATCAGGTCGATGCCGTTTTACACCTCGCGGCGGAATCTCATGTCGATCGTTCCATCACCAACCCTCTGGAATTCATTCAGACCAATGTAGTCGGAACAGCCAATATGCTCAATGCTGCAAGAAAATACTGGGCTTCCGGCACACACCTGTTTTACCAGATATCCACCGATGAAGTCTATGGCAGCCTGGGCTCCGAAGGCAAGTTCACCGAAAGTACCCCTTACGACCCTCGTTCTCCCTATTCTGCTTCAAAAGCGAGTGCAGACCATTTTGTCAGGGCATACGGCCACACCTACGGTTTACCGGTGGTGTTGTCCAATTGCTCCAACAATTACGGCCCGTACCAGTTTCCTGAGAAACTTATTCCCCTGATGATCAATAACATCATTCAGGAAAAACCGCTTCCGGTCTATGGCGACGGTTCAAATGTCAGGGACTGGCTTTGGGTGGGAGATCATGTTCGGGCAATTGACCTCATTTTTCATAAAGGAAAAGCAGGCGAGACGTACAACATCGGTGGTGATAACGAGCTAACCAACCTGCAATTGCTTCATATCCTTTGTGATATAATGGATCATAAACTGGGAAAAACTCCCGGAACAGCCAAAAAACTGATCACTTTCATCAAAGACAGACCGGGACATGATAAGCGTTATGCCATCGATGCTTCTAAACTAAAAAATGAACTGGGCTGGAAACCGGAGACCTCATTCGAAAAGGGAATGGAGATGACAGTTGACTGGTACCTCCAAAATCCCGGTTGGCTGGAAAACATCATCTCCGGTGAGTACCTGAATTATTATCAGCAACAGTATCACGGTTCATGACCTTGAAAGACATCGTACCAGAATGGTCACACAGGCATTCAAAATCTTTCAAAAACCCGGCATTTTCGACTGCAAAATGGAAATTTTCAATGAAAAATGATCATTTCCACATAAAACCATGTGCATCTGTCATTGAACTACTGTTGATTATGTTAATTTTGGTATTTAAAAAAATCAGGAAGGCTTTCCGGGATTCCGGAAACAATTCAATGCCATTTCCTGGAAACTAAAAGTGAAATTTCCATTTAAAATGAGACTGATCAAACAATTTGCTTTACATATCATGTTGCTGATCGCTTCCTCTTCACTTCTTTTGGCACAAAACCCGGCCCTGATCGGTTTCCAGGCGCAAGGTGAATTGCAAAAACGGGGTCTGACTGAAGAAGAGGTGCGGACTGCACTTATCCAAAACAATATCAACCCGGACAGCCTGCAGTTTGCTTCATCTGTTCAGATCGAAAAAGTTCGACAGATCATTGGTCAACTGGAAGCGGATAAAGAAGCAAAAACACAGAAATCAGACGGACTTACAAAAGAACCAGTCACTATCACTGCCTTTACCGGAAAAAATAAATCCTTAACATCAGAAAAAGAACTGAACGCAGATTCCACCAGGACAGATACATTGGTTACCAAACCCCCACTCTACGGACATCAGTTCATCAACATGGCTATAGACCGGACCGATGAACCTGTGGTGATCAGTGAAAATTATATATTAGGACCCGGGGATGTGCTTTCTGTTTCGATCTGGTCACGCGATGCACAATTTGATAAGTCCTTTGTAGTCAGCAAAAGCGGATACATTGAACTGATCGACGCCAGGCAGAGAATTTTTGTCAAAGGCATGAAACTTTCCGAGGCGAGGCAAAAGATCAAAGGACGGCTGGCAGTTTATTTCAGATTTACGGAAGGTGATTTTAATGTATCGCTGGAATCTTCAAGGAAGATCACAGTTTCGATCTTCGGAGAGGTAGAAAAACCCGGGGCATACGGTTTTTCTGCCACGCACAATATCCTGGATGCGCTCAGGTACACCGGCGGCATCATGGAATACGGCAGTGTCCGAAACATCAGGCTGATCGGCGCGAACGGCAAGGTAAAGGATTTTGACCTGTATGCTTATCTGGCCAATCCTTCCAAAATGTCTGATATTTTCCTCGAGGACGGAGACATCATACATGTACCAGTTGCCAGGGAAATCGTTGAGATCCGGGGCGCTGCCCGGCGTAATGCCCGGTTTGAACTGAGAACCGGAGAAGGGGCCGTCAGACTAATTGAATATGCTGGCGGGCTCACTGAAGATGCGAACCGGGACAGGATACAGCTCGAAAGGTATGTTAACGACAACAAAAAACTAACTGACATCAATTACAACCAGCTCATCAAATCCAAAACTGATTTTCCGCTTCAAAACGGTGATATCATATTTGTTGCACGCATCATCGAAACTGCACGCAATTTTGTTGTTGTTCAGGGTGAGGTTCGCAACCCCGGCCGGTATGAACGGATACTGGGCATGCGGATGTCCGGTTTGCTTGGAATGGCTGGCCTGAAAGAAGAATCAATGACGGATTTTGCATTTTTGCTGAGGAAAAATCAGGATGGAACCAGCAGGTACATCAGACTCAACCTCGATGAGATCCTTGCCCAAAAAGGTACAGAGACCGATCTGCTGAT
Source organism: uncultured Saprospiraceae bacterium (assembly GCA_964594045.1). Lineage (GTDB taxonomy): Bacteria > Bacteroidota > Bacteroidia > Chitinophagales > Saprospiraceae > UBA2365. The sequence continues at coordinate 30,360 of CAZQKR010000011.1, read as the reverse complement.
GGCTGACAGGGATACCCTGACCATCTGGGCTAAAAACCGCTTTCTGGACGATGGCTATATTACCGTTGAAGGCGCCATTCGCCTTCCGGGTAGACACAATTATGATTTCTCACGCAGAATGTACATTTCAGATGCGATACTGCTGGCTGGCGGACTGGCAAGAGATGCTTCAGATATCGCATTCATCCATCGCTCAGATCCGTTGAAACCCAACGAGAAGCAATACATCAGGGTCAATCTTGAAAGGCTGGACACCACAAAGGCTTTTCCGCAAAACATCCGATTAGAGCCTTTTGACCGCCTGGAAATTCTCTCTAAAAACCTGTTCAGTGAAAAAACTACGGTCAAGATCTCAGGCCCGGTCAATAATCCGGGAGAATTCCAGTACGGCAATAAAATGACGCTCGGTGACCTGATCATTTTGGCCGGAGGCTTCAAACTGGCAGCTTCCACCAAAAATATTGAAGTATCAAGGGTGCTGATCAGGGAAAACACACCAACGGAGATCACCATCGCAAAGCTGGATTATACCAGGGATTACAGTTCTGATGAGTACAAAAACAAGGAATACCTGCTGGAACCCTATGACCACGTAAAAGTGCGGTTCGTGCCTGAGTTTGAACTGATGCGCGATGTGGAGATCACCGGTGAAGTTGGCTTTCCAGGAATCTATACCGTTACCGGCAAACAGGAAAGGATAGCTGACATGATCAGGAATGCCGGTGGATTGACAGAACTCGCTTTTCCCGAAGGAGCGACACTTTTCAGAGCAGAAGACAGTCTAGGCTATATTGTGCTCAATCTCAAGGATGCAATGGAAGATAAAAATTCCAGATTCAACTACATCCTCAAAAACGGAGACATCATACATGTTCCGAAAATCAGAGACTTTGTGACCATCACCGGAGCGACCAAAGCCAATGAGATCTATTCAGATAAGCTTTTGCAAAATCCCGGAGGTATCAATGTACCTTATCATGAGTCCAAAAACGCTGCTTTCTATATCAAGCAATACACGGGTGGAATAGCTGGGAACGGTTCTAAAAATGAAGTTTATGTGGAGCATCCGAGTGGTGAAATCCAGAAATCCCGTAATTATTTTCTGTTCACTGCCTATCCGAAAGTCAGAAAAGGTTCAGTCATCAAGGTTGGCGAAAAACCTGTGAAAATAACACCTGAAGGCAAGGAAGCCAAAGAAACCGACTGGTCAAAGGTGATCAGTGATTCACTTGCTCAGGCTATGACGATCTTTACACTCATCCTTTTGGCCAAACAGGCTAGCAACTGATATAACGCAATTAACGGAGCCTGTCCATTGACCTGACGATCTTGTCATCCTTTTTGATGTGCCTGATGGCCAGAAAGATCAGAACGGCGATTACTACCGGAATATAAAGTCCCAATGATACGCTTAGGGCAGCAATCGAATTTTGATCCGGAAGATCGTTAGTCAACAGAAACCATGCGCTGACCGGAATGGCCAGCAGACCGGTGATCAGGGCCAGGTAACTGAACAGAATCTGGAGACGCCTTTTCCTGAATAAAAAAATTGCCAGAAAAGCCAGCAAAGCACCTGCCAATGTCAATACGGTCAATACAATATGATCCTGTATTTCAAAAGATTGGTTGGCCAGGTAACCGTCCATTTCTGTTTCTATGGTAACAAAAGGCAAGCCGAACAAACTTCCGAAGGATCCTGCCGCGAGCAAAAGGTAAAGGCTTTGTATACGCTGTATCATCTTTTTTTTGTGCAAAAATAATAATGCAAGCCAATTGAAGTAAAAAAAATCTTGTTTATCTGCCTGTATCAGAAATTCGCCGATTTATCAAAAGAATGACTTTGAGTCTATATTTCAATGTGTTGACTATCGTTTTTCAAAAACATTGAAAATTGTTAATACAGATGTCTGTTTTTCAGGATTTTCACGATTTTAAAAACCTGAATCCAATCACAGAGTTCACAAAAAGTATTGAAAGCACAATAATTACATTACAACCCACCAGATCTTTGCCACGTAGTGGTTAAATCTTTACAACAATGCAGTGACAAGATGCGAACACTTCAGCAATTCGAAAGGTTTGATTACCTGCACAAAACAATCTTATCACAACAATATGAACAGATACATCTATTTTAACTGAAAATTTTGACCAGACACTTCTGAGATCCGGAAATAAGAATTATATTTGGGGCATTATTTATTTTCAAAAGTTAAATTGGAATCACCCTGATTTTATTCGTAAATAACAAAAAAATATTTGGATTATGGCAAAGAAGAAAGTGATCATCATCGGAGCAGCGGGAAGGGACTTTCACAATTTCAACACCTTTTTCAGGGACAATGAAGCTTATGAAGTTGTGGCATTTACAGCAGCCCAGATCCCCGACATTGACGGCAGAAAATACCCTGCAGTCCTGGCAGGAAAACTATATCCGGAAGGGATCCCGATTTTTGCCGAAGAACAATTGACTGAACTCATCAGGACGCATAAGGTTGACTTCTGTGTATTCTCCTACAGTGATGTCACTTACAACAAAGTGATGTCTCTCAGCGCCAAAGTCAATGCAGCAGGTGCCAGCTATATGCTGCTGGGCACAGAACACACCATGATCAAAAGCACCAAACCTTTGATCGCCATCACTGCTGTCAGGACCGGTGTCGGCAAAAGCCAGACCACTCGCAAAGTGATCGAATTGCTCATGGCAAAAGGCCTGAAAGTGGTTGCTGTCAGACACCCCATGCCTTACGGCGATCTGGCGAAACAGGCAGTTCAGCGTTTTGCCAAGCTGGAAGATCTCGAAAAACATGAATGCACCATCGAAGAAATGGAAGAATATGAGCCGCACATCGTCAGGGGTAATGTAATTTACGCTGGTGTGGATTATGAAGCAATCCTTAGAGCAGCTGAAAATGATCCTGATGGTTGCGATGTGATCCTTTGGGACGGAGGCAATAATGACTTCTCTTTCTATCATGCAGACCTTTACCTGACATTGGTTGACCCGCTGAGACCGGGGCATGAAAGTCTCTATTATCCGGGCGAAGTGAATGTTTTACTCGCTGACGGCATCATCATCAACAAGATTGACAGTGCAGCACCGGATGACATCCAGATGGTCAGAGAAAATATCGAAAGACTGAATCCGGGAGCGACCGTGATCGATGCAGCTTCCCCGATCAGGGTGGACAATCCTTCGCTGATCAAAGGGAAAAAGGTGCTGGTTGTGGAGGACGGACCGACTTTGACCCATGGCGGAATGAAGATCGGAGCCGGAACTGTTGCAGCTAAAAAATTCGGCGCAGCAGAATTGATCGATCCAAGACCATTCCTTGCCGGCAAACTTGCAGAAACTTTTGATATTTATCCCGGCATCGGCTGCCTCCTGCCTGCAATGGGCTACAGTGAACAACAGCTGAAAGACCTGGAAACCACCATCAACAACACCAAATGCGATGCAGTGGTGATCGGTACGCCTATCGACCTTTCCAGGATCGTAAATATAAATCATCCTTATACCAGGGTGCATTATGATCTCCAAAGTATTGGTGAACCATCACTTGAACAGATGATTGAAGAATTCGTTTCAAAACTTTAATGAAAAAAAAGGCCGGCAAGTTCCGGCCTTTTTTATTTCATAAACCACGAACCAAATTTTTAAAAGGATCAGATATCATCCAATTTGTTTTCTGCTAACTATACGGTTTCGATTCGATTAGTATTACCACAGCGCCTGGTCAATTAAAAAATTTACTTCAAATTAACATACGGCCATATATTATATGGCATAATATCTGTATTTTGTGACCCGATCTGACTTTAACATCTGTTTTAGATGCTCTTGTTTCAAATTAACCCGGAATGACAAAACTGATCGACCCAAAAAACTTTGTTCAATCCAATCCCGCACTTCAATATGTTGGAGGTGAGTTTTTTGCACGATTCCTTATGCGATTGCTGCGTTTCGATCAACTCAATACTTTATATGACAAAATTCATCAGTTGACAGACTTTGAATTTATTGAAGTACTGATCAATGAGCTGAAGATCAAACTTATTTTTGATGAAAATGAGCTCAGGAGAATTCCTGTAGCAGGGCCTGTGATCATCACCTCCAATCATCCGCTCGGCGGACTGGATGCACTATTACTGATCCGGCTCATTTCTTTTGTCCGTAAAGACATCAAAGTGGTTTCCAATCCATTGTTCAGGAAGATCTCCAACATAGAAAAGTTTTTCATCGCCAATAACGAACTGGATAACAAACACTTCGACCAGACATCTGCGGAAAAACATATACAAAACAATGGCATTCTGTGTTTTTTCCCGGCAGGAAATACAAGTTCATTCGAAGCATCCTCCAGAATGATGTGCGACAAAGCCTGGAAACTGGACATCATAGAATTTATTAAAAACAGTAAAGTTCCGGTAGTTCCGTTTTTCTTCCAGGTCAAAAGGAAAAGGATGATCAAAATCAATATGGAAATCCCGGATCCGATCAAAAATCTCAGCTTGCCTACCGAACTGTTCTTCCTCAAAAAAAAATCTGTCACTGCCAGAATAGGCAAATCCATGCCAGTGGAAGAACAGGAAAAATTTGATCAGACAGAAAGATTTTCCCGCTTTCTGAGAGCAAAGACCTATGGCCTTGAAAACAACCGGAAAGTAAAGTTCTTCTATATGAAAAACCTTTTACCCACAACAAAACCAGAAGAGATCGCAGAACCGGTTGACCCGAAACTGATCCAAAAAGAAATCCAGTATTTCAGGAAAAGTCATCTGCTTTTTACAGTCAAGGAATACCAGGTATATTGTGTGCCGTCCAATTTGATTCCCAATATATTGAGAGAAATCGGCAGATTGCGTGAAATCACATTCAGGGAAGTGGGCGAAGGCACGAATCACAGCCTTGACCTTGATGAATATGATCTGTATTATCATCAATTGTTTATCTGGGATGATGAAAATCAACGCCTGGTTGGCGCATATCGCCTCGGACTCGGGCAGGAGATCATGTATCGCTACGGGAGAAGTGGTTTTTACCTGAATTCTCTTTTCCAGTTGGATGAACCACTTGAACCAATCCTGAACCAGGCAGTCGAACTGGGCAGGTCATTTGTGGTCAAAGACTACCAGAGAAAACCAATGCCTTTGTTCCTGCTTTGGAAAGGTATACTATATTTTCTGCTCAAAAACAATCAGTACCGATACCTGATAGGGCCGGTCAGCATCAGCGACAACTATACTGCAGTTTCAAAGGAGCTGATCATCCGGACCATCACGGAACACTATTTCAACGATGAAATTGCCAGACACATCAAACCTAAAAAAATGTACCGCTTCCATTCCAGCAAGGAGAATATCATGGCTTTGACTGAAAACAACGGACACGATCTCAATAAACTGGACAACCTGGTGGGTGAATTGGATTCCGTTAACTCAGGTATCCCTGTTTTACTTAAAAAATACCTGAAGCTGAATGCCAAAATTGCCGGTTTCAATGTGGATCCAAAATTCAATTACAGTCTGGATGGACTGATCATCCTCGATATTTTTGATGTTCCGCTCAATACCATCGAGTCTTTAAGCAAAGAAGTGAATGACGGCTCCCTGCTGGACCGCTTTTACTCGAACAGGGAATAACAGTCTATGGATCAGCCCGATCCAGGCAAATTAATTCTACCCATCTTAAACCAAATTTTATTTTGATTGAACTGAATAAAATTTATTGGATAATAATTTCGTAGAGATTCTTGGCGGCCTTTGCGAAAAACTCTGCGCGCTTTGCGGTAAAATCATCAACCGCAAAGTTCGCAGAGAAGGAGTCGCAAAGATTCGCAAAGTTTGTATTATTCCTTTGGATACGCGTTATACACCTACCTGACTTGTACCTTTTACTGTTAATAATCATTTTATTTGAACCGATCAAAAGCTGAAAATGGTAAATCTCTGTCTTCTTCATATAGTAAATTCTCAAAACCCATTTTCAAAATCTCATTAGAAATGTATTTGTATTCATTAGTGCGGAAAATTTGATGATATTCTTATATAACATATTGAATATCAATAATAATAATTTGATTTTAACTAAATGGGTACAAGTCAGGACTTCAGGCCTGATCCGACAAATTTATTTGACTTGTTCGACACCAAATTTTATTTGGATTGCCTGATGTGCAAATGATGCATCAACTGCCCGAAAGCAATACATTCATCATTGGGTGAAAGCCGTTCGTGGAAATAAAGGGAAAACTCATTGCCGAGTTCTTCAATCAACAGATCTACCATCAAAGCATTTTGAAACACGCCTCCACTGAATGCCAGTTGCCTGTATCCCAATTTCTTAGCTACCCTACTGATCAGGCTGACCAGCGTTAAATGAACGTTGAGTGCGATCCGTCCCGGTTCCTTTCCCCGCAATTTTTCTTCATGTGCCCGCATCAAAATGACCGCTGATAAATTCTCCCCGCCGAAATTCCATCCGGCAAGGTAGTCAGTTCTTTCGGATTCATTCACTGTGTAAACAGCTGAGGCGGCCGCTTCGAGCAGCATAGCAGCTTCCCCCTCATAGGTTTGACGATCGATTCCCAGAATAACAGAGGCTGCAGCGTCAAAAAATCGCCCCATACTTGAACTCTTTAAATTTCCGGACGGATCCAGCAACTTTTGATAAACAGACCATTCCGTTTGAGAGAACTTCTGACGTATAACATCCTGAAGTTCAGGTATATTTTTACAAATCGTCAATGCGGAGATCCGTGGTTCCCGGGGCATTTTATCTCCCAGTATAAAATCAAAATTGGGTATATGGTACATTCTTTTTATTGCTCCATCCTGATAACCAAAAAATTCACCTCCCCATATCTGTCCATCAGCCCCATACCCTACCCCATCCCAGATGACACCTAATACGGGCTCTCTGGCATCAAACAAATGGTGCTCGCCCAAAACAGCTGCAAAATGCGCTTCATGATGTTGTATGGCAAATTTCGGAATGCCTTCTTTTTCAGACATTTCAAGGGCAAAATAGGTAGACAGATAACCTGGATGAAGGTCATGAATTACTTTTTGAGGCCTGGATCCGAATAATTGGATACAATGCCGGATATTTTGTTCAAAAACGCGTTTGGTCTCGTATGTTTCTTGATCTCCGAGATATTGGCTCACATAAAGTATCCGGTTGAATAAATGCGCAAAAGCACTTTTCAACTCTGCGCCCACAGCCAATATCTGCTCATCCGGAAAATTCAGTGCGGCATCAATATAATTGGGAGCCAATCCTCTGGATCTGCGCAAAATGACCTTTTTTTCCCTTTTGTCAGAAAACTGTACCACAGAATCGTCCTGTGGAATAACGATGTCACGGTCATTCTCCACAATGACATCTGCAATATTACCCAAAAGATCTTCGGCCTGATGGTTATCATACGCAATGGGCGAGCCGGATACATTACCGCTGGTGGCGATCACCGGTTGACCAAAGGCCTGCATCATCAATACAAACAATGGAGTATATGGCACCATCACACCCGTTTTCCCTAATCCGGGAGCGATCAACTCAGTGCATATTCCCGTCTTTTCCCCGGGTTTTGGCCTCAACAAAACGATCGGGAAAACAGGACCTGACATCAGATCCAGGGCAGCATCCGGTGTGATGAACTCATTTTTGACCGTTTCCATATCCGGATACATCACAGCAAAAGCTTTGGAGGGTCTGCGTTTGCGTAGCCTGAGCGTCCGGATCACCTCAGGATCGGAAGCATCACAAACCAATAAAAAGCCGCCAATGCCCTTGATGGCAATGATCCTGCCCTCCTTCAAAAATGCACTGATCTTTTGGATCTGACCGGACTGGTCAGATGGGTCAACAGCTATGAACCGGCCAACTTCATTTTTTATTTTGATCGTAAGGTTAACCGGGCAGGCAGGACAGGAATTGGTCTGTGAAAAATATCGCCGGTTTTCAGGATCAGTGTACTCACTAAGGCAATCCGGACACATATCGAAGGATTCCATGGTGGTCAATGGCCGGTCATAAGGCAATCCACGGATGATGGAAAACCTTGGCCCGCAATTGGTACAGGTTATAAATGGATAAGCCGACCTTCTGTTGGAGGCATCGCTCATTTCAGCAAAACAATCAGGGCAAATGGCAAAATCAGGAGTGACGAGCAGGTTGGTCTTCCCTTCACCTTCACTGTGATCGATCTCAAAACCGGCAAAGCACAGATCTTCAATTTGCACCATTTGATGATTTGTGATAATGGATAACCTGGGCGCATTTTCAGTCACTGCGCTGTAGAAATCATCAGCAATGGCTTTTTCTGCATTAAAGACGATGTGCACTCCGTCAATGGTATTTTTCACCCATCCCTTCAAGCCGAATTTTGAAGCGAGTACATAAACGAAGGGCCTGAACCCTACTCCCTGTACCTGTCCGGTAATATGTATGTGAAAAGTATGCATGATTCTGTACCAAAGATCCCAATACTTCGGGAACAATTTAAAAATATACCAATCAAATTGACAGAAGATCCTTCAAAGATATCTCTATGCTGACATCCAGCCAGCTATATATTCTTGTGATCACAGATAGCTCAAAACTGCAAATGACCATTGATAATTAACGAACAAATTCGTATCCGGTTTCACTTTATTTCTTCAGATGGTTCAACATTTCAGACAAAACTAATGGTTTTCCCGCTTTTGTGTTCATTTTTCTCATTTGCCTGATGAAAAACCAAAATTTAGTATTTGAATACTTCTTTATGTTCTGCCAAAGAAAATTTTGAAGTTTATTTAGATTAATTATAAAATACTTTTAATTTCACACATTATTTAAAAATTAAAATTATTGCAATGAAAAGTTTTTTAACACTGATAGTTTTTTTCGTTTTAAGTCAATACGCTTTCAGTCAGCAATATTATGAGTGGGAGGAATACGGAATAACTTTTTCACTGGCAGACGATTTTGAGGAAACAGTAAATTCTGCAGATGAATTTTCAGCTGCTGGAGATGGCATGGAATTGTCCATCATTCCTTTCAAAAATGATGAAATAGATGCCTCGGACATCTCAACTTACACTATGAGCATCGCTTCTTCCATGGATTTTGAAAGGATTGATGACATTAGTCTGATTGAATTTAATGGTTTCGAGGGTGCTTATGCCGAAGGAGTTGCAGATGGGATAAAAGTTTTCATTATGGGACTGATAGATCCTGATTCGGATACCAACTTTTTTATCATCATCGCTTTTCTGGATGATGATCAGAATGCTATTGAAGAGGCGATAAACATCTGCACAAGTATTGAAAAAATGTAAAATATTGAATAGTTTTGAATTTACATGGCTGACTATAAACAAACCATCAGACATTTTCCTGGCTTGTTCATAAGAACAGGGCTGGATGCCATTTTTGTACTGAGTTTGTTGTTTTTCGCTATTCCTAATTTTGGACAAGACACGGATAAAGATTTAAGATCTGTAATCAGGGGCAATAATTCCGGCGAAAGATCCATCAGCAGCCTGACAGACAATTATGACATCCATTACCACCGGTTGAACCTGCAGGTGGATCCGTCTGTCAGATACGTTGAAGGTATGGTATGTACCTACTTCAGCCCGCTGGAAGAAGGGATGAGCTACCTATACTTTGATTTTAAGAATAATATGACTGTGGATTCAGTGATCTTTCAGGGGCAACAGCTCAGTCATTCTTTCAATTCAGCCAATACTCTTCAAATCGCACTCCCGTTTTCCCTTCCGGCCAACACGGTGGATTCAGTCTTTATCTATTACAAAGGAGTTCCTGTGAACGATGGTTTTGGTTCCTTTTCAACCGGCAACACACCTTGCCCCGGAAGCAACAACAAAGTCATGTGGACATTGTCTGAACCTTATGGTGCCCGGAACTGGTGGCCCTGCAAGCAGAGTTTGGATGACAAGGCGGATTCACTGGACCTGGTGATCACCTGTCCTGCACCCTACAAGGTTGCCGGAAATGGATTGCTCGTCAGTAACATCAACAATCCGGACAATACCATCACTTATCACTGGCAACACAGGTATCCGATTCCGGCCTACCTCGCTGCTTTTTCTGTTGCCGATTATTCAATATATTCGGATGCCGTACCTGTTCCGGGTTCAGATGACACTATTGAAATGCTGAATTATGTATATCCTTGTAAACTCAGCCAGGCAATGGCCGGTACTCCTGCACTGATCCCTGTTTTTCAGTATTTTATAGAGCAATTTGGCCCTTATCCCTACGAAAATGAAAAATACGGTCATGCCCAATGCGGTTTTTCCGGAGGAATGGAGCATTCCACCATGAGTTTTGTCGGGAGCTTCGGCATCTCTCTTCTGGCACATGAACTGGCACATCAGTGGTTTGGAGACAAGATCACCTGCGGAACATGGAATGACATATGGCTGAATGAAGGCTTTGCCACATACCTTGACGGACTGACCTGTGAACAAGGCATCGGGTATACTTCCTGGAACAACTGGAAAACGTCAAAGATCAACAACGTCACCGGCAATAGCGGGGGTTCCACTTACGTATATGATGTTTCCAACGTGTATAACATCTTCAACGGTCAGCTGGTATACAATAAAGGGGCGCTCATTCTGCATATGCTCCGATGGAAAATGGGAAATGAGGATTTTTTTGACGCAATATACAATTACATCAACGATCCCGAATTATCATACAATTACGCCCTGACAGTAGATTTAAAATCACATCTTGAGGCTGTTTCCGGAATGGATCTGACGGAATTCTTTGCAGATTGGCTGTATGGAGAGGGATGGCCTCTATATACTGTGGACTGGTCAGTAGACAATGCCTGCGAAAAAGTGTATGTGAAGATCAATCAGACACATTCAGCCGCTCAGGGCACGTTTTTTGAAATGCCGGTGGCCATCAGGTTTTTCGGCCTTGATGGAGATACCACTATAGTTTTTGACCAAAACGATCCGGAAGCCATCGAATTTTCTGTGCAATTGGATTTTATCCCTACAACAGCATATTTTGACCCTGATCTTTGGCTCTGCGCAAAACATACCATCACCCAACAAACATTCGATGGTCAAAGACATAAAATCTGGCTGGGTACAGTCAGCAATGACTGGAACAATGCCCAAAACTGGGATTGCGGCGGAGTTCCTACCAGCATAGACCAGGTGACCATCCCTGCTGGTTCACCTCCATGCACCATAAAATCTGGCACCAATGCGATCTGCAGGAAACTTCATCTGGAAGATCCTGCATTGCTGATGATCGGATTGAATGGCTTTCTTGAAGTGGCAGAGTAAAACTTAGAGTCTTCTCCGAAAAGTCTTTACCCCCTAAATCCCTACTGACGTTTTCAGTCAGTACAGGCACTGACGTTTTCAGTCAGCACAGGCACTGACGTTTTCAGTCAGCACAGGCACTGACGTTTTCAGTCAGTAGGTTGGGGCAAAAAACGATTGAAAATCAACAAATTGGGCTTTTCGGAGCAGACTCAACTTTTAAATTACCAGTGGTACTATATTGTTCGATTGATCTTTTGTAAATTGTTCTACCTGTTCTTTTGTTCCTTAGCTTCTTTATTTGAGATGTTCGAGCTGTTTGTATTGTTCTATTTAATCTTGAATCCCGAATCTTCAAATTTTCGAATCTTCAAATCTTCGAATCTTCAAATTTCCAATTTCTTGATTACTTTTGCGCCTTAAATTGAATTGACATGTCTGAAGAGCTTTTTAAGAAAATCGTATCACACGCAAAAACTTATGGTTTTGTCTATCCTTCCAGTGAAGTATATGATGGTCTGAGCGCCGTTTATGACTACGGTCCTTATGGCGTGGAACTGAAAAACAACATCAAAAGCTATTGGTGGAAATCCATGGTTCAGCTGCATCACGATATCGTTGGACTGGACGCGGCCATTTTCATGCATCCCAAAACATGGAAAGCTTCAGGTCACGTGGATGCATTCAATGACCCTTTGATCGACAATAAAGACTCCAAAAAAAGATACCGTGCTGACGTACTCGTTGAAGACCACATTGCCAAAATCGAAGCAAAAATCGATAAAGAAGTGACCAAAGCGGAAAAACGCTTCGGAGAATCCTTTGATAAAGAGCAATTTATAACAACCAATACCCGCGTGGTCGAATATTACGCCGAGATCAAACGCATCAATGAGCGCATGACCAATGCCCTGAGTTCAGGCCAACTGGAAGATCTCAAAGCATTGATCGAAGAGCTGGAAATCGCTGATCCGGTAAGCGGCTCGAAAAACTGGACAGACGTCAGACAATTCAACCTGATGTTCAGCACGCAACTCGGCAATATCGCCGGTGATGAAGGCAAACTGTACCTCCGACCTGAAACCGCACAGGGCATTTTTGTCAACTTCCTCAATGTCCAAAAAACCACCAGGCAAAAAATTCCTTTTGGCATCGCCCAGATCGGAAAAGCTTTCAGGAATGAGATCGTGGCACGTCAGTTTATCTTCAGGATGAAGGAGTTTGAACAGATGGAAATGCAGTATTTTGTGCAGCCCGGCAGTGAAATGGAATGGTATAATTACTGGAAAAGCATGCGGATGAAATGGCACCAGGCATTGGGTGTAGATGAAAACATGCTGCGATTCCACGATCATGAAAATCTGGCGCATTATGCCAATGCAGCTGTGGACATTCAGTTTGCGTTTCCGTTTGGTTTTAAAGAACTGGAAGGTATTCACTCCAGGACTGATTTTGACCTGAAAAGCCATTCAGATCTGAGCGGTAAAAAAATGCAGTTCTTTGACCCTGAACTGAATGAAAGTTACATTCCTTATGTGGTGGAAACTTCCATAGGCGTGGACAGGATGTTTTTGGCCATGATGAGTTTTGCCTACCAGGAAGAGATGGTGCCTGATGCAGATGGTAAGGAATCTGAAAGGGTCGTTTTGAAATTGCCGGCTGCTCTGGCTCCGGTGAAGGTGGCTGTTTTACCATTGGTTAAAAACAATGAAGAACTGACCACTAAGGCCAAAGCAGTTTTCGACCAGATAAGATTTGCCGTTCAGGCCCAGTATGATGAAAAAGACGCCATAGGAAGACGCTATCGCAGACAGGATGCGATCGGAACACCTTTCTGCGTCACGGTTGATTTTGAATCATTACAGGATGAAGCAGTTACGGTCAGAGACAGGGACACGTTGCAACAGGTGCGTTTACCCATAACAGAACTGAATGAATACATCACCAAAAAAACAGACATCAATGAATTGTTGAAAAAATTGGTTTGATCCGGTTGAACCTTTTCAACATTCAATTGTTTCGAAATAATACATAAAATAAAAACTCAAAAAATGAAAATAGCTATTCCAACATCTGATAAAGTTACCGTAGCGCCACATACAGGACATGCCCAATATTTTATGGTGGTCACACTGGATGGAGATTCAGTGACCGGTACAGAATTCAGGAACAATCCAAAATGCGGATCCGAGCATCACGGTGAATCAGAAAAAGCAGATGATCACGGTTGCGGTTGCGGGCATGATCACGGGCATGATCACAGTCATGATCACAGTCATGACAAAGAGGATGATGCATGTTGCGGCGGTCATGGGCACAATCATGATCATGAGCATGGACACGATGATGATCATGGATGCGGTTGCGGCAGTCACAGTCACGAGATCGATGAAGCGCATCTGATCATGGCAAAGTCCATCGCAGACTGTGATTTCTTTATTTTGAAGCAATTAGGCGGCAAATTAGCTACTCCGCTACAGCGTTATGATATCAGGCCGGTGATGATCCGTGGCGAAGCCCTGGTCAATGTGGAAGACATCATACAGGAATTTGTAGCTTTTGCCAAATCCAATGAAGCTCAACACAACTGATCAGAAAAGAAATATAGGATTTAACGAATACTCATTTTGATACTGCAAGATTACCGCAGGATAGAAAAAGCCCCTCAGCTGAAAAGTTGAGGGGCTTTTGATTTTCATAATGATCAGAAAGTTATCCAAAAATTCAATTATCTTAGTGCTATTATAGAAATTGTTATATTTCGCCGCAGTTGGTGTTTATACCAAAAGCATTTGTGATATTAAAACAGTATGATTGCCATTAATAAACTAATTAATAATTCTTAAGCATTCTGATTATTCGTTTTAATTCGTGTATTTATAGCTCTATTACCTTATTAGAGCAAACTCAATTTACTGAATGAACTCAGACCTGTCAATTCATTCCTATAAAATTTATCCTTCCCTTACAAAATAACAGAAAAATTTATATATTTGCATTTCCGAAACCACTATTTCGGAAAAATTCATTTCGGAAAATTAGCATTATGAAATTTTATAACAGAGAACATGAAATAACAAAACTCAGAGCTATAGCTGCCGCTTCACACAAAAATGCACAATTTACCGTGTTGACAGGTAGAAGACGTATCGGCAAAACAAAACTACTTTTGTCTGCCTTTAAAGATGCGTCTTCCCTCTATTTTTTTGTAGCTAAAAAGTCCGAAATTCTTCTATGTCAGGATTTTGTGAAAGAAATCACTGAAAAAATAAAGTTGCCTGTTTTGGGTGAAGTTTCTTCATTTGCTGTACTGTTTGAGTATATTGTCCAGGTATCCCACCAACAAAATATAACGCTCATAATTGATGAATTTCAGGAGTTTTATTCAGTAAACCCGGCTGTGTATAGTGAAATGCAACGAATTTGGGATCTGAAAAGCGAAGATTCCAAACTCAATCTGATCGTATCAGGATCTGTAACTTCATTGATGTACCGGATCTTTGAAAGCCAGAAAGAACCACTTTTCGGAAGAGCCCAGCATTTTATAAGACTTCAGGCTTTCGATACCGAAACAATGAAACAGATCATTCGGGATCATAATCCCGAATTTACACCGGATGATTTGTTGGCGCTTTACAGCTTTACAGGTGGTGTGGCAAAATATGTAGAACTGTTGATGGATAACAATGCAGTGACCAAAAACACTATGATCCAACATATGATCACTAAAGACAGCATTTTTCTGAATGAAGGAAAAAACATGCTGATTGAAGAATTCGGAAGAGATCATTCAATTTATTTCAGCATACTCACTTCAATGGCTGAGGGCAGGAATTCAAGAGCAGAAATAGAAGCCCTTCTGAAGAAAGAAGTTAGCGGATATCTTACCAGACTCGAAAATGACTTCCATCTCATCAAAAGATCTATTCCTGTTTTGGGCAAAGGAACCAAACATATGAAATACTTTTTGGAAGATAATTTCCTGATATTCTGGTTTCGTTTTATCTATAAATATAACTATATGATAGAAATTGGCGCTTTTGATGCCTTACAAAATATTATTTTTAGAGACTATTCTACCTTCAGCGGTTTGATGCTCGAACGTTACTTCAGACTTCAAGCAGTAGAGAGTGGCCTTTTTACCCAAATTGGCCAATTTTGGGATAGAAAAGGAGAAATTGAAATTGACTTGGTTGCCATGAACGAACAGGATAAAAAAATGATCATTGCAGAAATTAAGCGTAAAAGCAGTAAAATAAGTATTGAAAAATTGCGGCTAAAAACTTCACACCTTGAAAAGCTTCATCCGTTCATTTCTGAATACAAGAAAAGCTATTCAGCCTTATGCCTGGAAAACATGTAACCTGTTTTATCTTATAGACAAATACATGGAAAAATCTGAAAAATGCAAAATTGATTGAATCTGTCAGGAATTGGCTTGATACAGGTGTGTATACCGGCAATTAACACCTTCATCCCAATTCCCCACTTCCACTTTTGAATTTCCTTTAACCTATCCATTTCCTGCCATAACTGACCACTTCCCTACCCTTCCAAAATGCAGGATCATGACCAAAGTAGCCATTGGCAGAAGCCAGACAATCCTGGACTGATATCTTTCATATGGTGCATTCAACCCGGCAGTGACCATCGAATTCACCAGAATGGTAGCTAATATTTATACAATATAAAATGCAGGTTTGTGATATTAAAACAGTACAATTGCCATTACTTTGTTGGTGAAAACACCAACAAAGGCGACTAGCATAACAACTTCCCCTCTTTTTCCAAACGACCTATCAGATCAGAGACTGCAATTTCATCGCCAGGCCCATATCGCCCTTGATCTTCATTTTGCCCATCATGGTAGCCATCATGGGATTTAGTTGGCCTGACATCATCTTTCCCATATCTTCCAATGATGTCGTGATCAGGCAATTAGCTTCTATATCATCCTCGGAAACAATATTGGTATCGCCGCTCCCATCAATATAAATGATCTTACCATCCATAACAAATTTCACGGTTCCGCCCAAAGGAGAAGTCCTGGCAGCCTGATTTTTTACGCCTTCCAATATTTCCTGATATTCCATATTAAATTTTTTTTAATGAATAATTGACTTATAAACAAATTTACAAACAAAATCATTCAAAAAGAACGCATCCATCTTTCAGGATAGTCAGTTCTTCCTTAGACCTGATCGTTTCGGACAATCCTTTGATCCTCGGCAGTTCATATACAAAATAGTACTTCATCGTATGGATCTTTTCCTGGTAGAATGATTTTGGCCACCTCATCTCTCCTGATTCCATTTTCTCAATGGCCGCAGTTGCGATCCGCAGCCATTGCCAGCTGATCAACAAATGGCCAGTCAGTTCCATGAACAATGATGCATCAGCCAGGAAACTTTCATATTGTCTCTGGAAAGCAAATGGCAGCAAATGTTCCATGATCTTCTGCACTTCGGCAATAGCTTCTTCCAGTTTCTGCGCATACGGGACCAGTTCAGGCTTTCCTTTTGCTGCCGCAATGGTTTCGTTCAAAACACCCAGCAAAATCATCATCGCCTGGCCATTGTTGGCCGTCATCTTCCTGCTCAGAAGATCCAGCGCCTGGATACCTGAAGTACCTTCATAAATGGATGTGATCCGGATATCCCTGAAATATTGCTCCAGCAAAAAATCTTTGGTATATCCGTATCCACCCAGTACCTGGATGCCATTGCTCACCGATTCAATGCCCAGGTCTGAAGGATAGGTTTTGGCAACCGGTGTCAACAAGTCAAGCATCATCTGTGCATTGCCCTTTTCCTCCCCATCCAGGCAATGTACCAGGTCATAGTATTTATAGGTCTCCAGCAACAATGCCAAAGCACCTTCCGTGATGGATTTTTGTTTGAGCAACATCCTCCTCACATCCGGGTGGTTGATGATCAGGGTTTGCTCTTTGGCTTCCATTCCTTCTTTAGTCATCCTTCTGCCCTGCGCTCTTTCCTTTGCATAGGACAGCGAAGCTTGATAAGCAGCCGTGGCTATGGAAACCGCCAGGTTACCTACTTCAAGTCTCGCCTGGTTCATCAGCTGGAACATGTATTTCAATCCCTTGTTGGGTTCCCCTACCAGCCATCCCCGGCAATCATTGTGCTCTCCGAAAATCAGGTGAGAAGTACAATATCCTCTCTGACCCAGTTTCTGATAGTCACCGGCAGTGATCACATCGTTGGGTTCAAGGCTGCCATCCGGATTGATCCTGAGTTTCGGAACCACAAACAGGGAAATACCTTTTGCACCTTCGGGCGATCCAGGGATCCTTGCGATCACCATGTGAACGAAATTTTCCCCAAATTGATGATCTCCTCCGGAAATAAAGATCTTTTGTCCTTTGATCATATAATAACCCGCTTCAACTGGTGTTGCAGATGTGGTCAGGTCTCCAAGGGAGGAGCCTGCTTCCGGTTCTGTAAGCGACATCGTTCCCATCCATTTGCCTTCCAGCATTTTTGGCAGATACGTTTGGGTAAGTTCTTCAGATCCGAATGAAGTCAGCAAATTGGCGGCCCCTGTGGTCAATGCCAGGTAAGGCCCGGCGTTATTGTTGGCCGAGTGCAAAATATGTTCCGCCGCAGCTACCAGTACATGTGGCATATTCATTCCTCCAAACTTCGGATCAAAATGTGACCCGATCATGCCTGATTCAGCCACCTGCCTGAAAATCTCACCCAACTGGGGATGAACGTGAATGGCACCATCACGGTATTCGGCAGGCTTTTCATCCATTTCCTTAAAACTCGGAAACAGTACCTGATCCGCCAGATCTTTCATACCATCCAGAAAGATGTCTGCGCCTTCCAGGTCAAAGTCCCTGTGTTTTTCAAATTGTAAAACATCTCCCAGCTTAACTACGTCAAAAAGCAGGAATTTCAGGTTGTCAAGATCCATGTAGTTCATCATAAATGGCTTTGAATTGTGATTTAATATAATTTTAACTTAAAGTAAAGTTATTTAACACTAAATTCCAAATATTTTATGAAAAAAATGATAATTTTTTATTGATTTTTTACTATTTGTTGAATTTATATACTATTTTTAACCTGTATTTCAATTATTAATTGCATTTTTATTGCGCTTAACCTAAAAGGGTATGTTTTAAAATTTTATACTTACTTTGAGTTAAATATTCTGATATTTCCAAAAAATATTTTACATATGCTGAAAAAAATTAAAAAAATCGCTGTTTTGGGCTCCGGCGTCATGGGTTCCGGGATCGCGTGTCATCTGGCTAATGCCGGGTTCGAAGTCCTGTTGCTCGATATCATTCCTTTCGGGCTGTCAGATGCGGAGGTATCCATTCCTGCCGTCCGCAACAAAATCGTACAGGAATCACTTCAAAAAGTGATCAAGTCATCACCCGCTCCATTGTATAAAAACAGCTTTGCCAATCGTATCCAAACAGGCAATTTCGAAGATGATCTTCACAAAACCGGAGATTGCGACTGGATACTTGAAGTGGTGATAGAAGACCTGAATATCAAAAAATCGCTGTATGAAAAAATTGAACAGTTCCGTAAACCCGGTAGTTTCATCACTTCAAACACTTCGGGAATTCCAATCCAACTGCTGTCAAAGGGAAGATCAGAAGATTTCAGACGGCATTTTCTGGGTACGCATTTTTTCAATCCGCCCAGGTATCTTCGGCTTCTGGAGATCATCCCAGGCCCTGATACAGATCCTGCTGTGATCGAATTCTTTATGGATTTTGGCAGGGAATTTTTGGGTAAACAGAGCGTATTGTGCAAGGACACACCAGCTTTCATCGCCAACCGGGTCGGTATTTTTTCTATTGCACGATTGCTCGAACTCACGGATGAATTCGGCCTGGACATTGAAACAGTGGATGCATTGACCGGATCTGTGATCGGCAGGCCAAGCACCGGGACATTCAGACTTCAGGACCTGGTAGGTATTGATACCGGGCTTAAAGTGATGAAAGGCGTGATCGATCATTGCCCGGAAGATGAATATTTTAAAGTCTTCAGCCAAAAACCTTTACCGGCATATTTTGACTTTCTGACTGAAAATAAATTCCTGGGCAACAAGACAGGACAGGGTTTTTATCAGAAAACAAAGGAAAGAGACGCTGAAGGCAAAAGCATCATCCTGGCATTGGATATCCGGACCAATACCTATCAGCCAAGCAGAAAGATCCGGCTTGACGCGATCAAAACCGCTAAAAAACTGGATTCCCTTACCATGAAAGTCCGGTCATTTTTTGAAAGCGAAGAACCCGAATGTCTTTTCATTCAAAAATATTTTCTCAGTCTGTTTGAATATGTTTCCCACAGGATACCTGAGATCTCCGACGATATTTTCAGCGTGGATGACGCCCTGAAAAATGGTTATGCCTGGGATGCAGGACCTTTTGAATACTGGGATATGATCGGGGTGGAAAAAGCAATTGAACTGGCTGAGAAACAGGGTCTGAACATCGCTCCCTGGGTGAAAAGTATGTTGCAGTCCGGGATCAGCAGTTTCTACACTTTCCAAAATTCAAAAAGATCATATTATCATATCGCCAATCAAAAATACGAAACCTTGCCGGGGGCTGAAAAGACCATACATCTGGCAGCTTTCAAAAACAATATTTTGTATAAAAATACCGAAGCGCAGATCCTGGACATCGGTGACGGTGTACTCTGCCTCGAATTCACTTCAAAAAGCAATGTAATCGGAGAAGGTACCGGCGAAGCGATGAACAAAGCCATTGAGATCGCAGAAAATGAAGGCTGGAAAGGCCTGGTCATCGGAAATAATGCACCCAATTTTTCTGTGGGGGCCAACCTGATGCTGGTAGCCATGCATTCCTTCCAGAAAGACTGGAACAAGATCAATGAACTGGTTGCCGGATTTCAGGATGTGAATATGAGGTTGAGATATGCTACAGTACCGGTGGTCATCGCCACTCAGGGTTATGTTTTCGGAGGTGGTGTGGAAATGTCGATGCATGCAGATGGTGTGATGGCTGCAGCTGAATCCTACATCGGTCTGGTAGAAGCCGGGGTTGGCCTGCTGCCGGGTGGAGGAGGCACAAAAGAATTTGCTGTCCGTTTGTCCGATACCTTTTTTGAAGGAGACGTGCAAATGCCAAAACTCGCAGAAATGTTCAAAACCATTGCAATGGCTCAGGTTGCCACTTCTGCGCCTATGGCTTTTGACATGATGTATCTGCTTCCACACCGGGACAAAGTGATACTGAATGCTGCTTACGTCATTTATGAGGCAAAACAACAGGTTTTACATCTTGCCAAAAACTATGTTCCGCCAGTTCCGAAACAGGTGAAAGTCCTTGGCAGAGCCGGGCTGGCAACATTGTACACTGCGATCAATGAATTCAAACTGGGTCAATTCATCAGCCCGCACGATGCACTTATCGCAACAAAAACTGCCTGGGTCATGTGCGGCGGTGACCTTACCGGAACTCAGACAGTTACAGAACAATATTTGCTGGACATCGAAAGAGAAGCATTTATCAGTCTTTGCGGTGAAGAAAAAACCTTGGAAAGGATACAGTACATGCTACAGTTCAACAAACCGCTCAGAAATTAATTTATTCAATCTAAATCTATTTATTCATGGCATATATTATCAAAGCATACAGATCAGCCGTTGCAAAAGCGGGAAAAGGCGCCTTCCGCAACCTGCGTTCAGACGAATTGGCCGCCACGGTCATCAAAGAGATGATGAAACGGACTCCCGAACTTATGGGCTACCCGGTTGACGGCGTGATCGTAGGTTGTGCGAATCCTGAAGGCGAACAAGGTCTTCAGATAGGCCGGATGGTTGCACTGCAGGCACTGGGACTGGAAGTTCCGGGCGTGACAGTCAACAGGTATTGTGGTTCAGGCCTTGAAACCATTGCAATGGCCACTGCAATGATCCGTTCCGGGATGGGTGATGTGTATATTGCCGGAGGAACGGAAAGCATGAGCATGATACCGATGACCGGATACAAATTCTCTCCTGCATACCAAATGGCAATGAACACACCTGATTACATCGTTGGGATGGGGACAACTGCTGAAGCGGTGGCTAAAAAATACCATATTTCCAGAGAAGCTTCTGATCTGTTCTCGCTTCAATCCCATCAGAAAGCTGCTGCAGCACAGGACGACGGAAAATTTGACCCGGAGATCATACCGGTTGAAGTGACCGAAGTTTTTGTGGAAAACGATCAGAGAAAAGAAATCAAAACCATTGTCAGCAGGGATGAAGGTGTCCGGAGGGATACCAGTCTCGAAAGCCTGGCAAAACTTCGTCCGGTCTTTGCACAAAAAGGCGTGGTTACAGCAGGATCTTCCTCTCAGACCTCTGACGGAGCGGCTTTTGCCATCGTTGTGAGTGATAAAGTGGTGAAAGACCTGGGCATAAAACCATTGGCAAGGCTTGCAGCGTATGCTGTTGCCGGGGTGGATCCACTGTACATGGGCATCGGACCGGTTTATGCCATTCCTAAAGCATTGAAGCAGGCCGGATTGAACTTGGATCAGATCGAACAGATAGAGCTGAACGAAGCTTTTGCGGTACAATCCCTCGCTGTCATTCAGGAAGCAGGGCTGGATCCTGATCTGGTGAATGTCAACGGCGGAGCGATCGCTTTGGGTCACCCGCTTGGTTGTACAGGGGCAAAACTCACTGCTCAACTGCTGCATGAAATGGGCAGAAGAAGGCAAAAATATGGTATGGTGACAGCTTGTGTAGGTGGCGGGCAGGGAGTATCAGGAATTTTTGAGTATCTTGCATCTTAAAAAGAGATGTCATCAAGAAGCTTGAACAAAATTTTCCTCTCTGCGTGTATTCAATTGGTTTTTTTGACTTTGTCTGTGGCTCAGGGAGGAACCGGAGGTATATCCGGTCTGGAGATCAGGATCAGGGCTTTGCTTGCCAAAGAAGAGGCTGGTGTTTTTGCGGTAGCCTACAGGGATCTGGATGATCCGCGAAAACATGTTTTCATTCAGGAAAAGGAAGTTTTTCACGCTGCCAGCACCATGAAAACACCTGTTTTGTTTGAAGTTTACCGCCAGGCAAATCAGGGTAAATTCAATGTTACTGACTCTATACCTGTACATAATCAGTTCTATTCCATTGTGGACAGCAGTGTTTTTTCGATTGACCTGGCAGGGGACACCACAGAAAATCTTGCTTCTTCTTTGGGCAAAAAGGCTACGATCTATGATCTGTGTTTTGAGATGATCACCATGAGTTCCAACCTTGCAACAAATATCATCATCGACCGGGTTGGCGCCCAAAATGTCACCAGGGCGATGCGCGGGATCGGAGCCAAAGATATGCTTGTATTACGTGGCGTGGAAGACCTTAAAGCTTTTGAAGCGGGATTGAGCAACACCACCACTGCATACGATCTTCTATTGCTTTTTGAAGCGCTCGAAAAACAAAAATTGCCTGACCCTGAGTCCAGTCAGGCAGTAATTGATATTTTAAAATCCCAACATTACAGGGAGATCATACCACGTTATTTGCCGGACAATGTGGTGGTTGCCAATAAAACAGGATCCATTACTAAAGTCATGCACGATTCCGGTCTGGTATTTTTGCCGGATGGACGAAGGTATGGCCTGGTACTGCTCTCAAAAAACTGGGAAGATGCAGATCAAGCGCGGGAACTGATGGCGCAGATCTCTAAGATGATCTATGAATCTTATTGAAATGGACTGATGGTGTTTCATGACAAAGGGATGACAAGATATGTGGCCTGAGTGTCCATACCTGAAATTGTTTTTGAACAGAATGATTGTTTATTTGATTGAATAGTTTCCGGGTATATATTATGCAAGCGAAACAATGTTTTTTTTATATTTCTGCAAAACCGGCAATCAAAGGACTCCGCGACAGATCAATTTTTCACGTAAGGTCTTCTGGTTCAAATAGGCTGTATTGCTCGTTATCTGCTATCTATTAATCGAATTCTCCTCATGTATTGTAAGCAGGTATTGAATGCACCTGTTGATGAAAAAACAAGAATATACGATTTTTAGGAGCAACCGGAAAGCACGGTTGCTCATTTTTTATTCACATCTCCGGGCTGAAAAAAGTACTTTTTTTTTGAACTTATTGTGAGTGAATTTATTGGATTTCTAAAAAAATGACTTTCCCGACTACAAAAAAGTCCGAACTGCAAATTTATTAAAATCACACTTTAGCCAGGTATTTTAACAATGTGAGTTTAAATTATGTGTTTGTGAATATCTGTTTAGTAATACTCAATATTATTTCTTTTTCAATTCAATCGTTCCTCTATCAGATCCGGGGTCCGTCCATGTACCTGAAATCATATTATTCTTTAGGTTTGTCGTATATTGACAATTCAGGTTAGCCTTTCCTTTTTTGATATATGCAACCTCTTTAAAGGTGAATTTTGAATCAGTCAGTTTTCCTTCTATTTTATGCACAGAATTCAACGATGGCCATTCCATCTCTCCTTCTACAAATCCGGATGATTCATTAAAAGAAGTAATCTTTAGCGTAACCTTCCACGACTTACCTGATTTCTTTGATACAGCATTCCCGGTGTATATCGTGCCCACTAAGGAATATACCGGTTCAGACGGATCATTGTCATCTACCAAAGTCAAAATGATCGTTCCGGTATCCGAATTGGGATCAGTCCATGTGCCTGATATTTTGTCATCTTTAAGTGTTGAAATATACTGACAATTCAGGTTAGCCTTTCCTTTTTTGATATATGCAACCTCTTTAAAGGTGAATTTTGAATCAGTCAGTTTTCCTTCTATTTTATGCACAGAATTCAACGATGGCCATTCCATCTCTCCTTCTACAAATCCGGATGATTCATTAAAAGAAGTAATCTTTAGCGTAACCTTCCACGACTTACCTGATTTCTTTGATACAGCATTCCCGGTGTATATCGTGCCCACTAAGGAATATACCGGTTCAGACGGATCATTGTCATCTACCAAAGTCAAAATGATCGTTCCGGTATCCGAATTGGGATCAGTCCATGTGCCTGATATTTTGTCATCTTTAAGTGTTGAAATATACTGACAATTCAGGTTAGCCTTTCCTTTTTTGATATATGCAACCTCTTTAAAGGTGAATTTTGAATCAGTCAGTTTTCCTTCTATTTTATGCACAGAATTCAACGATGGCCATTCCATCTCTCCTTCTACAAATCCGGATGATTCATTAAAAGAAGTAATCTTTAGCGTAACCTTCCACGACTTACCTGATTTCTTTGATACAGCATTCCCGGTGTATATCGTGCCCACTAAGGAATATACCGGTTCAGACGGATCATTGTCATCTACCAAAGTCAAAATGATCGTTCCGGTATCCGAATTGGGATCAGTCCATGTGCCTGATATTTTGTCATCTTTAAGTGTTGAAATATACTGACAATTCAGGTTAGCCTTTCCTTTTTTGATATATGCAACCTCTTTAAAGGTGAATTTTGAATCAGTCAGTTTTCCTTCTATTTTATGCACAGAATTCAACGATGGCCATTCCATCTCTCCTTCTACAAATCCGGATGATTCATTATAATATGTAATTTTTAGATTTACCTGCCATTTCTTACCTGAGTTCTTCGAAACGGCATTTCCAGAGTATACTGATCCGATAACATAATTTGTCCATCCAAAGCTTGTGCAAATCAATAAAAGACTAAATACCAAAAGGCAATTGAAAGGAGTAGTTATATTTTTCATATTTTGATCATTTTAATTTAAGTACCAATGAAATGTAATTCGACATCAGATCTATTAAAATTTGCATTACAAATTCTAAAAGCTAAATATATCATAATACAAAATCCCTTATCTTATCATATGTACAATTTCCATTCAAAATATTCTTATATAGCTCGTATTATCGATATATTATAATGGTTTGGGTACAAGCAAAGAAATTCTTACTTTGATGCTCAATTCAAAAAATCAATGGATAACAATATCATTTTATTATCATTGTAAAAATACAAATTCGTCTGTAATCTACCAGGAGAATATCAAAAAATCTTCAACGAAAAATTCTTCAATTACAATTGATATAATTGAAGTTTTTAAAAATGTATCTCAATGCTTGCAAACAAATCATTGAAAGCACTGACGAAGCATGCTTGTCAGCATCTGCGATCCAATAAGGTGCTTCGCCTTGACTTTTGGCTGACCCACCACTTAGTGTTCCCTCCCATGAATATCCACTGGATAATCAACTTTCAGGAGCGGACGGACATTTTCATCAATCAACATAATTATTAACAACTTCATTAACAATTCGAATTGATTTCTTAATGGCCAACCCTGATCCTGACCCAAATATTATCCTCTTTTTTCATGATGAATAACTCAATAATACTTGGCATAAGATTTTTATAACACCCACTTAAATCTGAAATTGCGGATGACAGCCATTATTTGATTTTGGAATGAATTGGGTAAAAACATATCAGAGACAGTTTGATCTTTCTCTGGTCTTTAACAACCTTTTGTAAAAAAATGAAAGGTGGAATTAAAAAATCCGGATTAAACAAGTCAATTGTTCAATCCGGATCCTGAATGTAACTCGTTGTTGAGTCCGAAAATTATTCTTTTTCCAGGTAAGTTTTGGTGAAGTATTCGCGGTAGGCATTAACAGATCTCTGTTTGATGACTTCACGGTAGTTCTTTTGTGAAATTGCAAAAATCTCAAAATTGAATGACTTGTTTAAAAACTCTGTTGACCTGGTCTCCAGCTCGTAATAATACTTCATTGCACGGTTTTTGTCGTCATATTTTCTGATCAGAATGATCTGGACAGATTCATCCGTATCCAGATATATGTTGGAAATTCTGAGTCCATCTTGCTTATAATATTTTGAATTATAGGCAGATATCTCTTTCTTGGCATCATTGAGCTGATTTTGATCTACATTATACAGTACGACAAAAATATAATGCATTTTATCTCCTTCCAGGTCAAAAGCTTCGACACCTTCCTTGTAGATCAGGGGATCAAATGCCTGTCTGTCACCCTTCAGAAAGCGTAAAACCTCTTTTGCCTTGATCTCTTCAGGTGTATTGGGATATCTGCTCACAAGATTCTCCAGAGATTTGATATAGGCTTCCTTTCCTTCAGTATTGCCGATGCAAACAGCTTCGATGAAATCGAATTTGACTGCATAGCTTTGATCAGATTCAAACTGAGGTCTGATATCCCTGATCCTTTTTTGTGCAGCACTGTAGTTTTCTGCTTTATACAATGAAAATACTTCCTGGTACAGGTTTTCCTTGGTATTCAGTTTTTTCAACTGTTCTTCGAGGTAACCTTCTTTTGTCAGGGCAAGCGTAAAACTGCAATCCGGATAATTGTTTGCCATCCTGTTGACCGCCTGCTGGGCATTATCTTTTTGTGACAGATTGTTGTAAGCCAGATAAATATAATACAAAGCCTTGCAATTCTCTTCAAAATCCGGGTATTTGCTGACCAGTTTTTCGAGGATGTCTGCGGACATTTTGTGATTCTCCAGGTTGTCTTTGTACAAAATACCCAGGTTGAGCATTGCCTTTTTGATCTGGTTTTGTGCCGCAGTCAGGGCCTGTTCTGTATTGGGCACATCCTTCATAAAAGTCCTGAACTCAGCATCAGTAAGTTTTTCATTCTGAACCTCATTTTCAACAGGTTGATCGTCGCTTCTTCCAGTGGATTTCGCAGATCTTCTCCAGTCGTCTTCAAGAGACCTGAAATCCCATTTCCTTTCAAAATCCATTTTTCCTATCCTGACAGAATTGGGGTTATATGCAAAAAATGAACTCATGGTACTCAGATCTCGACCTGCATTGGTCCTGTCTATCTCTGATTCACCTGCCAATGCCACAGGAGTTTTGTTACCAACTTCCTGCTGTAGCTTCCTGTTTTTTTCACGCTCTTCCTTGATCTTCATCGCAACTGCCTCTTGTTCTTCTCTGGATTTGTAACTGAGTGCGATGAGGCTGTCCTGCAACTGGATCGTTTCCAGGTTGGTAGCGATCAGTTTCAGGTTATTGGCATATTTCGTTGTCAACGAAAATCTTTCGTCTGTTTTATGCATGAACATCAGGGTACTGTCAAAATAATTTTTTGCCTGCAGATAGGACTCCTTTTCAAAATACCTGTTGGCCAGCAGATAATAGATCTCAGTCTTCAGATCATTGTTGGAGGATTTTTGACTCAGGGACATCCTGTAGTATTTCTCCGATTCTTCAATCTGACCATTCTTTGAATAGATCTCTGCCTTGGTGAAATAGATCTGATCCCTGTACTCGGCAAATTTCTCTTCTTTCAGCATTTTGTCCAGCTCATCCAGGATATCTTTTGTACTATGGGCTGACCCTGAGGAATTTTTGAAAGCATTCAGCCTGGCATTGAATTCCAGATTATAATCCCTGGTGTTTTCGTAAGCGAAACTGTACATTTTGCCGGCCTGAGCTGTTTGCCCCAGCATTTCGTGGATCTGTGCCAGAATGTAGGCATAGCGGGCTTTCTCTTTTTTATCTGCAGCTTCAACAGCTTTTGTCAATGGAGTGATGGCTTCAGGATAATTCTTATTTTTAATGAAATAATAAGCCTTGACCACCTGAATATCCTTAACCAGATCGGGATCTGAATTTTCACTTTCCAGTTTGCTGATCATGTACATGGCAGAAGGCCAACGCTCCCTTTCTATATACGTTTTGGCCATCCAGACAAGACCTTCGGCGTAGGCAAATTTGGGATCGATGGTTCCGGCAACCGGAGCAGCGGCATTTTTATCAGATGTCTTTTTGGAAGCGCTTTTACTTTTAGAATTTTTAGTATTCTTTTTGGACTTATTGTTTTTTGAAAGATCTTTAGCCTTCTGAACGGTCAGTTTGGAAGGGCTCATCTCATTTACGAAGTATTCAAAGGTTTTTTCAGCAGTCTCAAAATCCTGTTTGAGGTATTGAGATTTACCGATCAGCAGATAACAGTCGTCAGTCCAGTCGCTGACACGGTGTGTATTGACCACTCTGGATACTTTTTCAATTGCGATATTCAGATCAGGAATGACTGCGCTGGCGTCCCTGACATCCCGGTAAGGGTAAAGACTGAGCAGTTTGGTATAGCTGTCCTGATGCTGGCTGTTGAGCGTGATCAGACTCTTCTGATACAGTTCATTAGCATTGAAATAACCGTTGTATAAAGCCGTGGTATTATGATATAACTTACTGCCTTTTGAAACGTCATCCTTTCTCCTGGTAGTGGTACAGCCTGCAATGGATAATGCAGTGATCATCAACATGAAATAAACAAATCTTTGTTTCAAGTCTGAAAGTTTTAGTAATTACAATTCCGTCGACCAGGACGGTTCATTGGAAAATATCAGCCGGAATGCCATCGATCAGATGCTGATTTCCCTTTTATTTGGGACTTTTTAATTCCCAAAGGAAAATAAAGCGCAAAAATAAAGAAAACATGATAATGAATTGCTATATATGAACAAAGGATTATCTGAAAGTTTTGATTATCCCTGCATACAGCTATTCATTTTCTCTTACTTTTTTTCAACAATGGATCCAAATCCAATTCTCCGGCATACAAAAAAACAGGCTTTTATTTTTTGTGCTCTGTAATATTATTATAGTTTTACAAAGTGAAGTTGCTTAATGATGTATCTAAATGCATAACATCAAATCATTGAAAGCCAAATGCTTCAGCTTATTTTTGGGCTCTTTACTTTATGGGACGAAATCCAAAAAAGAACTTAATCCTGACGTTCAGGCTTTTAATTTTGGCTTTTGGCATAATAATCAATCAACTTCAGTGTTATAATAACACCAAAAATTGAATTTTATTTTGTAATTCGGAAACAGGATGGCTGAAACAGGAAAAAATAAAAAAAGGCAGGAGGAAAAATTCAAGATCGTTATATTGAACGATCAGACCTACGAAGAAAAATTTGCTTTCAGGATCAAAAGAAAATTCATCATTCCGGGTGCCGTAGCGCTATCCCTGCTTTTTTTGGGAATTTCTCTGCTCATCATCTCGTACACACCTTTAAAATTGTTCATCCGAGGCTATGCCAATATAGAAAACAACACCTATGTGATCAAAATGAACAAATATGTGCAGGAGCTTGAAGAACAGATTGCAAACCAGGATAAATACATCGAAGCGATACAGCACATTCTGAAAGGAGTTGAAGAGGCAACTGAGCTGGAATCAGGAAGCGAAAAAAACAAGAAGCAATCCGGAGACCAAAAGACAAAATCCCTGACGGTCCGAACCAATTCAGCCGGTTCATCAAAAGGAGTTTCCAAAAGTAAAAAAATCGGCATTCAATACCTGAATGCACCGCTGGACGGACAGATCATTCATCCGGCAGATTTCAAAAAAGGACACTATGGTATTGATATTGCCGGAAAGAAAAATTCTGCCATCAAGGCGATCATGGAAGGAGTTGTGATCTTTTCGGACTATTCGATCGAAACGGGCTACACGATAGCGTTGCAACACCCCAATGATATGGTATCTGTGTATAAGCACAATGATAAATTGTTGAAAAAGACCGGAACCTTCATTGCTGCCGGTGAAGCCATCGGGATCATCGGCAATACAGGCACGCTGACTGACGGACCTCATCTGCATTTTGAACTTTGGTATAAAAGCACTCCGCTTAACCCGGCAGATTACATCGTTTTTTAGAGAATAGAAGGAGAACCCTGCAGGTCCAGGGGTAGAGTTTTCATTTTGCAGATCTTCAGAAGGGACAATGTCACGAAGCCTGAAAACTATGTAAGGTTAAGTAACATTTTTTCAGCTCTTTAATAAAAACTTACCGGCAGACAGTCTTATGGTTCAATCATCTTCAAAGCTTTATTTTCTTAAACAAATTGTTAAAATGGGTCATTTCATACACTTTTTTGTGGTTTATGCGTTTAAAATGGTCTAAACCAAAACGCAGGCGGTCGGATCGTCTGAATTTAAACGAAATTCTATAGTTACAATAGTTCGTTAAAATTTAAGCGGCAATAGTGCCATAACAAATAAGTTCTT
>CAZQKR010000010.1:0-116292 GCA_964594045.1 uncultured Saprospiraceae bacterium | reverse complement strand
GAAAATTCTTCCAAATATTGCGTTAAAATTTAATTCATAAGGATCGACTAAATAATCGCTGTACAAGTCAATCAATGCCGAATTCTTCATAGTTTTCTAAATTTTGAGATTCGGCTCAAAGTTAATACATATAATTATTTTTTATATATACAAATTTCTGGCCTGCGAAAGGTCAGTTAATAAATAAAACAAAACTTAATAAAAGAAGAACAAGTTCTGATTTGGATAAAACTGACTGTCTCATATATTCAAATTTTAACTGGTAATGAATGATTTACAAAATAACAACAATAAATGTGCCATTTTTTTGATCCTCTAAGAATAAAAGTAAATCACAACTCTCAAATAAAGTCTATAATATTGATATACAATTAAATACATGAATTATTGGCTTGGTATTTAAAATCCTTCTAAATTTATTTATAAGGTAAACTATTGATATTTATTACTTTAAATGCAGGACGCGAAACTGACAACTCCAAAAAATAAAAATTCTCCTTTAAAAAAGCTTATGTAATTTCCTTATCCAATGGTATCGAATAGAATACCACTTTAATTCAATCGATATTTTTCATAAACTTCGCGCACGAATTCATGACCATTTAATACCATGTTATTACAAAGAATAAGCGTACGATCCTTTTGTCCATGCTCACACAGAAAACCGAATATTTCTGTGAGAGAATTGTTGTTTATTAATAAAGATTGTTTTTGAAGCTTTAAATTCTCAAATATATCTATAGCATTCTTTGCGGATTCACGTGGATCACCTTTTCTTATTAATAAAGAAATCTGGTAAATGAGGTTCACAGGAATGGATTCGTCCGAATTATCCTTTATTGTTTTAATCAACAACTCTTTATATTTATTATCCAGGACTTGCGCAAAATCTATTAACCGGGATAATGTTGCCATCAAACTGTTTACATCATCATTCTGTTTGCCTCTATAGGCGCTTACAATGAATTCCCATAATTTGAAAACTAAATCGGATAGTTCCGCTTCATTGTTTACCAGATTGTAAATGTAATTCCGGTTTGCAAGAATGAAATTTACAAGATCCTTTATCTCACTTGAATTTTTGCTCTGGATAAACTTTTTGATTAATCCCTTACTATTAAGCTTATCATAATTTAAAAAATAGTAAGATACTATGTGACTGATCAAACCGTCTTCCTTACCCTGAATAATTTTGTATTGAGGATCAATAATAGCTCTTTCATAATGTGGAGTGAAAATCTTGTATGTGAATTCAATTTGTGGTGGATAATAAAAAGTATATCCTTCAAAAAATGCTTTCCAATTTTCAAAGTCGATTTTGTAAAACGCTTTTACTAAGCCATTTATCCAATCACTATCCAAAAAATAAAACTGCCTGTAATAAAATCCGGTAAAAGTATAAAAATCAATTATTTGCTTTTGGTGAAATAATTCAAATAATTCTTTAACATCAGACTTCATTTTTGGAATTTCATCTTCTTTACTACAATTTCTTCCATAACATAAGGAGTATTCAACTAAAGCTTTAAATACTTTTCCTTGAACTGAACCAAAAGAATATGACAGATATCCATACGAATTCTGTTTAATTGTCATTTCACTTTTCATGTTTCTAATTATTTCACATAATATATCCTTTACCTTAGGCAGTAATTTAATATCCATTAAATTATGATCAGAGGTAAGCCCTTCAGATAACAAAAGTGCCAAGGATGAAATAACTGTATCCGTATTAGCATTTCCAAAATCATTGTCGATTCTTAAATTTCCTGAATAAAACTCTTGATCCAAAATATATCTATGAAAAAACATCAAAACACGATCCCAATCAAAAGATAAATTGGCATGCCATGCATTTTTAAAACCTTCAGCAATTGAATAAGCATAAATATATTTAACTCCCTTAAAAAGCTCAATTTCTTTAGATATATCAAAGGGTTTTTGTCCAATGGCTTGAGCCAGGTTTTCTGCAAAGCCACTAAAAGTAGGTCCATCCCATATTTTATCAGCTTTATAATCGTTGATAAATTCCACAATTTCCATCGGTGACATATCCAAAATATCCCTGACGGATAAAGGTGATCTGATTGCCCTTTGTATTAAATTATCGTTTCTGTTCTCAATAAAATCTGAAGATAAATTAAGATGCACCAGAAGATTTTGAAATTGTAAATTAAACTCAGGTATCTGCTTTAATGCACCATACCATCTGGCTTTCCAATAATATAACTGATTATCAAAATTCGAATTGAAATCACTGTGAATGCCTCTTTCTATTGATAATTGCAAAATATTTTTTTCTTCTTTAGTTAATGAAACCTGGTTCTTTGATATCATTTTGAATAAATCTTCAAAATTTGAAGGGTCTGATAAAACCCTTAGTTGATCATTATTCTTTAACGAATTAAAAAATACAATTTTGGTTTCATTCCAGTTTTCAGCAATTGTATATATCGCAACATTTCTGAAAAATGGAAGCCTGTACTCATTCGAAGACAAAAGCATTCTTATCAATTCAATTCCTTCATTATAATTATACTTAAGTTTTTTGCTCAATACTTTTATAAAAAAAATTGATAAAACAGTGACTTGATCCTTGCTATCATCCTGAATTTCTAAAAAATCTTCTATGGGTGATATATATCTTAATCTATAATTTCCATTAAATAAGGCAAAAATTAAATGATCCAAGTTTAAATCATTTTCTTCTTTGAAATCAGAAAAAACAATGTTTGATTCATTGAAAAGTTCAAGATAAATTGCTTTTGTTTCCGTTTTATCAATATTATGATAATTTGCAATTACTTTTTGATTGATATAATCATTTTGTCCTTCAATAAATAATTTGACACATATATCTTTCTTATATATTTCTGTAACAACCTCATATTTATTATGATTGTCAACTAATTTGATAGTAAGACCATCATTGAATTCCATATGAAGATCCTTCAGAGAATTTGCTAAATTGATGATTATTTGAGAGGAAAAAAGTCTTGCAGTACTTTCAATAACTATAGATTTGGATAAAGTTTCACTTAAGAAAAATTCATGAATCCGAAACCGATAAAATCCCTTTCGATCATGTACAATTCCTAAACTTTCACTTTGCATGTTTTCAATAGACAAAATAAAATTTAATATTTTTTCAAATTTTAATAAATCATCTTCTTCATGATTTTCGATAAGGAACTTTGGTAAAAGAAACTCACAAATTGCTGAACTAGGCACAAAAGTGTCTCTATTATCACTAAAAAAAACTGGCAGAAGATTAATAAAATCAATTGATATTAGTTTTTTGGGGAAATTCGATACGATCTTAATTGTCAAAAATGCATTTTTATTATTAATCTTTCTTGTTTTTACAAAGTAAAAGATAATACTAAAAATGTCTTCTTGCAGTACTCCAGAATCATCCAAATCCGGAATATTTGATAGTTTTTCAAAATAATGTAGAGGTTTCCATATATCATTTTCAAGAGCATTTTGATTTTTCCCGTTCTGTTCAAACTTCTCAAAAGGATTGAAGTAATCTTTTTCTTTTAATATTTTAAACCATACTGGTTTATCAATCTTTTCAAAAAAATAATTAAAATAATTTTGATCGTTTAATAATTGCAAAATAAAAATTATTCCATTTTTTGAAGGTTTTGATTCCGATATTATTAAATCAATAATACTTATATCTTGAAGAAATTCGAACCCACTGTGATGTATAAAATTACTTCTTAAATATTCGTGTTCAATAAAGCTTAACAGGATAGGTCTATATTTCTCAATAACTATAGCTGGCATGTTTTTCATAATCCTCTCCCAACTCCAATACTCAATTTGAATTAAATCATCATTTTGCTGTGCACATGCTGTTTGAATATTTGAGTCTGAATAAAAAGTAGAAACAAAGTAAAACCTGGTATAAAGATTATTTACAGATTTGTTATATTTTCTGAAACTCGATAGATCATTTGCAAGATCCTGAATCAGTTCTTTTGTTATTTTAGATCTATCTTGAATAGAAATATTTTTTAACTTACATTGAATGACAGTTTTTTTTTCAACAGAAAAAATGTCTAAACCAAATTGCTTCTGTCCACTCCTTCCAAATCTGTCATAAGATGAAGTGTTTTCTTTCGCATTGAAATAATCTGTAATGAAATTTTCAAACTGAACATCATCTTGCCAGGGTGGAAGAATCTGGAAAGGAGATAATAATGTCGTCATATGCGTAAGTTTTTAGTTATTTTCAATAGTGATATGGAATCTTTTATGAAAAATCTTGATGATGTTTTCGAATTTTTTTCAAAAAAACTTCATGTTTATTGGAATAATTTTTTATAATTTCGATATTATTAGTGTTTATATTAATTATTGCATGCTTACTCTTCAATTTTAAGCGATGAATCAACACAGTTTATTCTCAACACATGATTCTTCAAATTACCAGGACAACACATTAAATATCATAAATTTCGGATTATAATAATAAAAAACCGGACAAATTAAGGTTTTGAAAACCTAAATTATGTCCGGTTGATATTATTATTTTGAATTTCCTGACTGTGATTTAATTTCAATTGATTACTTAATATTCAATTTTAAATCAAAACGTATTTAACTAAAAAAACTATGAATTAACTAAAGCAAATGAATCAAATCACCTCACCACCATCACATCTCCATATCTGATCACCGACTGTCCTGATAACAGTCCCACTTCTATTACATACACATATATCCCGGGATTGACAACATTTCCCCGGTAGTTTCCATCCCAAACAACGGTGCCGTCAGTCCGGAATTTGATATTGTGGCTTTCATGGATCTTCCCGCCCCAGCGGTCATATATCCGAACGCTATTTATCATCCGGATCTGATCTGATCCTTTGATTACCAAGGCGTCATTCAACCCATCCCCATTGGGACTGAATATATTGGGCATATAAAGATCCAGTTCCCTGTCCACGATCACCCGCAACGTATCGCTGACCTCACATCCGTGCCCGTCTGTCACGATCACGATCACTTCTGATTCCCCTGATGGCCTGAACCTTAAAACAGTTTCCGTACTTTCATTCCTTTGACCATCTACATACCATTGAATGGATGATATGTCATCTACATTATGCCCGAGTAATATTTCAAGTTCTCCCTTATCCGGAACCACCAGGTCTTCACCAAGATCACACCATCGATATACGGCTGAATCAATCTCTCCTTCCAATACAGTTTCGCAGTCCAGACTATCCACAAAACTAAGCGTATAAATACCGGGACTCAGCTGATCCACTCCTTGTTTCAAATCAAAAGCCTTTCCTTCTATATATGCCTGTATCCGGCCTCTTCCGCCGCTGATGGAATCCACCCTCACAGCGCCGTCTTTTTCGTTATAGCATGACTCAGGTATAAACCTCAGCGCCGGATTCACAGAAGGATCTTCTTCCACATACATACTATCAACATGGTGGCATCCAAATTCATCCTTCACTCGCACTGAATACCAGCCGGTCTCATTAACAGTGATCTTTTTGGCGGTCTCACCCGTGCTCCACACATAAGCTGCATGATCTCCCGCTTCCAGAACGGCATATTCTCCTTTGCAGAAATATGTATCTCCCTTCAGACCGCTTGTCATGGTCGGATAAAACGCCACATTCAGTACAGCAGTACTATCACATCCCTCAATATCCAAACTGTTAAAAGCAAAATTGCCAGCGGAAATGATCAGTTGATCATTCCAGTGCAAAGTGTCTCCCTTGCAGATCAGGGTGTCCCTTGTACTGCTGTTATGTGGAAGATAAGATACGTTCAGGATCACAGTACTGTCGCAACCGTTTTTATCCTCTGTCAAAAATTCAAAGACTCCCACATCTTCGACAGTAAGTCCGTTCCATAAGATCTTTTCTCCGAAACAAAGCATGGTATCCACCACGGTAGGAGTTTCCTGCACCGGCCAATGTCCTACCTGTATCGTATCCGAATTGACGCACCCGTTCGAATCCGTGATCTGAAGTGTATACATGCCGCTTTCCTGAACCTCCAGAGTGCTTTCCATACTGCCATCCTGCCAAAGATATCCGGACACATCCGATCCTGAACCTGATAAGATCAGTGTCGAACCTGTGCAGATCATTGTATCTCTTCCAAGATCAGGATCAGGCAGCGTATGCACTATGATGGTGATACTGGCAGTATCCGGTTCACATCCCTGGACTGGAACTATATACCGGTAAATGCCTGCAACATCCTTTCCCGGGTCAAACATACCGGATTGGTTTAATCCATCTGACCAGTATCCATTTTGTGAGGCATCTGCCGAAAGTACTTCATTCAACGCTACCGGGGCATCATTTGCACATAGTTCCAGGATATTATCAGATCCTGCTCCTTTCAGATCAGCAGGCAGATGTATATAACTGTATGCCGTATCGCTCACGATGGTACTGGTATATCCTACAAAAGCGACCTTCCTGTTCCCGCCTGTTGGATGTCCTGAAAGGTTCCGGTACCTGATACCTGTGAGCGCTTCCTTCAGCATTTCATAAGCTGGCGGATCGTAACTCACCAGCGTCATTTGCTGCGTTCCCGATCCTGTAATGGTCACTCCCGGAACACTGCCAGACTCAAAAAATTCATTGCCTCCATCAGGAGGCGCTTCGGCAAACCGGATTTGAATCGAGTCAATCTGATTGTACGCAAATACATCCGGATCCACGTCCGTGATGGGAATATTGTCAGGTTCACAGCTATGGGGCGTGAAGTAGTCATTCGGTTTCTGTGCACCCGAACTGTCATCGCTGTCAAGATCCAGGATCAATAAACAATCAGAGTCCATTTGCGTCCAGGGAACAGCTGCACCTAAAGGTACAGAATTACCAGGAATTGTTACATCACAAACGTCTGTAATAATACCCGATTTAATATCCAAAGTTGCCAGAACGTGTTTGTTAACCTTATTCCCATTACCTAAATTATAATCATCATATTCCATGTATATGATATATGTAATAAACTGATCGCAGGATTCCCTTACGGTAAACATGGTCCTGATCCAAATATTATTACTGAATTGAAAAATCACTTCACTTTTCGCAGGATCATTGATATTGAGTTTTATGAACTTTAATGAATCAACCGGACTACCGTACGTTTCATAACTGGCTATATAATAATAATCCTTGCCTCGTCTTGTCAATGTCCATTGAACCGGACGGTAATGCAAAGCCTGTTCATTATAAAAATTCGGGATCCTGCCTTTTGATTCCCATATATCTTTCTTCGGATAATATTTATACAAATAATAATCCATACTGTACAGATCACCCTTTTCATCAGATACCACACAGTTTCTGCCATCTCCCCATATATTCGGCGCCTGAGATACAAAACGCATTTTACAGGTATCCGGATAGGCTCCCTGAGGATCAAAACTCATTTCTTGAAAATAATATGCCCAAACTTCTGTATTTGAATAAAGCTTACCATCCGGCGTAAATGTAATATCCCCGGGGTAGTAG
Source organism: uncultured Saprospiraceae bacterium (assembly GCA_964594045.1). Taxonomy (GTDB): domain Bacteria; phylum Bacteroidota; class Bacteroidia; order Chitinophagales; family Saprospiraceae; genus UBA2365. The sequence continues at coordinate 108,778 of CAZQKR010000010.1, read as the reverse complement.
GCAACTGCAGGAATGCGGCATTTGCAAATCGTATCAAAACTGCAGGTTTGGGTATTAAAACGATATAAAAAAGGTGCCCCAACATATTTGTGTGCAATCATCACATCCTGCCCCGACATCTCCCTCGGCACCAGGGCAAGATGTAAGAAAAAAATCAAATACAGGAAGTATCTTATACACATAGCCTTTTAGAATAATTATTGTTTGATCAATTTGCCGCTGTATTCTTCATTGCACGCTGTAAATCTATAATATATCATGCCATTCAGAATGAGATGTAAACCACAGTATTGAGCTCATTAGTTGTCTGCCATTTGCCAAATATCGTTGTTTCACAATCCGAATCATTTTTCCCGATATCAACAATTCTAATGCAATCAAAAGTGGAATGGTGACACAATATCTCCTCCTACAAATCTAATAAAAATGAATGATTTAAGACTAATTTTTTGGAAAAAATATATGAAATAGCCTTCTTCGTCTGAAGTTTGCAAATTCAGACCAATATTTGACCAACTTGCTACGCTCCGATCAGGTTTTGTTTATGCTGATATTTTTCGAAATCAGGATTACATAAAGTTATGGATCATGCGAATTCGGGAAAGTGTAAAACTATCCCTTTTTATTATTATGCAGACAACACTTTAAAAGATAGAAATTTGTACTCAAGATTCCAATCTGTTCTGGGTGAAGCGAAAAGCCTACACTATTGTCAGAGAATAGAGATTTCTTTTATTAACCCGAAAATCTACATCATACTTTCAAACTCATTCACCCGAAATCCCCTGATCCGGATAAACCGCGATCCAGACATTGATCTTCAATTCAAATTCAATTATTATTTTAATGAAGACTAAAATTCCTTACCTTTGAAGCTTTATTTAACCAACTAACAAAGGTTTATGCGCCATAAAATCATCATAGAACCATTCAGGATCAAAATGGTTGAAAAAATCAATATGACCACCGACGAAGAAAGGGTGGAAATGATCCAAAAAGCACATTACAACCCCTTTCTGCTCACCGCTGAAGAAGTGATCATCGACCTGCTGACAGACAGCGGAACAGGCGCCATGAGCGCTGAACAATGGGCTGGCATGATGCGGGGAGATGAAAGTTATGCGGGCGCCAGAAGCTGGATCAGGATGAAAGCTGCCGTTCAGGATCTGACCGGATACGAATACGTGATCCCGACACACCAGGGAAGAGCGGCGGAACACCTGCTGTACGGAAAAGTTGGCGGGCCGGGAAAAGTCTTTATTTCCAACACCCATTTCGATACTACCCGGGCCAACATCGAATATTCCGGTGCTACTGCCTTTGATATTCCGATCGATGAGGCTTTGATCCCTTCCAGCGAACATCCGTTCAAGGGAAATATGAATACCGAAAAACTCCGCCAATTGATAGCTGAACATGGCGCTCAAAATATCGGCGCAGTCATCCTTACCGTCACCAATAACAGTGGCGGCGGTCAACCAGTCAGTCTTGCAAATGCCAAAGAAGTTTCTATTATCTGCAAAGAGTTTGGTCTGTTGTTTGTTTTGGATTGCTGCCGCATCGCAGAAAATGCCTATTTTATCAAACACAGGGAACCCGGTCAACAGGATAAAACCTACAAACAGATCGCTCAGGAAATGTTCAGCCTGGCAGACGGTGCCGTGATGAGTGCCAAGAAAGACGCCATCGTCAATATGGGTGGATTCCTGGCATTGAATGACAAAAGGCTTTTTGAGGAATGCACCACCGTTTTGATCATAACTGAGGGTTATTCCACCTATGGAGGTTTGTCCGGAAGAGACATGGAAGCCATTGCGATCGGCTTGCAGGAAGTTTTTGAACACGATTACCTGCATTACCGGATCACCAGCACCACTTATCTGGGCAGAAAGCTGAATGAACTCGGCATTCCGACCATCCGGCCAATAGGCGGTCATGCGGTGTATGTCGATGCCAAATCATTTTATGACCACATACCGGTGCATCAGTTTCCGGGTCAGGCGCTGGCTGTGGAATTATATAAACTCGGTGGGATCCGTGCCTGCGAGATCGGTTCCGTGATGTTTGGCAAAACCGCAGATGACGGCAGCCTCATCCCGGCACAAATGGAACTGGTCAGAATGGCTATTCCACGCAGGGTTTATACCCAAAGCCACATCGATTATGTAGTGGAAGTTTTTGCGGAACTAAGGAATCACAAGGAAAAGGTAAAAGGCTTTAAAATCGTCAAAGAACCGAAATTCCTCAGGCATTTTACAGCACATTTTGAGCCTGTTGGATAAATATTCCGCATTTCATTTTTACTTAATAAAAAATGATCAGGTTAATAATGCGAATCAATGGTTGAAAAAAAGCGCTGAAAATCCTTTATTTGTCCTCAATCCTAAAGGAAGATAAAGGATTTTCTCGCTTTCATCCTTTAGGATCGAGGCAAAAAGTGAGAAAATCCTGCTTATCTGCAGTATTAACTTTAACCCTTGATTCGAATTAATAGCAATTTAGTCTAAAGTCTTTTAGCCTATTTTGTTTGATTTGGGTTAAAACATGAATTTCTGAGGTAAATTTAGTGTTATGCTCAATGCATTCTCTGAAATTCTACAGACTAAAGGAATAATGATCTAAACACCTGAAAAATTTCTATAAATAATAATTTTTCAATGACTTATGATCCACAGATACATGAGCTGCTGGAGAAATATACCAGCCGGTACAACCATGCAGGTTTTGTGGAGGGCGATCCCATTTCAGTGCCACGGATGTTTTCAATGAAACAGGACATCGAGATCGCTGCTTTCTGGACTTCGGTGATCACCTGGGGACGCCGTGCCTCCATCATCCAAAGCGCCAAAAAACTCATGCAGCTCATGGATAATGCGCCTTATGATTTTATCACAAATCATGAGGAAAAAGACCGCATCCCATTTACTGTGTTTAAACATCGCACTTTTATGTTCGATGACACCCTATATTTTCTTGAATTCCTTCAGCAATATTACCGTCAGAATGATACCCTGGAAACCGCTTTTTTAGCCGGAACAGGCCCTGATGCGGTCAAAAATGGCCTGAGTGCCTTCCATCAAAAGTTTTTTTCTCTTGAATTCGCTCCGCAAAGAACACGCAAGCACATTCCTACCCCGGACAGAAAATCTGCCTGCAAACGGCTCAATATGTTCCTTCGCTGGATGGTCAGGAATGACCAAAAAGGGGTTGACCTCGGACTCTGGAACAATATCAGCCCGTCACAACTCATGATCCCATTGGATGTTCATGTGGAACGCATTGGCAGAAATCTCGGATTGCTGACGAGAAAGCAGGTGGATTGGCTGGCAGTGGAAGAAGTTACAGCGAACCTTAGATTTTATGACCCGGATGACCCTGTAAAATATGATTTCGCGCTGTTTGGATTCGGTGTAATGGAAGGGAAAAACAACTTGAGTAAACTCGTGTAACTGGAATACAGGAGAACAATTTTAACCGGAAGCTCATCAACGCAGGATTTATGAAACCCAGAAGTTGTTCAGGTGCTCAGTTTTCAGTCTTTTATTGAAAGGTAAAAAACACCTGTGCAAATGCCTTGAAAAGTGTTGAAAAAACATGATGTTATGAACCTGCACTCTCATTTATGTCAAACGGTTTGTGCTTAAGGATCAAAACCTTTGGAACCTTGCAATTATTGAATAATTTCCCAGAGAATGTATATCAATAAAATTCAAGATCACTTAAAGGTCATCCGTATTCAGATCTTTCTGACAATCCTTGCAAATTCCATGTATGATCAGTGCGTGGTGATGAACGGTAAACCCAAAAGTTTCATGAACCATATTTTTGGTTTGCTGAACCCTTGGATCGCAGAATTCGATGAGTTTTCCGCAGATATCGCAGATCATATGATCGTGCTGCTTGGTGCCGAATGATTTTTCGTAGTGTGTCGTATTTTTACCGAATTGCTGCTTTCTGACCAGATCACATTCAACCAATAATTCCAAAGTATTGTAAACCGTGGCACGGCTTACCCGGTAATCCCTGGATTTCATTTGGATATACAGCGCTTCTGCATCGAAATGATCTTCCCTCGAATAGATCTCTTCTAAAATGGCAAATCGTTCCGGAGTTTTGCGGAAATCATTGATCTGCAAATAGTTCCTGAAGATCTGTTTTACCCTTTCAAAAGTTTTAGTTTTTTGATCCATACAGTTGATTCTTTATTTTTCCACCCTGGTTACACTTGTGATCCCTTCTATCTGTTTGAGTCTGAGCGTAACAACTGCCAGCTGGTTTTTATTTTTCACATAAATACTTATCCTGCCTTCAAAATAACCTTCCTCACCGGATATGTTAAACGACCGAATGTTCAATCCAAGGTTTTCCGAAATTTCATAAATGATCTTTTTGATGGTTCCGGGACCTGTATCAACACCTACTATGCTCAACTCTGCCACAAATTCGGACTGCTCATTGCCTGCCCATTCCACCTGTACTACACGATATCCGTAATTGGCCATCAGATGATTGGCATTGGTGCAGGACGTGCGGTGTATCTTCAATCCGCTTCCAGTCGTGATGAACCCGAAAATATCATCACCCAGAACCGGGTTGCAACAACTTGCAAATGAATAATTGAATTTATCACCCGGTTCACCATTGATGTAAACAGCTGTCGGCGATGTTTGTTTAGGTGAACTGGGCAATTTAATGGTTTCAGCCAAAAGTTCTGCCGTGGTGGTTTTCTTTTCTTCTTTCTGGACCAGCCTGGGACCTTCCACTTCAAAGGACTTCAGTTTTCCAAGGTCAACTTTTTCAGTTGCGATGGCATAAAACAAATCCGGCCTGGACTGAAAATTGAAAAACTTGACCAGCATGTCAATGTTTTCCTCATAACCCACTTTCATGTTCTTCAACTTGCGCTCGAGGGTTTCTTTTCCGAATTCACCCATTTTCCGCTTTTCTTCCTTCATGGCGGAGCGGATCTTGGCTTTTGCCTTACCGGTGATGACCAGTTTCAGCCAGTTTTCGTTTGGTTTCTGGCTTTTGCTGGTGGTTACCGTGATCTTATCCCCGTTGTTGAGCTTGTAGCCCATCGGAACCAGGTTGTTATTGACTTTGATGGCAACGGCTTTATACCCGATATCCGAATGAATGTCAAAGGCAAAATCCAAAGCCGTAGCACCTTTCGGCAAGATGCGCATATCGCCGTTGGGCGTAAAAACATAGACTTCTTCCTTGAAAAGATTGGTTTTGAAATCGCTGATGAACTCGAGCGTGTCGGTTGAACTGTCCAGCAGATCCCGGATGCTGTCGAGCCACCGGTCGTACACGTTGATCTTGTTGGTCTGTCCCTTGTATTTCCAATGTGCCGCATAGCCTCTTTCAGCGATGTCATCCATTCGCTCACTTCTGATCTGTACCTCAACGAATTTGCCCTGAGGCCCGACGATCGTCGTGTGAAGAGATTCATAGCCGTTGCTCTTAGGATTGGTTACCCAGTCTTTCAGCCTTTCAGGAATCGGCGTATAAACATCTGTAATGACAGAGTAAACCTGCCAGCAAAGGCTTTTTTCCAGTTCTTCGGGTACATTGATGATGATCCGGACGGCGAAAAGGTCATAGATCTCTTCAAATGTGACCTGTTTGGTTTTTATTTTGTTGTAAATGGAAGAGATGGATTTAGGCCGGCCAAGGACACGATAAGGTACGCCCAGCTGTTTGATCTTATCCTTCAGCGGCTCGATGAATTCTTCGATATAAGCATCCCTTTCATCTTTGGATTGATTGAGTTTATGGGCAATATCCTGGTATGTTTCCGGCTCCTTGATCGACAGGATAATGTCCTGAAATTCTTTTTTAATGTTGTATAAACCAAGTCTGTGCGCCAGAGGTGCGTAAATATATGCAGTTTCTGCAGCGATTTTCAACTGTTTGTGTCTGGGCATGGAACCGATGGTTCTCAGGTTGTGCAGCCGGTCAGCCATTTTGATGAGCACAACACGTACGTCGTACACCAGTGTACTTAAAACTTTTTTGTAGTTCTCAGCCTGAGGTGATTCCACATTGTACAAACCATCCAGTTTAGTCAGACCATCTACTATTTTGGCTATTTTGGGCCCGAACTGTTCAGCGATCTCTTCAAGTGAAACCTCTGTATCTTCAACGACGTCGTGCAAAATAGCGCTGGCAATCGCTGTGGGCCCCAGGCCAATCTCATTGTAACAGATGCGGGCAACTTCAATCGGGTGGTGGATGTATGGTTCGCCGGATTTTCTGCGTTGGAATTTGTGGGCGTCAACAGCCAGGTCAAATGATCTTTTGATGAGGGCAAAATCTTCCTCTTCGAGTTTGGGTACAATACCCTCCACGAGCTCGTTGAAATCTTTTTCGATAAGCTTTAGTTCTGCACCAGTCGTAGCAATGTCGCTTTTACCCACCTTAATCAGATTTATTTTGCAAAAGAAAAACTAAAATAGCACATTATTCAAAATCTAGTATTGCATCTGTATGTTTTTATTTGTTTTTAGAGGATGAGGTAGTTGTCATTGTTTAAATTGTCGAAGATCATGATGGAATATAGTGATTGAAAATCATGACATTCATCGTAAAGATTCGATTGTTCGAGTTGTTCGAAATGTTCGAGTTGTTCGAAATGTTCGAGTTGTTCGAACTGTTCGAAATGTTCGAAATGTTCGAGTTGTTCGAAATGTTCGAGTTGTTCGAATTAAATGGTAAATAATCCCTGAGACCAAAACCATCAGATCATCAGATTCCCGACGATGAATGTCGGAATTTTCAAAATTGGATCATTGGATCCTGGTACCAGACCGTTAAAAAAAACAAAATCCTTGTTTGCCCAAAAAAGTTCCATTTTGAATGAAAAAAGAAATTGCGAAATTAAAAGGCAAAATTTTGAAAAGATTATATATTTGCAGTCCATTTGAAATCAGAGGTCTTTTCAAGCCGGGAAAAGATAATATTTCCGGTAGTCAAAGGCTTTTGATAATGCGGGTGTGGTGAAATTGGTAGACACGCTAGACTTAGGATCTAGTGCCGCGAGGCATGGGGGTTCGAGTCCCTCCACCCGCACTTTTTTTGTTTATAGCTTAATGGAATTTGTGGCAAATCAAATCAGGCTGCATGTTAAGACAGGACTTCTGCACAACATTTTGTTTAAGTGTACAAAAGGCTACTTTCACCGGCTCTCATAGTTCGGCCAAAATGACCCCGGATCAAAACATTCAGGAGATAAAATTTGCGAAATTTGCCATTGATCGTAAAGGCCAATTGTTGATTTACAGGAATATTATACATAAATTTAAAATAACGCAATCAGTTTCGAACATCTGATTTTTAATTTCAAAATAATCGCATTATGAAAGTAAAAAGCAGATATTCAGTCGGTTGCAATTAAATTAATCATAAAAAAGATCATTATGCAGGTGAATAAAAGATCATTGGACGAACTTCAGCTTCAGGTTGAGTTTTTAATTGAACAAAGCGATTATGAGGAGACGCTCAGAAAAAAGTTGAAGGAAAAACAAAAAAGTGCCAGTTTTAAGGGATTCAGGATTGGTAAAGTGCCGGAAAACCTGATCAGGAAGATGTATGGCAACAGCCTTCTGGCAGAATCAGTCAACGAAGTCCTGGGAAAAACCATGGATGATTTTTTTGAAGCAGAAAAAATCGAGTACATGGGTGAACCCATTATGGCTGAAGGTCACGAGCCTGTTGATCTGGATATCAATCAATTGAATAACTATAATTTTACCTTTGACCTCGGACTCAGACCGGTTTTTGAGATCAATGGCATTTCCGAAAGTGATGGCTATACGCTCAGGTCTATTGTCATTGACGACAAAACCATCGACGATGAATTTGAAATGGTGAGAAGGCGGGCCGGTAAACAGGAGAATGTGGAGGACGGCATCGAAGTGAAGGATATCCTGACGCTGAAAGCAAGGGAACTGGAAGGCGAGACCATTAAATATGAGGGTTGGGAAACGACTTTCAGCATCATGGTGGATGATATTGAGGATGAAAACCTTAAAAAAGAGGTTTTGAGCAAACAACAAGGCGACACCATTCGTTTTGATATATATCATCTCGAAAAAGACCGGGATGAAAGTTTCGTGAAAAAGCATTTCCTTTATCTGGATGAAAATGAGGACAAAGAGATCGGAAATTATTTTGAGGCAGAGATCAAAGAAGTGAAAAGACTGGTCCCGGCCGAGCTGGATGAAGAGTTTTTTCAGTTCCATTTCGGGGAAGAGGTCAAAGATGAAGAAGGCGCCCGGAATTACATCAGGGAAGAACTTCAGAAATTTTACGAAAGGGAGGCGAAGCAATTCCTCAATATGAACATCATGGAGGGAATTACTTCCAGAACTGAATTTCAATTGCCTGAAGCCTTCCTGAAAAGGTGGCTGCTCCAGATGGACAAAAACAAGGAGATTGAAGAGACACTGTTCAACAAGCAGTTTGAAACCTTTCTCAAGGAAATGAAATGGCAGCTGATCGTCAGCGATCTGAGCAAAAAATATGAGGTAGATGTTGAAAAAGAGGAAGTTACGAGGCAGTTGCAGATCAAGGCATACAACTACCTCAATTCACAGATCGGATATGCGGATCCGGAAACGACCAGACAGATCTATGAATACATGATCAATGACAAGCGTCAGTATCAGCAGGCATTAGAGGAACTGATCACAGCAAAAGTGCTGGATAAGGTCAGCGAGATGGTCAACCCCGCAACGCAGGAAGTTACCCTCGAGGTTTTCAGGGAGGAAGTCAAGGCGCTGAACGAGCGGTTGAAAGACCGGAATAAAGCATAAAACATTTTTATAACCCGTTTGTTATACCTTTGCAAAATAAAAACTGTATGGATTACGGTAAAGAATTTTTTAAATACGCTACGATGCATCGCGGCATGAGTTCCATGCATCTTGAGAAATATCTGGGTGCAACAACTGTCCCTAACGTGCATGGTTTTACACCTCATGTTATTGAGGAAAGACAAATGAACGTTGTCGGAATGGACGTGTTTTCCAGACTGATGATGGACAGGATCATATTTCTGGGTGTTCCGATCAATGACTATGTTGCGAATGTGATCCAGGCGCAATTGTTGTTTCTGGAATCCACTGATGCCAAAAGGGATATCCAGGTGTTTATCAATAGCCCCGGCGGTTCGGTGATCTCCGGCATGGGCATTTACGATACACTGCAATATGTCAGCCCGGAAATCGCTACCATCTGCACAGGAATGGCTGCATCAATGGGAGCTGTTCTGCTGGCATCTGGAACGAAAGGCAAGAGAACCTGCCTCAACCACAGCCGGGTGATGATACATCAGCCGATGGGCGGGATGCAGGGACAGGTGACAGAAATGGAGATCTCGTACAAACTCATCAAGCAATTGCAGAAGGAATTGTACGACATCCTGGCATACCATACCGGAAAAACATTCGAGGTCATCGAAAAGGATTGTGACCGGGACAACTGGATGACAGCCACTGAGGCTATGGAGTACGGATTGGTGGATGAAGTGCTGACCAGGGACAACATGAGAAAGAAAGCCTGATCCGTAACAAAGCATTTTTTTGAATTTTATCTGGAATGAAAAAAGAAAAAGTAAGGTGTTCGTTTTGCGGTAAGCCTAAGGATCAAACCCTGATGCTGATAGCGGGTATTGAAGGGCATATCTGTGAAACCTGTGTGGAACAGGCTGCTGAGATCGTCAAGGATGAGATCGGAAGGAAACACTTTGGCCAAAAGCATTTTGATTTTCCTGACGTCACCCCGATTCAGCTGAAAAGCTTCATGGATCAGTATGTGATCGGTCAGGAAGACGCCAAGAAACACTTGTCTGTTGCGGTATACAACCACTATAAAAGATTGAAACTGGGGCCAAGAAATGATGTGGAGATCGAAAAATCCAATATTATTTTCGTCGGTGAAACCGGTACAGGAAAAACCCTCCTTGCAAAGACCATAGCCAAATTCCTCGAAGTGCCTTTTGCCATTGTGGATGCAACAGTCTTTACGGAAGCCGGTTATGTGGGTGAAGACGTTGAAAGCATGCTGACAAGGCTTTTGCAGGCTTGCGATTATGATGTGGAAGCTGCACAACGCGGTATTGTATACATTGATGAGATCGATAAGATTGCCCGGAAAAACGATAATCCGAGCATCACCAGGGATGTTTCAGGAGAAGGAGTTCAACAATCTTTGCTCAAAATACTGGAAGGAAGCGACGTGAACGTGCCGCCTCAGGGTGGACGAAAACATCCCGAGCAAAAAATGATCACCGTGGATACCAGGAATATTTTATTCATTGCAGGTGGTGCTTTTGACGGTATATCCAAACACATTGCCCGCAGAATGAATACACAGGTGATCGGCTACGGCCACCAGCAAAAAGAAAGGATCGATAAGGAAAACCTGCTTCAGTACATCACGCACAAAGACCTGAAATCCTTTGGGTTGATTCCTGAGCTCATCGGCCGTCTGCCGGTACTGACTTACCTTGAACCTTTGGATGAGATGGCCCTCAAAAGCATACTGACCCAGCCGAAAAATGCATTGATCAAACAATATAAGAGTTTGTTTGCACTGGAAGGTATTGAATTGGTATTTACCGATGATGTACTTGATTATATCGCAAGAAAATCCGTTGAATATAAAATAGGAGCACGAGGTCTGCGCTCCATTTGCGAAGCGATCCTGACCGATGCAATGTTCGAACTGCCTTCCAAAAAGAATGTCAAAAAGTTCGTTGTGGATGTGGAATACGCAGAATCAAAACTTTCACACAGCAAACTGAGCAAGATACAGGCGGCCTGATGATCCAATGATCTGATGATCCAATGATCCAATGATCTGATGATTTTGATCTTAGGGATTATATACCATTATATTCGACAATTCGAACCATGATGAAAAATGTAGTGACGATGAATTAGTGACGATGAATATCACTATATTCCATCATGATCTTCTACCATTCAGACAGCTCGAATATAAAAACAAAGGAACTTTCCCAACGGGCTTTTGACTGGAAATGTTGCAAAACTGCTACCTTTACACCAGTTTAGATGTCAATAGAAAATTTGGGATATGTTTTTCAATCCGGATGATACTATTATTGCACCCGCAACTGCTGTTTCCAATAGTGCCATTGCATTGATACGCCTTTCTGGGCCCGATGCCATCAAATGGACAGCTGACCGTTTTTCCGGGAAAAACCTGCTTGAGATACAAGCCAATAATGCTGTTTTTGGGAAGATCAGAGATGGACATGGTGCCGTTTTGGATGAAGTGGTGGTGACGGTATACAGATCGCCAAAAAGTTACACCGGGGAAGATGTTGTGGAGATCTCCTGCCATGCGTCACCGTTCATCGTAAGGGAAATGATAGGCCTGTTTTCTCATGCCGGTGCGAGGCTGGCAGAACCGGGTGAATTTACCCTGAGGGCATATCTCAACGGAAAAATGGACCTTTCCCAGGCGGAAGCCGTTGCCGATCTGATCGCTTCCGAATCAAAAGCCAGTCACGACATTGCACTCAGGCAGATGAATGGTCAGATCTCTTCCAAAATGGCCTCTCTGAGGGCTAATCTGGTGGATTTTGCCAGTCTGCTCGAACTCGAACTGGATTTTTCCGAAGAAGATGTGGAATTTGCAGACAGGACGAGGTTGAGGCAATTGGTGGAAGAAATCGATAGAGAGATCAGCAATCTGCTCAATTCATACAGTACAGGTAAACTGATCAGGAATGGTATTCCAACTGTGATTTCCGGGAGACCAAATGCCGGGAAATCCACCTTGCTCAATACACTTTTACAGGAGGACAGGGCCATCGTTTCCGACATTCCGGGCACGACACGGGATACCATAGAAGAAGTGATCCAGATCAACGGTGTGCATTTCAGACTGGTAGATACGGCCGGTATCCGCAAGACCAGCGATGCCATCGAGGCAACCGGAGTTCATAAAACCTACGAAAAGATCCGGAAATCAGCTATCGTGATCTATTTGTTTGACCCGACAGCGATCTCCATCGATGAGGTCGCACATGACCTGGAAAATCTTCCTGAAACAGAGGCAGAGATCCTGCTGGTGGCCAATAAGTCCGACAAACTGCCTTCAGGATATGAATTGGAAGCTTTTTCCAAAGCATTTTCCGCGTATGAAATGATTTCCATCAGTGCCAAAATGGAGCGTAATATCGACACCCTCCGACATATGCTGTTTGAAAAAGTCTTGGGACAGACCAATTACCAGCAGCAGGTGATCATCAGCAACAGCCGGCATTTTGAAGCCCTGAACAAAGCGAAGGAAAGCCTTGCGGTCGTGGCTTCCGGTCTCGCGGAAGGCCTGCCCTCCGACCTGGTTGCCCTGGAACTGCGCCAGGTGTTGTATTACATCGGCAGCATCACGGGAGCTATAGGCACTGAAGAGCTTTTGGGGAATATCTTTGGAAAGTTTTGTATTGGAAAGTGAAGTTGTATCCCATCTTTTTCCAGAGTTCTGATAAACATCATATTAGCAGTATTAGTTGCAAATAATTATTTTTCACGGATAATTTAAAACGGTAATCATTTTTCACATCATTTAACTATTTTTCATACATTTGCATAAATAGTTTTCATAACAAATGGCAATTTCTAAACGATTTTCACACTTAATAACTGTTTTTCAAGGCAGGACAGCGCCAGAAGAAGGATATCTGGCCGGATATGGGGCTTTGATAAAAACTTTTGAATTGCAGGTGGTGATACCAGATATTCTGGCCCTGATCAGCTTAAAACATAAAAGATATGATACCGATGAGTGGATGGTCTTTACACCTCGTTATCTGCCGGAAAATTCACTCATTGGGCATTTGACTTTCGCACTGAAATATGAAGGGATCGACCTTGCCATATTGAAAAACATTTTTGAAAACCTTCCTGAAGTTGACATTGCCAATATGATCGCAAGGGAACCCACCGGGCGATACAGCAGAATGATCTGGTTTTTATACGAGTGGTTGTCAGGGGAAAAACTGGAATTACCAAATCTGAATTCCGGAAATTATTTTGACCTGGTAGATAACAAAATACAATTTACAACAACTCAGTTTGAGATTTCCCGAAGACATCGGATCAGGAATAATTTGCCGGGAGTCAGGGATTTTTGCCCGATGGTACGTAGAACGGAAAGGATCCGTTACTTTGGAGAACTGAATTTTTCCGCTCAAATCAAAAATGTCCTTGATAATATTCATCCTGATATTCTGTTAAGGTCAGCTTCTTTTCTGATTTTGAAAGATTCAAAAGCTTCATTTGCTATTGAAAGTGAAAATCCTGCGCAAAGCAGGATACAACGTTGGGGCCGCGCGATCGGACAGGCCGGGCAGCAGGATATCACTATGGAAGAGTTGCAGAGATTGCAACAGACAGCAATTGAAAATCCCCGATTTACTAAATTGGGGATAAGAGAACAGGAAGGATTTGTCGGAGAACATGACAGGAGATACGGGACTCCGATCCCTACTCATATTTCAGCCAAATGGACTGATCTCCACAAACTGCTGCATGGATTGATTGACACCAATAAGAAGTTGGAAAAGGATGCTGATTTTGATGCCGTGATAGCAGCAGCCATGATCGCTTTTGGTTTCGTATTCATTCACCCGTTTGTGGATGGAAATGGCAGAATTCATAGATTTCTTATTCATGATGTGCTCATTAGAAAAGGATATGTATCAAAAGGTATGATATTTCCGGTATCAGCGATCATTATGGAGAGAATGGAAGCATACCGTATGGTTTTGGAGCAATTTTCAATTCCGAGGCTTGATTTAATTGACTGGAAAGTTTCAAAGGATAATAATGTTGAAATCTTGAACAAAACCATTGACCTGTATAGATATTTTGATGCAACCAAAATGGTGGAATTTTTATACAGCTGTATCCAATATACCATTGAGCAAACAATCCCTCAGGAAGTGGCCTATCTCCAAAAATTTGACCGGATGAGTCATTATCTCAGAAATGTTTTTGAAATGCCGGACAAGGAGATTGCATTGATATTACGTTTTTTGGAACAGGGAAAAGGTAAGTTGTCACTCAGAGCCAGAACGCATGAATTCAAAGATCTTTCTGATGATGAATTGATCGCTATCGAGCATAAGTTCCGGGAGGTTTTTCTGTGATCATATTTCCGGCGTTGTGGGTCAACGGCATTATAGTCAATGAATTTGGAGCAAAGGTAAAGTCATGAATTTTCCAAACTATTAACCATCAGGACATTTTTTATCGTCTTAAAACCATGAAATCGACGGGCAGTAGTCATTTTCAATAATTTTGAATGCCCGGGATTACCGGATATTCCTTCCGTTCGTACCCTGTATCGACCATTGGTATAAGCAGCCCAACCTTGCAGTTGGTTATTATAATTATTCTTTTATTTTTGCGTTCAGTCAACAAATTGGTTTAAAAACATTTTAAAAACAACATTATGCGAGTTTCAACACTGCTTTTACTATTATTTCATTTTTCATTACTGAACCTTACGGCCCAAAACGATGATCCATACCTTTGGCTGGAAAATGTCGATGACCCGAAAGCGCTCGAATGGGTACACTCGATGAACGCCCAGTCAACAGCGGCATTTGAAGCCAAACCTTATTATAAGGAAAATTATGACAAGATCCTCAGCGTACTCAATTCGACTGAAAGGATAGCTGCTCCGGGGATCTATGGTGATTTTATCTATAATTTCTGGCAGGATAAAACCAACCCGCGCGGTATCTGGCGCAGAACCACCTTTGCCGGCTACCTCACAGGAAACCCGACCTGGGAAATTCTCCTGGATATCGATAAAATGTCCGCCGAAGACAATGTCAAATGGGTTTTCAAAGGAGCAAGCGGCCTTTATCCCGATTATCAGCGCTTTCTGGTCAACCTTTCCAAGGGTGGTGGTGACGCCGTGGAGATCAGGGAATTCGATGTGACCACCAAAAGTTTTATTCAGGACGGATTCTTTTTGGCTGAAGCAAAAGGCGGTGCCAGCTGGATTGACCTGAATACACTGATGGTTGCCACAGATTTTGGTGACGGAATGACCACTTCCGGATATCCAAAAAAGGTAAAGATCTGGAAAAGAGGTACACCGATACAGAATGCGCAACTGGTATTCCAGGGTGAAGAAAATGATATGGGTATCTGGGGAAGTTCATTTTTCACTCCGGAAAGGAATTACCAGCTCATCACCCGGAGGACATCTTTTTATACCGGAACCTACCATTTTATCGAAAATGGTTCCATCGTTTCTCTTGAACTACCTGAAGATATTTCTCTATCTACTATTTTCAAGGATCAGGTATTGTTCGATCTGAAGTCAGACTGGGAGATCGGAGGACAGACATTTAAACAAGGCGCAGTGATCAGCATTCCTTATCAGGACCTGCTTGCAGGGAAAACCAATTACCAACTGGTCATCGAACCAGATGCAAAAAGCAGTATCGAAGGAATGACTTCTACCAAAAATGCCATGATAGTCAAATTGGTCAATAATGTCAAAAGTGAATTGTACAAATTTACCTGGAACGGGAAATGGCAAAAAACCAGGTTCAATGCACCGGAATACGGTAATATTGCCCTGGCATCTTCTGAAGATGACGGCGATCGCTTCTTCTTCTACTTCACCAATTTCCTGGCTCCTTCCACGCTGTACCTTGCTGATGCCAAAACAGGCGATTATCAGAAAATAAAATCCCTGCCGGAATGGTTCAAAACAGACAATTTCCAGGTGCAGCAGTTTGAGGCAACTTCCAAAGATGGCACAAAGATCCCGTATTTCGTGGTCAGTGCCAAAGACATGAAATACGATGGTAAAAATCCAACTTTATTATACGCTTATGGCGGTTTTGAGGTTTCACAGTTGCCTTCCTATTCTGCAGTGACCGGTATGGCATGGCTGGAAAAAGGCGGTGTGTATGTCTTGGCCAATATCCGCGGCGGTGGTGAATTTGGTCCCAAATGGCACCAGGCAGGTTTGAAGGAAAACCGCCAGAGGGTGTATGATGACTTCCACGGTGTGGCCATGGACCTGGTCAAACGCAAGATCACCAATCCGGCACGCCTTGGTATCTATGGAGGCAGCAATGGTGGTCTATTGGTGGGTGTGGCTTTCACACAGCGTCCTGATCTGTACAATGCCGTGGTATGCTCCGTTCCTTTGCTCGATATGAAGCGGTACAACAAACTCCTTGCAGGTGCCAGCTGGATGGCCGAATACGGCAACCCGGACATTCCTGAAGAATGGGCTTACATCAGTCAGTATTCTCCTTATCAGAAGATCAAGGCCGGCGTAAATTATCCTGAGGTATTCTTCACTACTTCCACCAGGGATGACCGCGTTCATCCCGGACATGCCAGGAAAACGGCTGCCAAGTTGACGGATCTGGGAAGTAAGGTGTATTATTTTGAAAATACAGAAGGAGGTCACGGTGGTGCTTCCACCAACGAACAGCGCGCGAAAATGACCGCTCAGATCTATACCTATCTGAGAATGAAACTGATGATCCAGTAAAATAAAATTTTGATCTTTTTTAGCAAAAAAGGAAAAGCCGGGAGCTTACAGCGCTTCCGGCTTTTTTCAATTATTAAACATAATTTTAACAATATCATAATTGAGTCTGCTCCGAAAAGTCCAATTTGTTGATTTTCAATCGTTTTTTGCCAAAACCTACTGACGCTAAAGGTCAGCACAGGACTAAAGGGAAACGCTTGAAAATCAACAAATTAAAAGTCCCCTTTTAGGGGGATTTAGGGGGCAATGACTTTTCGGAGTAGACTCATAATTGAAATTGTCAAAAAACATATTTTCCGGCCCTTGAATTATTATCCAATGATTAATATAATCCATAACCATCCCAGGTTACGGTAAAATCACGTCCACCTGTTGCCGATATTGGAATTATTTTGGTATCTAAAACATTTCCATCTCTTCCAGCATTAACTACAATTTCACCTTCACTATTTATTGCTTGCCAATGTTTTACCCACTTGACAGTTCTCTGTTTACCACCCTCAACTTTATTTGAGGGATCAAATCCTGAATTTTCATTTTCAAGAAACATATGAATTTCTTGATTTGATTTATTTTTTAATGTACAGGTATAGTTGAAATCGTCTGGGAAATCTTCTTCTGTTAAACTGCAAGGACAACCAAGTACTGTAAAACATAATAGACATAATAGAAGCGCAGGCTTACAAACAATTAAAGTAAATTTTTTCATTTTGTTTAAATTTTAGAGTTAGAAAATATTTTATTGAGAAATCAGGACTCCACAAAATTATTCCAAAAAAAGATGCCTGTCAACAGCAATTTGAAACTATTTTCGGCTATTCATTTCTTTTAAGCGCATTTATCAATTTTAAATTTAATCTTGAGTTTAATTTGATTACTTTTGTTTCTATCTTTATTAAATTCAATTACAGATGAAAACTAACAGGATTTTTGCGCTGTATTTGGTTTTTCTGGCTACTACATTCTTCAACTCAGTCATCGCTCAAACTTCCAAATACTGGGTCTTTTTTACGGATAAAGATGGTATCAGCTTTGACCCTTACAGCTACTTTGACCCGAAAGCCATTGAAAGAAGGTTACAGCATGGGCTGGATCTTTACGATCCGACAGATTTTCCGGTCAGAACAGACTATAGCGATATCGTCAGTTCCATGTCCGAAGAACTGACCTTCGAGAGCCGGTGGTTCAATGCAGTGTCTGTCAGGGCTACGGTTGAACAGGCCAATGCGATCAGGACTCTGCCCTTTGTCAATTCGGTTGAGCAACAATACCAGGTACCTGTCCTAAGCTCAACTGAAGCAGACAACTGGTTCTCAATGGATGTACAAACCCTCAAAACCAGGCAGATCCGGATGATGCAGGGTGGCTTGTTCAAACAGGCAGGAATCACCGGAAAAGGTGTCCGGATCGCAGTTTTTGACGGAGGTTTTCCGGAGGTCAATACGCATCCTGCACTCCAACACATCCGGGATGACAACAGGATATTGAAAACATGGGATTTTACAAAGAAAAAAGAATATGTATATCACGCCAATTCACATGGGCTTTCAGTACTTTCCAATATTGCAGGCATAGATCAGGATGGTCAGTTGCTCGGACTGGCAACCGGTGCTGAGTTTATTTTGGCGATCACGGAAGTGTCTTCCGAGCCATTCAGGGAAGAAGAATGTTGGCTTGCTGCGGCTGAATGGGCCGATAAAAATGGTGCACAGATCATCAACAGTTCACTCGGATATACCTATCACCGGTATTTTCCGCAGGATATGGACGGTAAAACCAGCCTGGTTTCACGGGCCGCAAATATGGCTGCGTCAAAAGGAATGCTTGTGGTGAATGCTGCAGGAAATGAAGGATCAACAGCCAACTGGAAAGTGATCGGCGCACCGGCAGATGCAGATAGTGTCTTGTCCGTTGGCGGGATCAACCCTGCCAACGGGATCAAGGTCGATTTCAGTTCACTCGGCCCCACTGTGGATGGCAGGTTGAAACCTAACCTTTCCAATGCCGGTGTGGTGGCTGCTGCATCAAAAAAGGGAAAGGTGAGCCGTACCCAGGGAACTTCCTTCGCAGCGCCATTGACCACAGGTTTTGCTGCCTGTGCAATGGAAGCCATGCCGGGTAAAACCAATATGGAAATGTTTGGCCTGCTGCAAAGCGCGTCGCACCTTTTTCCGTATTTTGACTATGCGCACGGATATGGAATTCCCCAGGCTTCGTTTTTTACCGGGCAGATCAAGGAAAGAGTTGATCCGGGAATCCGGTTTGTGGTGGAAGATGGACTGTTGAAAATTGTCACTGATCAATACACGGGACCTGATGATCAAACTGATGAAGCAAAAAATGAAGATGCCGGGGAAGTGTTTGCTGACAAGATCCTTAAGAAAATCGGAGTGGATATGGATGCGATTGATGAAATGGCCCGGGAAGAAGAAATAAGCGATGAAGACATACATGATCCTATGGGTGAAGAACCGGATGTCGATGAGGAACCTGAATTTGAACTGTTGGATTACGAAACACAGATTTCGGATTGGGAAGGGTTGTTTTCACCTAATCTGTATTACCACATTCAATTGCCTGATGGTAAGCTGAGTAATTATGCTGTGGTCAGTGTTGTTTTGCCTAAATTGGTGACGATCTCTCTGGAGGAATTGCCCGAAGGTAGCATTGTACGGTATTTTTATAAAGGCTATACTGAAGAATGGAGAAAAATGAATTAAAAAATTCCGGCAATTGAAGTTGATCGATTTTTATTTTGAAATCACGATATTGATCATTGATATACATTTAAAACAATATAATATGAAGAAAGTATTTTGGGTCATCCTGGTTTTGCTGGCGATTTCATTTTTACTTACCCCGGTGAGTGCACAGGAAATTCTCCTTGAAAACGAAACCGAAGGTTTGTATGATGTTCCTAAAACCGGTAAGAACCGAAGGTTCTACAATCATTTTTATGGAAGTTATGGTGCATTTATCCAAACAGAAACAACTGAAGGACTAAAGACCAATCCATGGCTTTCCTATCAGATCGCAGTCGGTTCCAGGCAAAAATTCAAACTATCCGGTCTTTATGCCATGGGGCTGGATTTTGCCATCAGCTGGAACAGGTATAGGATAGTACAGGATGAAAGCAATGTTTTCCCGGATGCTTTGAAACACAAAAGGGAAGTTTTCGGCCAGAACGGGCTCAGTTTGGAGTATTACAACAGGTTCAATTTTGATTATAAAAGAGGCGATCATATCGGAAAATATCTTGATCTGGGTGTATGGGGAAGCTGGGTTTTTATGTCCAAACAGGTGGTTTGGGATGAATACGATGGCCTGGTTGCCGGCGTATCCAGATCCAAAACCATTTATCGTGGATTGGATTACGATAAGCCATTTCAATGGGGCCTCAAAGCACGTCTGGGATTCGATAAATTGGTCTTTTTCGCAGCTTACCGCATGTCGTCGCTTTTCACCGACAGATTTGACAACGAACTGTTCAGCCTGGATCCCGGAAGGCTGGTGATCGGAATCGAAGGTTCTGCTTTTTAACAATTGAAGAGGAACAGCTTAAATTATTTTATTATGAATAGTAATTTGGTTATCAGAAAATTAGATGGCACAAGGAAAGACCTGGCTGCCTTCATTAATTTGCCGTACAAAATACATAAACACCACAGGCAATGGTTACCTCCAATCTGGGAAGACGAGTGGAAGGTTTTTGATCCGAAAAAAAATGCTGCATTCAATCATTGCGAAACCATTCAACTGTTGGCTGAAAAACAGGGTAAACCGGTAGGGCGCATCATGGGTATTATCAATCGCACATACAATGAAATTCAAAATGAGCGGTCAGCAAGATTTTGCTTTATGGAGTGTTTTGATGACAAACCGGTTTTTGATGCTATGCTGAATGCAGTTGAAGATTGGGCAAAAGAGAAAGGCATGACTGAGGTTGTCGGGCCCATCGGTTTTTCTGATAAGGATCCGCAGGGATTTCTGATCGAAGGATTCGATGATCCGGTGACGGTCATGATCACCAACCACAGTTATCCTTTCATGGCTGACTTT
This sequence comes from uncultured Saprospiraceae bacterium, assembly GCA_964594045.1. Classification (GTDB taxonomy): domain Bacteria; phylum Bacteroidota; class Bacteroidia; order Chitinophagales; family Saprospiraceae; genus UBA2365. The sequence continues at coordinate 88,153 of CAZQKR010000010.1, read as the reverse complement.
ATGGAAGCTCAGGGTTATTCCAAAAAACTGGATCTGTTTCAATATCGTTTTGAATTGCCGGATCCTTTACCCGAAATTTATCATAAAATTGCGGAAAGAGTTTTGCTTAAAGGTTATAAAGCGATTGAATTCACCAATACCAAAGACATTAAACCCTGGGTGAGTCCGGTATTTGAACTGATCAATTCGAGTTATCAGAAGATCTATGGATTTTCTGCATTGACTGATGAAGAAGCCCATGAATTTTCCAATCGGTTTCTACCAATATTAAATCCCAGATTTGTCAAACTGGTTTTGGATTCCGGGGACAAACTTGTTGCGTTCCTCATTGCCATGCCGGATATGAGCAAGGGATTGAAAGCTTGCAACGGACGGCTTTTTCCTTTTGGTTTCATTCCAGTTTTGTGGTCCATGAAAACTTCAAGGCAACTCAACCTGATGCTCGGAGGTATTGAGGAAAGCAAGCGAAATTTAGGACTGGATTCCCTGATGGGGGTAAAAATGATAGATTCAGCAGCAAAATCAGGATTTAATATGATGGATTCCCATGTTGTGCTGGAAACCAACGTAAAATCAAGGGCGGAATTTGAAAGATTAGGTGCAAGAATGTACAAGAAGTACAGGATCTATCACAGGATGATTTGATAGATGCTCCTTCACTTGACTGCTTTAGAAAACATCAACACACCAATCTGAAAGCAAGGTGCCCGGCAGTGCATCATCTCACAGCGTATTCCGGAAATCCTGTCATTGAATACTTTAAACAGAGGTCTGCTTACTTTTATGGTTTCCCTGCCGGTTGTCAATAACCTTATAACTCCCATCAATTTGAACTTCAACTTATTCAAACAGTATGGTCCGTTCATACTTCCGGTCAATGCTTTTTTACCAACCTCAATTTCTTCAATTGGTCATCGAGAACGTTCCAGACCGCACTTGACCGCTCGAGCTTATCTTTCCGGTAGTTTTCCTGAATTCCCTGTGTCTGACAATTTTTTTTCAATTTGCTAACGGTATCCACGAAGGCATGATTTTGACCCGGATTAAAGACATAGGCACCATCGGATCATGATGCCATGTTAATAATGGCTGTATTTTTTTTCACTGAATAATAGATTTCGATCAACTCCGGAAAGTTGGGTAACTTATAGTAATACAGTAAATTAATACTTACAGGAGAAATAATTGATGTCGGACCAACATCGTTTGCCTGAATGATTGCCAGAGTAAAATTATTTTGTTTTGATATTAAACAGTTTCTAAATATCTCATAATCAGACATATAGATGAAAAATTATTTTTTTTCAAAACATTTTGAAATTACAGGCAATTTTATTTTTTTAATCTGTTAGAATGATTACATTTGTTTTGGCTAATGTTAATAAATTCTAAATATTGCCGCATTTGCTTTCATATAAAATTCATATCATATCCCATGAATTAGAAAGTTTCCTATAATTATTTACAGATTTCAGGTGAATTTATGAAATAGAATTTTTTAATTAAACAAAAATATTTCGTATGAAAAAACTCTCACTATTGTTATTGACGATTCTGATCGCAACATCATCGATGTTGGCTCAGAGGACGGTACGTGGAACAGTTGTGGATGAAAAAGGAACTCCTCTGATGGGGGCGACTGTGGTTATTAAAGATAATCCAACTGTTGGTACCATTACGGACAAAGATGGAAAATTTTCCATCAATGTTGGTGCTAATTCCGGGGCACTGATCGCATCCTATATTGGGTATACCACTCAGGAAGTTGCGCTTGGTGCATCCAATGATTTGAGCATTATGCTTTTACCCGGTATTATGCTGGAAGATATTGTGGTGACTTCTCTTGGGGTAGCCAAAGAGAAAAAATCACTGGGTTATGCAGTGCAGGATCTGCAGGGAGATGAGATCGCCAAAGCGAAGGAAACCAATATCATTAATTCGCTTACAGGAAAGATCGCAGGCGTTCAGATCACCAACTCTTCAGGAGCTGTAGGTTCTTCTTCCAGAATTGTGATCAGAGGTGCTAATTCATTGAAAAGCAACAGTCAGCCTCTGTTCGTTGTCGATGGTGTTCCATTCCTCAACAGTGAATTCAGCGGAGATGGCACCTATGGAGTCAACCGGGGTAACGGTTCAATAGATATCAATCCGGATGACATCGAAAACGTAACGATCCTGAAAGGACCAAACGCAGCAGCGCTTTATGGTTCACTTGCTGCAAACGGGGTTGTCCTGATCACTACAAAATCCGGAGCACTGACAGGCACACCGGTAAGGAAAGGTTTGGGTATTGAGTTGAATAATTCAACGACATTTGAAACACCTTTGAGACTGCCTTCATATCAGAATGGATATGGACAAGGGTCAGGAGGTGAATTCTCATATGTTGACGGTGCAAACGGCGGGATCAATGACGGGGTTGACGAAAGCTGGGGTCCTAAACTGGACGCAGGTCTGCTGATCCCTCAATACAACTCTCCGGTCGTGGATGGTGTAAGACAACCTACCCCCTGGGTTTCCAGTCCTGATAACGTCAAGGATTTTCTTGAGACCGGTCTGACAACAACTACTAATCTGGCACTTTCAGGAGCATCTGCTTTTGGAAGTTTCCGTATGTCATTTACCAATATGCAACAGAAAGGTATGATCCCTAATACAGACTACAATAAGAATACTGTATCTATAGGCGCTTCTGCTAATCCGGTTGCTAAACTGAATATTTCCGCAACGGCAAATTATGTACTCACCAATAGTAACAATATGCCGGGTTACGGTTATGATGCTCAAAACGTCATCCAACAGATCCTCTGGGCTGCACGTCAGGTCTATTATCCAGATCTGAAAGATTACAAAAATGCAGATGGTAGCAAGTACAATTGGAATTACAACTATCACAATAACCCTTATTTCACTTTGTATGAGAATACCAACAAACTGAACAGGGACAGGATCTATGGAAATGCTAAAATTCAGTATGAATTCACTAAGAATTTTTCTGCATTTGTCAGGGCAGGTGCTGACGGATACAGCAACTTCAACTCTCAAAGAGCTGACTGGGGTGATATTGATAATGCTTATGGTTATTATTGGGAAGATCTTTCTACCTTAAGACAAACTGTTCTGGATTTCTTGTTGATGTATAATAAAAAGTTCAGCGACAATCTGGCATTTGAGTTAAGTGCGGGTGGTAGCAGAACCGATAAAAAATATCACAGAACTTTTGGTGCAGCAGATGAATTGGCAGTCCAGGGCTTGTACAATATCAACAATTCAAAGGTTGCGATCAGGTCAAACAACAGAACTGAGCAAAAAAGGTTGAATTCATTGTATTTTGCAGGAAAATTTGCTTTCAAAAACGCGTTGTACCTTGATTTTACCGGCAGAAATGACTGGTCAAGTACATTGCCAAAAGACAATAATTCTTATTTCTATCCTTCAGTTCAGGCAAGTTGGGTGGTATCCGAAATGTTGGACATGGATTACAACACTCTTTCATTTGCTAAACTCAGGGCCAGCTGGGCACAGGTAGGTAGTGATACTGATCCTTACAATCTTGCTCCTGTACTGAGTCTCGGTGATGGATGGAATGCAGCTACAAAATATCTTAACCAATTTGTTCCAAATAGTCTTCCAAATGATCAACTACAACCTGAATTGACTTCATCATTTGAAGTTGGTACAGAATTGCGGTTTTTCATGAACAGATTGAGTTTAGATTTTACTTATTACAATTCAAATACATCCAACCAGATCATTAATATTCCGATTTCTGCAACTTCAGGATATACGACAAAATTTATCAATGCAGGGAAAATCACTAATAACGGTTTTGAAGTTACGCTGGGATTCATGCCTTTCAAATCTGAAAAAGGATTTAACTGGGGAATTAATTTGAACTATGGAAAGAACAAAAATGAAGTGGTTGAATTGGCAGAAGGTGTTGAGCAATTTGAACTTGGAACTTACTGGGATTTGAAAGTTATGGCCATACCCGGACAACCTTTTGGTTCACTGTTCGGAGCTGATTTCCTCAGGGATCCTGATGGCAATATCGTCCACAGAGCAGGTGTTCCTGTAAAAGGAGAACTGAAAATCCTGGGTAACTATCAACCGGATTGGACAGGAGGTATAACCAATGAATTCACGATCGGTAATTTCGCTGCAAGCGTATTGGTTGATGCCAGAATGGGCGGAGAATTGTACAGCATGACCAATGCATGGGGAAGATATGCCGGAGCGCTCGAAGAAACTCTGATAGGAAGAGAAGGTGGTATTGTTGGAAAAGGTGTAAAAGAAGTGGTCGGAGCAGACGGCAGTATTTCATACGTTGAAAATGATGTTGTGGTCACCGCTGAAGAGTACAACCACGCTGCTTTCGTTAACAGCATTCCTGCAGGAAGCGTTTTCGATGCCAGTTATGTCAAACTGAGGGAAATAAGGCTTGGTTATACCTTTGATAAGTTAGGAAATCTTCCGATAAACGAAATCAGTATTTCATTGATAGGGAGAAATTTAGCTTTATTGTATAGCAATGTTCCTCATATTGATCCGGAAACATCTTTCAATCTTAGCAATGCACAGGGTTTGGAATTTGGACAGATACCATCTGCCAGAGCTTTCGGATTTAATGTCGGAGTGAAATTTTAATCATCAAAAAAAAGTTTAAATATGAAAAAGCTAAATATAATAGGACTACCATCGTTATTGGCCCTTATGTTTCTTCTGATCATAGGCTCCTGCACTCAGGATTTTGAAGAAATCAATACCAACCCGAACGATGCGGAATTGAGCAAAGCTTCTCCTGCCATGTTGCTGACCAACAGCATTGAAAGCATGACTGACAGGGTTCATGAAATTTTCCTTGGAGAAGAAATGGGTAATTGCTGGGCACAACACGAGGCTAAATGCCAGTATACAGATGAAGACAGGTATATATACAGAACTTCGGTGATTAACCTGTCATGGTCAAGCTTTTACGCGGCCAACGGAATGGATGTTCAGACATTGTATGATGTTGCAGTTGCCAAACAACATCATAACTACCAGGGAGTAGCTTTGGTTTTAAAGGGCTACATTTCCTCTCTGCTTACAGATCTTTTCGGACCTGTACCTTATTCTGAAGCATGGAAAGGCGCCCAGAATACTTTGCCAAAATATGATTCTCAGGAATCTATTTACCGGGATGTCCTGGCAAAACTGGATGAAGCTAATACATTGCTGGATGACCATGGTGAAGGTATTGAAGGAGATATTTTATTTGATGGAGATATCCTGAAATGGAAAAAATTTGCCAACTCATTGAGAATGAGACTTTTGTTAAGAATGTCCGGTAAAGATGCTACAACTGCCACCACTGAGTTGACCAAAATGGTTGGCGATCCTGATAAATATCCGGTTTTTGAAAGCAATGATGATAATGCTGCACTTCAATATCTGGGATCAGCTCCTAATAATCATCCGATGAATGAAAACAGGAAAACAAGGGATGACCACAGGGTGAGTAAAACCCTTGTGGATATCATGTGGACGAATTCTCCATATATGGACTACAGGATCAACATTTATGCAGAAAGATTGGGTAGCAACTTCGAAGGTTTACCGAATGGCCTCACTTCTTCAAAAGCGCTGGCTTATAAAGGCAATGGAATCAAGAATACCTGCAAAGTAGGCAATTACTTTACTTCAGCAACTGCTCCCGGCATGTTGATGAGTTTTGCCGAACTTCAGTTTATTTTAGCTGAAGCTGCTTTCAAAGGTTATATTCCCGGAGGAATGGCCAAGGCTGAAGAATATTATCTGGCTGGAATCCATGGCTCTTATGCACAATTTGGAGACGAACTGGTATCCAGAGTACCTGCAAGTTGGCTTCCATCAGAAGATGCAGATGCTGCTGCGCTGGCAGATGATTATATTGCAACTGATATTTATGGCTGGGATGAAACCAAAGGTATGGAATTGATTGCAACTCAAAGATGGCTGGCCACTTTTGATCAGGGTTTGCAAAGCTGGATAGAATGGCGCAGAACCGGATATCCGGTACTGACACCTGCAGAAGACGGAGCAAATAATGGCAAAATTCCGGTCAGATTTCCATATCCGACCGATGAGGCAGCCAGGAACCCGAGTGCTTTGGCCGAAGGCGTTACGCTGCTTGGAGGTGCTGATGATCTGAATACCAGAGTCTGGTGGGATGTAAACTAGTCAATAGTTATTGTTAATTTTAAATAGATTAAAATGAAACTAAAATTTAATATATCATTATTAGCATTTGCTTTGTTAGCAGTTTTCATGATTTCATGCAATAAATCAGAAGATTTGGTTACAGCAGATGCAAGAACAGGAGGACTGATTGTGCCAACCTCAGGTATTCCTTACAAGTTGGGCGCAACTCCGAACATGTCGATAGATGTATTTATTCCTCAGGGACCTGGTATCGATAAAGTAGAAGTTTATAATATTTATTCAGGTAAAGTAAACGGTGAGTCTAAAACTTCCAATGAAATCCTGATCACTACTTTTGAAATTAATGGTGAGAATGCATCTGCTGATCTGAACAAGACTTTCAGTATCACTTATGCTGATCTGATCAAAGGCCTGACCTATAATGGAGGAGCGCTTCCATCAGATGAGAGCCTCCTGCCGATCGGTGATTTTTGGACATTGAGTTACAAAAGTATTCTGGAAGATGGTAGTATTGCAGTCAATAATGCAAAAACAAAAATTTCAGTTGCTAACCAATATGCAGGATTTTACCTTTGCACCGGAACATTCAATCACCCGACAGCAGGTCCGAGACCGATCAATGAGGAAAAATTCCTTACTCCGGTTGGCGCCTACACCTGCAATATTCCGGCCGGTGACCTGGGTGGTGCAGGATATTTTGTGGATATTACCATTGATCCGGGTACAAACGAAGTTTCTTTCTCAAATGGTATTCCGACAACAATGTATCCTTCAGCAGAGAAATCTTATTATGAACCTTCCACCGGGAAGTTTTATTTACATTATTTCTACGTTGGTTCTGGAGGGAACAGGGTTATTGATGAAGTGTACACACCGATCAGGTAGCTTAGTCAAAAAAATATGGATAATAAGCTGCCTTATGGTAGCTTATTATCCTGCATAACCTGTTGCAAAATTGTAAAACTTAATTCTTGTAGATCTTTTATGTGCTATTAAAATAGCGGGGCAGAAGATATAGGATCTAAGTTTATGATCAGGCGATAGTAGATTATTGCAATTGTATTACAATTAATTTTTTTGGGGAACATTTTTGTTCCCCTTTTTTATTGATGTTTATTTGTTCATTCCTGTTCTTAATTGATCTCAGTATCCAATTATATTTATTGATATTACCTGCCTTTTTGAATGGCCAGAAAGATACAATTGAGTGAGTCAAAACACTTGAATTTTCATTTTGGTACTTCAATTTTTCATTTATTATGTGTCAAAACGGGGTTTTTATAAAAAAAATGATATATTTGTGTAAATCGTTTGTTAAATTCAAATGGTTGTTAATGCCATTTTCTAATTGATTTTGAAATAGAAACTCATAATATATTTCAAAACTATTACCAGCAAAACCTTCTGATTAGTTTCCATTTGAATTTAGAGATGATGATCAATTTATTTGATTTAAGTTATTTTTTTTAATTCTAAACAAATATTTCGTATGAAAAAACTCTCACTATTGTTGTTTATGTTAACTTTTGTGCTGGGTATGACCTATGCTCAAAAGAAGGTGAGTGGGACCGTATCTGATGATACAGGTTCTCCACTGATCGGTGCCAATGTGGTGGTTAAAGATTTCCCCGGCGTTGGTACCATAACCGACGTGTATGGCAAATATGAATTTACAGTTCCTTCCGGAGCTAATGGTTTGATATTCAGCTATACAGGTTATTCTACTCAGGAGATTGGACTGGGAGATAAGAACACTTATGATGTGGTGCTTGCTCAGGACTTTTTCCAATTGGATGAAATTGTGGTTTCCGGTGTCGCTTCCGGTACGCCTAGAAAGAAGCTGACTGTTTCTGTTGACCAGGTGGGTAGTGAACAACTGGCTGATGTGCCTGCAGTTTCTGCTGCAGCTGCATTACAGGGTAAAGTTGCCGGAGTAGTAGTCACCAAAAACACGGGAACTCCGGGCCAGTCTTCATCTATTATTCTGCGTGGTGCCACTTCATTGACAGGAAGTCAGGAGCCGTTGTATATAGTGGACGGAGCTATTCTTGAAGGTGGTTTGGCTGATGTGAACGTTGACGACATTGCGACCATCGAAGTGGTCAAAGGTGCTGCTGCAGCTGCATTGTATGGCTCCAGGGCAGGTAATGGCGTCGTTGTGATCCAGACCAAAAGAGGGGATAAGCTGGCCAAAGGAAGCACGCAGATCGTGGTGCGGAATGAATATGGCCAGAACAGGATCTCAAGATTTTTACCCTTGTCCGAAAGCCATCATTACGATCTGGCTGACCCGGACAATCCCGGTGATACCTATACAAAATATGCAGGTATTACTTATCCTGCAGATTACACGGGTGGTACAAGCCAATTTGTTAGTGGTACGCTCAGGATCAGTGAAAACAAATACCAGGACAATGCATTTGCTTTTGTCAATAACCTTCAGGATGATATGTTCAGAGCCGGTCAGTTTATGACCAATTATTTCTCACTGGGAGGAAATAATGAAAAAACCAACTTTATGGTTTCTTTCGAAAATTTCAACGAAACGGGTATCATTGAAAATACCGAGGGCTACAACCGGAAAAATTTCAGGCTTAATGTTGATCACCGGATTGGTGATAAATTCAAACTTTCTGCAAGCAATGGGATTGGTAAGTCTTTCTCCAATCAGCCTGGAGGACAGTATCTGGAAACCGGTGGTGTATTTTTCAATGTGCTGTTCCTGTATCCTGATGTTGACCTGAACAGGAAGAATGAAGAAGACGGATCTGATTATGATAAGGATATCAGCCAATGGAATACCAATGAAGAAAATCCGCTTTATGATCTTTCCAATATTAAAAGAGAGGAAAATAACCTCAATATGATGGGAAGTTATATCGGGGAATTCTATGCTACGGACTGGTTGACTTTCGATGCCAAATATACATTTGACCGCAGATCCAGAAATACCTCCACCATTACACCCAGAGGGTTCCTTGAACGCTCAGGTACGATAGGCGTCATGTTTCCTTATGCAGGAGATCTTTACAGGTACAATTCTTTCCTGCTGGCACAGACCGCTCAGGCAACCGCCAATTTCAATAAAAGATTTGGTAAGTTGACCACAAAGGCAAAACTGAGCTATTTGTATGAAGATCTTCAGACAACTTCAAATTCATTTACTGGTCTTACTTTTGCGGTGGGTGGTGTTAATTCCGCCAGCACGATCAGTGGCGATAAATTCATTTCCGATTATGCGACAACCGTAAGGTCTGAAAACTATTTCGGCATCCTTCAAATGGATTATGCCGATAAATATCTTGCTGACATCATGTATCGTTATGACGGATCTTCCTTGTTCGGTGCAGAGCAAAGATGGCATCCATATTACAGGATTTCAGGAGCATATCGTATTTCAGAAGACCTTAAAATAGATGGAATCGATGAATTGAAACTGAGAGCATCCTATGGAACTTCTGGTCAGAGACCGGAGTTTGCAGATCAATATGAAGTTATTCCGTTCAGCAACGGCACAAAAAGTTCAACTACCCAGATAGGTAACAGGTTTCTGAAGCCTTCCAGGTCCAAAGAATTTGAGGTTGGATTAAATGTTGAACTGTTGAAGCGGATCAACTTTGAATTCGTCTATTCCAATACTGTCACGGATGATCAGGTGCTTACTGCAACACTCCCCGCTTATTATGGATGGACTTCACAGGTTCAGAATGCAGGAACATTGGCCAGTCAGACTTTTGAAGCTACTTTGGGTGTCCAGATCATCAAAGCAAAGGATTTCAACTGGAGTGCCAACCTCGTATTTGACCGGATCAGGCAGAAAGTTACAGATCTGCAGATACCTGATTTTCAGACTGGTCCGATCGGACAGGATGCTGACCAGGCATTTTTCATTTCAAAAGGACAATATTTTGGTATCATATATGGCAATAAATTCATAAACACTTTGGAAGAACTTGCTCCACAGCTTAAAGAAGGAGATTCAGTGGACAATTACGAAGTCAACAGTGATGGATATGTGGTTCCAAAGGGTACACAGGGTACTCCGTTGGAAAAACCGATAAAATTGCTTGATGAAAACGGCGTGGTTAAAAAAGTGGTCATCGGAAATACCAACCCGGATTTCAGATTGGGCTTGTCCAACCGGATGAATTACAAAAATCTGTCTCTGTATTTCCTTATTGATATGAAGCAGGGAGGCGATGTCTATAACAGATCCAAGCAATGGTTGTACAGAGACCTGAGACATGCAGATATTGATCAGTCAGGTAAGGCTGAAAATGCAAAGAAAACCATTGATTACTATAATGCTTTATATGATATCAATGAGATCAGCAGCCACTTTGTTGAAGATGCATCCTATATTAAGATAAGGGAAGTATCATTGTATTACACACTGGACAAAATTAATTTTGCCAGTAATCTGATCAAGGAATTGAAAATTGGTATAGTCGGAAGGAACATCTATACATTCAGCGGATATTCAGGCTATGATCCTGAGGTTGGACAGCAAAATGGTGCCGGATCTCAGTTCTTTGCTTTTGATGCATTTGGTTATCCGAACTACAGGACATTCAGCGGATCACTGACCTTGACCTTTTAATTACTAAATTTAAAATTTTGAAATATGAAATTTCGCAATTTATTATTTATTTTAATAGCTGGACTTCTCCTTATTCCGTTTGGATGTGCCGATCTTGAGGTGGAAAACCTCAATGATCCCAATGAAGAGAAGCTCTATGCAAACCCGGCTGACTATTATGGTCTGGTCGGAGGTTTGTACAAAAACTGGTATGTTACGGTACATGAATATGAAGGACCTGGTCTTGGTTTGTGGGTTGCATCAGACCATGGAACCTGCTCCTGGGGAAATGCCGGTATGAATGCTTTGTCAACAGAACCACGTCAACCGTTCAACAATACCGTTTCCTATGCTGATGCCGCGATCACACGGACATTCTATTCTCAGCTTTATGGCGTTTTAAGCCCGGCCAATACCATTTTGAAGCAAATGCTGATCAACGGGAAAGTCCCAGAAGTGGATGCAAAACTTATCGAAGCTTTCGCACGACTCAATCAGGGATTGAGCCTTGGTTATATCGGACTGACCTTTGACCAGGCACCGATCGTTGATGAGACAACAGACCTCGAAGCAGGTGCAGTTCCATTGTCACCCTATCAGGATGTCATCGCTGCTGCAATTGATAAATTGGATAAGTGTATTGAAATTTGTAACAACAATTCTTTTGCTGTTCCTGCAGAGTGGATCAAAACGACCGGACTGGTCATTGACAATGTGAAGTTGGGGCAGATGGCCAATACTTATGCAGCCAGGCTGATGGTTTACGGTTCCAGGACCAAAGCTCAAAATGATGCTTTGGACTGGAGTAAAGTAAAAGCTTATGCTGAAAAGGGATTCAATGAAGATCTGATCATCAACAGCGATGCCAATGACTGGTATTCATTGTTCCAGACTTACGCCTGCTTCAGCGGTTGGGGCAGGGTTGATATGAGGGTGATCAACATGCTGGATCCCAATATGCCAAAAAGATGGCCTGCAGGTGGTTATGAAGCTATGCCGAACGGTGGTGTAGCCACTTCAAATGATTCCAGGCTAGCAACTGATTTTCAGTTTCTTGCGACCAATACTTTCAGACCTGACAGGGGAGAATATCATTTTTCAAGCTACAGGTATTCAAGATTTGATCCCGTTGTTTGGCCTCCGACTTTCCCTTCTCCTGAAATGAGAGGGGCGGAAAACGCCATGTTCCTTGCAGAAGCTCAGGCTATGACCAACAATCTGCCGGCAGCCATTAATACGATCAACAATTCTACTTATGTTACAAGAGGCGGACTGGATCCTTTACCCGGATCAGCCACCAAAGATCAGATACTGGCAGCTATAAGGTATGAACGTACCATCGAATTGTATCTCGCAGGTTACGGTATTTCCTTCTTTGATATGAGAAGAAAAGATGAACTTCAGAAGGGAACTTTCCTCCATTTGCCCATTCCCGCCATCCAGCTGGATGTCATGCTGGTGCCAAATTACACATTTGGAGGTGTTGATAAAGCAGACGGAATTAATACTTCAAACGGAGGTTGGAATTAATAAAATATAAAATCAAGGCTTATGAAAAATATACATAATGTTTTAAAAACCACCGGTCTGCTTTTATTGACACTATTTATCTTTTCCTCCTGTGAGAAAGAAGATACTTATGACTATAACAGTATTTATCCGGTGATCAGCACCATAAATGGACTTACATCCGGTCTGGTTCAGACACAGACAGTAGAATACTCTGTTTTTCCCAGAGGCGGGTCAACTTTTGAATGGACGGTTACCAATGCAACGATCAAAAGCGTGAATGAAGTTACGAACAAGGTTGAGGTTTATCTGCAAAATGCAGGTAAAGTAACTGTTTCTGTAGTTGAAACTACATTGGGCGGCATTAAATCAGAGCCAAAGTCCATCGTGTTCAATGTAGGAGAATTCTGTCCATTCGTAATTGATAATTTCCTGGGTGCTTTCAATTGTGATGAAGAAGGCTATGGAGTTTATGGAGTTAATTTTACCAAAAATGAGGCGTTTCCCAACAGGATATACAATGATAATTTCTGGGACTATGCTGCTGCCGGGCAACTTATTTATTATGAATTTGACGGCACGCTTAACCAGAATGTCAATGTTCCGCTACAACCGTTTATTTTTGGTGACGGATCTGAAGGTTCAGTTGTCGGTTCAGGAAAGTATGATGGTTGCGCACATACTTTGACCGTTAGTTATACGGTAGTCTATGACGGAACGGAGTATACGACCAATCATGTATTTTCTAAATGACAGGTTTTAAAATCTTTTTGATACAAAAAGTATGCGGAGGGCTGTGTTTTCAGCCCTCTTTTGTTTTAGAATTCATTGAACTATTTTAATGGGCATTTCCAATGGTGTTTATCCGTATTTATTGACGAGACTTCTATGAAAGCAAAATGGATGATCACGAAATTTTGACTTTCCAAAACATTTACATTGTTTTCTCAAAGTTATTTTTCGAAAAATATTCGCATCATTAAAAGAAATTTTTCCTCTAAAAACAAATGGTCATTTAATGCTTTATTTTACATTTTTTTTGGATGAAAAAGATGTGATTTTAATAAAAAACAATTATATTTGTAAAAAGCGTTAGTTGAATGCTGGAGACATTCCTCAAATATTTGAGATTCGAAAAAAGGTACTCAGATCATACTGTAGAGGCATATCAAAGAGATGTCAGGCAGTTTATGGAATATATAAAAAAAACCTACGAGATCACAGGATATGATAAGGTCAGCCAATTACACATACGATCCTGGATCGTTTTTTTGGCCCAGGAAAAAGTTATGCCCAGGTCAATCAACAGAAAGATATCTGCGTTGAAGACATTTTTTACATTCCTCAAAAAAAGTGGTCATATCAACACTAATCCTGCAGTGGTGACCCGCATGCTGAAAACTGAAAAGAGGTTGCCGCAGTATTTACAGGAGGAGGAAATAATGGACTTACTTGATCATCTGGTGTTTGGACAAAACTTCAAGGGTATCCGGGATAGAATGCTGATCGAGACCTTGTATGTAACCGGTATTAGAAGAGAAGAGTTAATATCGATGAAAGATGAAGATATTGATCATTCCAGGAAAGTGATCAGGGTTTTTGGAAAAGGTAAAAAAGAAAGGTTGTTGCCGGTTGCACCAGAGTTCATTGCTAAGTTGAAAGATTATCAGGAAATGCGTAACCAAACTATTGGAAAATCTGAGTTTGAAAGTTTTTTTGTTACGGAATCAGGCAACAAAATGGCGCCAAAGAGTGTATATAACATAGTGCATTATTATTTATCCATGGTGAGCAATATTGAAAAGAAGAGCCCGCATGTGATGCGCCATAGTTTTGCAACACATCTTTCGAACAAGGGAGCCAGGCTGAATGCAATTAAAGAGTTGCTCGGGCATTCCAGTCTGAATACGACACAAATTTATACGCACAACACTATAGAGCAGCTCAGAAAGGTTTATCAGAAATCGCATCCAAAAGCGTAATTTATTTTTTCACTATAAATCAACAGATATGAACGTAAAGATTCAAAGTATCCGTTTTAAGGCAGATCAAAAATTGCTCGACTACATGGAAAAAAAATATTCCAAGCTCGGGAAGTATTTTGACAATATCGTTGATCTGGATATCAGGCTAAGTTTGGAAAAAACCGGTCAGGTCCAGGATAAAATAGTTGAATTAGCCCTAAAAGTACCAGGAGAAACATTGCTGTCAAAATCTTCCGAGAAAACATTTGAAAAAGCATTTGACGATACTTGGGATCACATGAAAAGGCAGATCACAAAATACAAGGATAAAAAAAGAGGTTTGTAATTTTTGAATTTCCGGAATTTCTAAATGTTCACCCTCATGTTTTGACTGATCATATCAGGGAGAATCACCTGGTCAGAAGTAATTGCAATGTGAGGAACGAAGGTGCCTGGATATTATTCGGAAGGAGCATGTATGTTTTTAAAGGAATACGCTTAGTTTTTTTTGAAAAAAAGGAAATATTTTTTTCTTTTATCAAATTTAATACTACTTTTGCATTCGCTTTGAAATAAAGATTTCTAAAGATTGGTGTAAAAGTAGTAAATTGTGATATAATCAAAGGTATCCGGGCTGCTGTTACAGCAATTTTGGGATTGAAAAAATATAAGAAAAGGATATGTGATTTTGCCAATGTAGCTCAGTTGGTAGAGCAGCTGATTTGTAATCAGCTGGTCGGGGGTTCGAGTCCCTCCATTGGCTCACTCTTTCACAGATATTCTTAAATTGGGGGTGCGCCGAAGTGGGAGAGACGGGGCAGACTGTAAATCTGTTGCTTTTAGCTGAATAGGTTCGAATCCTATCACCCCCACCACTAAAAAGGGTGTGTGTTTGTGTGTGGGTGTGAGTGTGGGTGTGTGAGTGTGGGTGAGTGTTTGGGTGAGTGTTTGAATGTGATGGAAGTGAGAGGATAGAATGTTGTTGAAAATTAGCAGTATTTCGGGCTCTTTTTTTATACGCTTTTCATTTAACCTTAAATCACACCCGGTATCAAAACTTTTCTGCGGGCGTAGCTCAGTTGGTAGAGCATCAGCCTTCCAAGCTGAGGGTCGAGGGTTCGAGTCTCTTCGCCCGCTCTTTTTTTTTAACCCCTAGTATACAATCAGCAAATTGCCAATGTAGCTCAGGGGTAGAGCACTTCCATGGTAAGGAAGGGGTCAAGGGTTCAATTCCCTTCATTGGCTCAGCATTTGGTATATATTTTATAATATTTAGTTTAGAAAAAACAATTAAAATGGCTAAAGAAACTTTTGACAGGTCAAAACCGCACGTAAACATTGGTACAATTGGTCACGTGGACCACGGTAAGACAACTTTGACTGCTGCTATCACGTATATTCTGGCAGAAGAAGGATTGGCTACAAAAACAGATTATGATTCAATCGACGCTGCTCCGGAAGAAAAGGAGAGAGGTATTACGATTAATACAGCACACATTGAATATCAGACACACAAGCGTCACTATGCACACGTAGACTGCCCCGGTCACGCTGACTATGTTAAGAACATGGTTACGGGTGCTGCCCAGATGGACGGTGCTATTTTGGTAGTGGCTGCTACTGACGGACCTATGCCTCAGACAAGAGAGCACATTTTGCTTGCAAGACAGGTAGGTGTTCCAAAGATAGTTGTTTACATGAACAAAGTGGATTTGGTAGATGATGAAGAGATGCTCGAGCTCGTGGATATGGAAGTCAGAGAGTTGCTCGATCAGTATGAATTTGACGGAATGAACGCTCCTGTTATTCGTGGATCTGCACTTAAGGCTTTGGAAGGAAACGCAGCAGATGTACAGTCAATCAAAGATTTGATGGATGCATGTGACAGTTATATTCCTGAACCTTTGAGAGAAGTTGACAAACCGTTCCTTATGCCGGTTGAAGACGTATTCTCTATTACAGGAAGGGGAACCGTTGCTACAGGAAGGATCGAAAGAGGTGTGATCAAAGTTGGTGAACCTGTGGAGATCGTTGGTATGATGAAAGAAGGTGCTAAACCGATCAAATCAACCTGTACAGGAGTTGAAATGTTCAGAAAACTGCTCGAAAGGGGTGAAGCTGGTGATAATGCCGGTATCCTTTTAAGAGGTGTGGATAAAGATGATATTTGCAGAGGTATGGTTATTATCGCTCCGGGATCTGTAACTCCTCACAGAAAATTCAAATGTGAAGTTTACGTACTGAGCAAAGACGAAGGTGGAAGACATACTCCATTCTTCAATGGTTACCGTCCGCAGTTCTATTTCAGAACAACTGACGTAACAGGCGATATCAAACTTCCTGCAAATGTTGAGATGGTAATGCCTGGTGATAACATTTCCGTTGAAGTTGAACTGATCGACAAAATCGCAATGGAAAAAGGTTTGAGGTTTGCTATCAGAGAAGGTGGTAGAACTGTTGGTGCTGGTCAGGTTACTGAAATTCTTGACTAATAGCAAATAGTTTATTTATAAAATATATGCTAAGAATTGAGCACCTTTTAACAGGGGTGCTCAATTTGTAGCTTATAATAAATAGTATACGGGCATAGCTCAACTGGTAGAGTGACGGTCTCCAAAACCGTAGGCTGAGGGTTCGAGTCCTTCTGCCCGTGCAAAGTCGATACAAATGAACAGTATAATTTTATACATTAAAGAAAGCTATAATGAGCTTATCCACAAAGTGACCTGGTCTTCGTTGCCTGAGTTGATGGAGAGTACCAGAGTCGTGATTGTGGGAACAGTTATTTTTTCAATCCTTGTTCTGTTAGCTGATATTATTTCAAAATTCTTTACTACGACCATTTATAATCTTTAAATTCCGGTTACATGACTAAGGAAATGAAATGGTTCTCTTTGAGGGTCATTAGTGGTAAAGAAAAAAGCATCAAAGAACGCATTGAACTGGAAATCGAACGGTCTGGCTGGGGAGATATTGTTGGTCAGATCATCGTGCCTTCAGAGAAAGTATATAAGATCAGGAACGGAAAGAAAGTGATTCTTGAACGGAATATCCTTCCCGGATATATTCTGATCGAAGCAGATGAGAGCAGGCTTAAGGGTGAAGTACTCCGTGCCATTTCAAATCTTCCGAATGTAATGCATTTTCTCGGGAAAACAGATCCCATTCCGATGACCAGGAATGAAGCGAACAGGATGCTGGGCATTGCAGATGATTCCAAAGAGGTCGGAGAAGCATTGATTGATCCGTTCATAGTTGGAGAATCCGTGAAAATAACCGACGGGCCATTCAATGGTTTTGTAGGGGAAATTCAGGAGATCAATGATGAAAAGAAAAAATTGAAAATTGTGGTAAAGATATTTGGCCGCGGTACAGAGGTTGAATTGAATTACATGCAGGTTGAAAAACAATAGAGAATATTGAAAATATTTATAAAATGGCAAAAGTAGTTGAAGTTTATATTAAGTTACAAGTGAAGGGTGGACAAGCCAATCCTGCTCCGCCAATCGGACCCGCACTGGGTTCCAAAGGTGTGAACATCATGGAATTCTGTAAAAGATTCAATGCTGCAACACAGGAATCAATGGGAAAGGTTTTGCCGGTAGTAATTTCTGTTTATAAGGACAAATCCTTTGATTTTGAGATCAAAACCTCCCCAGCTGCTGTGCAGTTGATGGAAGCTTCAAAAGTCAAAAAAGGAAGCGCTGTTCCAAACAGGGACAAAGTAGGTAAAGTCACTTGGGATCAGGTAAGAGACATCGCTCAGGATAAAATGGCTGATTTGAATGCATTTACACTTGAATCTGCTATGAAAATGGTTGCCGGCACAGCCAGAAGTATGGGGCTGGTGGTAACAGGCAAAGCTCCCTGGGCTGAAAACTAATATTTTTATAACTTTGGTAGGGAGTACTATTGATCAAATAGTATGCTAATACCTCAAAATTTTTTGTAATGGCAAAATTGACTAAAAAAATGAAGGCTGCCGTTGCTAAAGTTGACTCCACCAAACAGTATGGGTTGAACGAAGCAATGGGTCTTGTTAAAGATGCGAATGTTGCCCGTTTTGATGCCTCAGTGGATATTCATATCAATCTTGGGGTTGACCCCAGGAAAGCTGATCAGGCGCTCAGGGGAACGGTGGTACTGCCTCACGGTACCGGTAAAACTAAAAAAGTGCTCGTATTCTGTACTCCTGACAAAGAGCAGGAGGCAATGGCTGCAGGCGCTGATTTTGCGGGTTTGGATGAGTATATCCAGAAAGTTGCCGATGGTTGGCTGGATTTCGATGTGATCGTAGCAATGCCAAGTGTGATGGCACAGATCGGACGATTGGGAAGAGTTTTGGGTCCCAGAGGATTGATGCCTAACCCAAAGAGCGGAACAGTTACAATGGATGTGGGACAGGCTGTAACGGAGGTGAAAGGTGGTAAAGTAGCTTTCCGTGTGGATAAATATGGAATCGTGCATTCACCTATTGGAAGAATTTCTTTCACTGACGAAAAACTCGCTCAGAACGCCAAGGAGATCGTAACCACGCTGATCAGGATGAAACCATCAACTGTGAAGGGAACTTACCTGAAATCTGTTTCTGTTGCAAGTACCATGAGTCCTGGTGTTAAGATCGATACAAAGGAGTTTATTAGGTGATATTAAAATTGGCAAAAAATGAAAAAAGAAGATAAATTGCAGGTAATCGAATCCCTGTCTGAGAAATTTTCAAAAAGCGACTACATTTATTTTACTGATTTTATATCACTGTCAGTTGCACAAATGAATAAATTCAGAAGGATTTGTTTCAACAACAACGTAGAATTAAAAGTTGTTAAAAATACACTGATCAAGAAAGCTTTGGAGAAAAATGCAGCAGAAAGAGGTTTTGAACCACTTTATGATGCGTTGAAAGGCTCGACTGCGATCATGTTTGCTGAAAGCGGCAATCTGCCGGCAAAGCTGTTAAGCGAGTTCAGAAAAGAAAATGAAAAACCTTTACTGAAAGCTGCCTACATCGATAGTGCTGTCTTTTTCGGAGATGATCAACTGGACACGTTGAAGTCTTTGAAGTCAAAGCAGGAACTGATCGGAGACATTATTTTGATATTGCAATCTCCTGCGAAAAATGTTATTGGCTCCCTCAAATCAGGGGCAAATACTTTGGCAGGGTTGGTTAAGGCTCTCGAAGAAAGAGCTTCATAAATGCAGGCTTCCAAGCGCAATACGCATTTAGATAAATAATTTTATTTAAAATTTAAAATGCATTAAAATGGCAGATTTAAAATCATTTGCAGAACAGTTGGTGAACTTGACTGTTAAAGAAGTTCAGGAATTAGCACAAATTTTGAAGGAAGAGTACGGCATCGAGCCAGCTGCTGCTGCTGTTGCAGTTGCTGCAGGACCTGCTGCAGGTGGTGGAGACGCTGCTCCTGCTGAAGCCGAAAAAACTGAATTTGACATTTTGTTGCAATCAGCTGGTGCTGCAAAGTTACAAGTTGTTAAAGAGGTAAAAACTCTGTTGAATGTTGGTTTGAAAGAAGCAAAAGATATGGTTGACGGTGCACCTGGCGTAATCAAGCAAGGCGCTCCCAAAGCGGAAGCAGAAAGCATCAAAGCAGCTCTTGAAGCAGCAGGTGCTACAGTTGAACTGAAATAAAAGACTGTAATTCCTTGATGCAAATTTCTTTTTTGCTGACATATTAAGATGTATGTAGCCTGGTTTGTATGTGTATACAGACCGGGCTTTTACCGTTTTTTGCCTGAACCATCACCTGTGCGAGCTTTATTTATCTGGAAATAATAAATTATTGAGCATGCCTTATAATGAATCTTTAACCACCCACGGCTACAATAGAGTAAATTTTGGGAAAATAAAATTACCGGCATATTATCCGGATTTGTTATCCATTCAACTTGATTCTTTTAAAGAGTTTTTTCAAATTGAAACCGCACCTGAAAACAGGCATCTTGAAGGATTACATAAAGTTTTCAAGGAACATTTTCCGGTATCTGATGCCAGGAATATCTTTTTACTGGAGTTTATAGATTACCAGATCGACTTTCCCAGATACTCAATTGCAGAATGTATGGAAAGGGGGCTTACCTACAGCGTATCCCTCCGCGCTAAAATGAGATTGTCCTGTAATGATGAGGAACATATTGATTTTGAAACAGTTGAGCAGGATGTATTCCTGGGGAATATTCCTTATATGACTCCAAAAGGGTCATTTGTGATCAATGGTGCTGAACGGGTCATTGTATCGCAATTGCATCGTTCACCCGGTGTATTTTTCAGCCAGACCTACCATCCGAACGGAACAAAAATCTATTCAGCCAGGGTTATTCCTTTCAGAGGAGCCTGGATGGAATTTACTACTGATATCAATATGGTCATGTATGCCTACATTGACCGAAAGAAGAAATTACCTGTAACTACCTTGCTCCGCGCAATCGGTTATGATTCAGACAAGGAAATTC
Source organism: uncultured Saprospiraceae bacterium (assembly GCA_964594045.1). GTDB lineage: Bacteria > Bacteroidota > Bacteroidia > Chitinophagales > Saprospiraceae > UBA2365. The sequence continues at coordinate 67,450 of CAZQKR010000010.1, read as the reverse complement.
TGGATATATTCCAACTGGTGGAAGAAATTCCGCTGAAAGGAAAAGAACAGGCTTCCAATGTCATCGGAAGAAAGCTCGCGGCAAGGGTATTGAAGAAATGGACGGAAGATTTTGTGGATGAAGATACCGGAGAACTGGTTTCCATTGAGAGAAATGAGATCATTCTGGACAGGGATGTTGTCATCGATGAAGAAAATATCAAACTGATCTTCTCTTCAGGAGTGGATCACGTGATCCTCCAACGGGAAGATCTGGATATTGATTATTCTGTAATTTACAATACCCTTCAAAAAGATCCGGCTTCATCAGAACTTGAAGCTGTGGCTCAGATCTATCGCCAGTTAAGAGGCGCTGAACCACCGGATGAAGAAACCGCCCGTGGTATCATCGATAAAATGTTTTTCTCTGAGTCAAGATACGACCTTGGAGAAGTTGGCAGATATAAGATCAATTCCAAGTTGGGCATAGATGTGGATAAAAATCTTCACGTGCTTTGTAAGGAAGACTTTATTGAAATTATCAAATATCTGATCAACCTGATCAATCAGAATGCGGAACTGGATGATATTGATCACCTGGGTAACAGGAGGGTCAGAACCGTTGGCGAGCAGCTTTACGGGCAATTCAGCATCGGGCTTGCCAGGCTGGCAAGGACCATCAGGGAAAGAATGAATGTAAGGGATAATGAAGTGTTCACACCTGTTGACCTTGTCAACGCAAGGACATTATCCTCGGTGATCAATTCGTTTTTTGGAACAAGTCAGCTTTCACAGTTTTTGGATCAAACCAACCCACTGGCAGAAATTACGCACAAACGCAGGATTTCAGCACTTGGACCCGGTGGTTTATCAAGGGAAAGAGCCGGATTTGAGGTCAGGGACGTACACTATTCTCACTATGGACGTCTGTGTACGATCGAAACCCCTGAAGGCCCAAACATCGGTCTGATCTCTTCACTTGCAGTACATGCCAAGGTCAATTCCATGGGCTTTCTTGAAACCCCTTACAGGGAGGTCAAGGAAGGGAAAGTGGACCTGACGAAAGATGTGATATACCTCTCCGCATCAGGAGAAGATTATAAAAAAATTGCCCAGGCAAATACACCAATTGATGAAAAAGGTGCTTTTGACAGCGACCGGGTGAAATCAAGAGAACATGGCGAATTTCCGGTATTGACTCCGGAAGAAATTGACTATATTGATATTGCACCAAACCAGATCGTGGGCGTTTCTGCATCTTTGATCCCGTTCCTGGAAAACGACGATGCCAACCGTGCCCTGATGGGCTCGAACATGCAACGGCAGGCCGTACCACTGGTTAAACCTCACTCTCCGATCGTTGGAACGGGCATAGAAAAGACGGTTGCACAGGATTCCAGGATCCTGATCAACGCTGAAGGTAACGGAGTGGTCCAGTATGTTGACTCCAATATGATCAGGATCATGTATGACAGAACCCCTGAAGAGGAAATGGTCAGCATTGAAAGCAACATCAAGGATTATAACCTGATCAAATTCCTCAGAACCAACCAGGGAACCTGTATCAATCTGAAACCATTGGTCAGAAAAGGTGACAGGGTGGTCAAAGGACAATTACTTTGTGATGGCTACGCTACACAACAAGGTGAACTTGCTTTGGGCCAAAACCTGATGGTTGCATTTATGCCATGGAAGGGTTATAACTTTGAGGATGCGATCGTGATATCAGAACGTGTCGTTCAGGAAGATGTCTTTACTTCGATCCATATTGAAAGCTTTGAACTGGAAGTAAGAGATATCAAACTGGGAGAGGAAGAACTGACCAATGATATTCCTAATGTGAGCGAGGAAGCCACCAAGGATTTGAGCGAGGATGGGATCATCAGAATAGGCGCCTGGGTCAAGGAGGGTGATATCCTGATCGGAAAGATCACACCCAAAGGTGAATCTGATCCGACACCGGAAGAAAAATTATTGCGCGCCATTTTTGGAGATAAAGCCGGCGATGTAAAGGATGCATCACTCAAAGCACCACCCGCTACAGAAGGTGTGATCATCGGAAGGCAACTTTTTGAAAGATCTAAAAAGGATAAGTTTCAGAAAGTCAAGGAGAAAGATCAATTGACTGATTTGGAAGATAACCATGCGGTTGAAATGAATGAGCTGAAAACTTTGCTCGTCGACAAAATGATGGCTCTCCTTGAAGAAAAGGTCAGTGAAGAGATCAAGAATATTTTTGGTGAAGTGCTTATCCCGAAAGGTTCAAAATTCAACAGAAAACTATTCAACGATATTGAGTTTTCAACTGTGGATTACAGCAACTGGACCAAGGATGGTGAACTGAATAAGATGGTTGCTTCCCTGCTACATAATTATGCGATCAAGGCAAGTGAGCTGACCGGAAGGTATAAAAGGGAATTATTCAACATCAATATTGGTGATGAGTTGCCGGCAGGAGTTTTGAAATTGGCAAAAGTTTACCTGGTCAAGAAAAGAAAGCTTAAAGTTGGAGACAAACTTGCGGGTAGACACGGAAATAAAGGTATCGTTGCCAAAATCGTACCGATAGAAGATATGCCGTTCCTTGAAGATGGTACTCCTGTTGATATCGTCCTTAACCCTCTGGGTGTACCTTCGAGGATGAACATCGGTCAGATTTTCGAAACGGTTTTAGGTTGGGCAGGCAAAGAAATGGGTGTTAAGTTTTCTACGCCGATCTTTGACGGTGCCAGCGTTGACCAGATCGAGGAATATATCAGCAAGGCAAAATTGCCACCATTGGGACAAACGTACCTGTTTGATGGTGAAACCGGTGACAGATTCCACCAGAAAGCAACGGTTGGCGTGATCTATATGCTAAAATTATCCCACATGGTGGATGATAAGATGCACGCCAGGTCCATTGGACCTTACTCTCTGATCACGCAACAGCCATTGGGTGGTAAAGCCCAGTTCGGAGGTCAGCGTTTCGGGGAAATGGAGGTTTGGGCACTTGAAGCATACGGCGCTTCCAATATTCTGAGGGAATTGCTCACCATCAAATCAGACGACATCAAGGGAAGGGCTAAGGCTTATGAAGCAATTGTAAAGGGAGATCCTCTGCCTGAACCAGGTATACCGGAATCTTTCAACGTACTTATTCATGAATTGAGAGGTTTGGCTTTAGATATTATTTTTGAATAATATGATCCTCTTTGCAGAAATCTGGATTTTTAATAAATAGTTATCAGAAAAATTATGGCATTCAATAAAAAGGAACCACAAAGCGAAAATTTCAATACCATAAGCATCAGGCTTGCCTCCCCGGATGAGGTGCTTGAGCGTTCATTTGGTGAAGTGCTCAAACCTGAGACCATCAACTACCGGTCATATAAACCTGAAAGGGATGGATTGTTTTGTGAAAGGATTTTTGGCCCCACCAAAGATTTCGAATGTTACTGTGGAAAATATAAAAGGATCAGGTACAAAGGGATCATTTGCGACAGATGTGGTGTTGAGGTAACTGAAAAAAAAGTGCGCAGGGAAAGAATGGGACACATCAAGCTCGTTGTACCTGTTGTACATATCTGGTTTTTCAAATCACTTCCCAATAAGATCGGATATTTACTTGGAATGTCTTCCAAAAATCTGGAGAATATCATCTATTATGAAAGATATGTGGTCATTCAACCAGGTATTAAAGAAGGTTCAATAGATAAATACGCTTTGATTTCTGAAGAAGAGTATTTTGATATCATTGACTCCCTTCCTGAAGAAAATCAGATGCTACCAGATGAAGATCCTCAGAAATTCGTGGCAAAGATGGGAGCAGAAGCGATATATGATCTTCTATCTGCCATCGACCTGGATTCATTGTCATATGAGTTAAGGCATAAAGCCGCCAATGAAACTTCTCAGCAAAGAAAGTCCGAAGCATTGCAAAGACTCAGGGTGATCGAGTCTTTCAGGGAAGGTATGGTCAACAGGGAAAACAGACCGGAATGGTCTGTGATCAAATATTTACCGGTGATCCCGCCTGAACTGAGACCTTTGGTTCCACTTGATGGTGGCAGATTTGCATCCTCAGACCTGAATGACCTTTACAGAAGGGTCATTATCAGGAACAACAGGCTGATCAGATTGCTCGAGATCAAAGCCCCGGAAGTCATTCTCAGAAATGAAAAGAGGATGCTTCAGGAAGCGGTGGATTCATTGTTTGACAACTCAAGAAAATCCAGCGCAGTAAAATCACAGGGCGGAAGGGCATTAAAATCATTGAGCGGTGTCCTGAAAGGAAAGCAGGGCCGTTTCCGTCAAAACCTTTTAGGTAAAAGGGTTGACTATTCTGGTCGTTCCGTTATTGTGGTTGGTCCGGAACTTAAACTGCACGAATGCGGTATCCCCAAAGGAATGGCAGCAGAATTGTTCAAGCCTTTTGTGATACGGAAGCTGATTGAAAGAGGAATAGTAAAAACTGTAAAGTCTGCCAAGAAACTCGTTGACAGAAAAGATCCTGTCATCTGGGAGATCCTGGAGAACATATTGAAGAGCCATCCGGTCATGCTCAACCGGGCTCCTACATTGCACAGATTGTCCATTCAGGCTTTTCAACCCACCCTGGTGGAAGGAAAGGCCATCAGACTCCACCCATTGGTTTGCGGTGCATTCAACGCTGACTTCGACGGTGACCAGATGGCTGTTCACGTTCCGTTGAGCCAGGCGGCTATTCTGGAAGCACAGGTGCTGATGCTTGCATCACACAATATGCTCAACCCGCAGAATGGATCGCCGATCACATTGCCTTCTCAGGACATGGTTCTTGGTTTGTATTACCTGACCAAGGAATTGAAGTCAACAGATGAATATAAAGTTCAGGGTGAAGGTCTACGCTTTTATTCACCGGAAGAGGTCATTATCGCCTACAGCGAAGGTAAAGTTGACCTGCATGCGAAAATTCAGGTCAGGGAAAGAGTTGAAGATGCCAAAGGAAACATTGGCTTAGCCAGAATTGATACAACTGTCGGCAGGGTGATCTTTAACCAGGCAGTTCCTGAAAATGTACCTTTTGTCAATCTCCTGTTGACAAAGAAAAACCTCAAGTCGGTGATCGGTGACATTGTGACCAGGACGGACTACAGTGTGGTTGCACGATTCCTGGACAAGATCAAGGAGATGGGTTTTTACTGGTCATTCAAAGGCGGTCTTTCATTCAATCTTGGAGACCTGATCACACCTTCCATTCGGGAGCAAACACTTGCGGAAGCACAATCTGAAGTGGATGAGGTCTGGATGAATTACAATATGGGGCTGATCACAAACAATGAAAGATATAATCAGATCATTGATAAATGGACCTTTGCGGATAATATGATCACTCAAAACCTGTTGCATGAATTGTCTCAGCACAAGCAGGGATTCAACTCTGTGTATATGATGCTGGATTCAGGGGCAAGAGGTTCCAAACAGCAGATCAAACAGCTGGCAGGTTTAAGGGGATTGATGGCAAAACCCAGAAAATCAGGTGAAACCGGAAGTGCCATCATCGAAAACCCGATCCTGGCAAACTTCCTGGAAGGATTGTCCGTATTGGAGTATTTTATTTCTACTCACGGTGCCAGAAAGGGTTTGGCGGACACCGCGCTTAAAACAGCGGATGCCGGTTATCTGACCAGAAGGCTGGTGGACGTTGCCCAGGATGTCATCATCCGGGAAAACGATTGCCAGACTTTAAGAGGAATCAAGACAACGGCATTATACGAAAATGATATCCTGATCGAAACTCTGTTTTCAAGGATAGTCGGAAGATTTGCCCTGAATGATATTTATCATCCTGTAACTGATGAGTTGATTCTGGAAGCAGGAGAATATATCAATGAGCGGATGGCCAGATACCTTGAAGAAGTTGGTGTGGATTCAGTTACGATCCGTTCAGTATTGACCTGTGAATCTGAAAGAGGAGTTTGCAGGAAATGTTATGGTAAAAATCTGGCGACCGGCAGGATTTCCGAGGAAGGTGATGCAGTTGGAATCATTGCAGCCCAGTCCATTGGTGAGCCGGGTACTCAGTTGACTTTGAGAACTTTCCACGTGGGTGGTATTGCATCAGTTGCCAAAACTGAATCCAGCATTATTTCAAAATTTGACGGAGTTCTGGAATTTGACAATATCCGCGTTGTACCAAGAGAAAATGGAAATGATGTGGTGATCTCCAGAGCAGGAGAGATTCGGATCATCGATCCTGAGACCAAGAAAATTTATACAACCAAACACGTGCCCTATGGTGCGATCCTGATGGTTAAAGCGGATGCCAGGATCAAATCCGGAGATGTGATCTGTGAATGGGATCCTTTCAATTCCGTGATCGTATCTGAATTTGGAGGAATTATCAAATATACTGATATTGAGGAAGGTGTGAATTACCGTTCTGAAAGGGATGACCAGACCGGTCACATTGAGAAGGTGATCATTGAATCCAAGAATAAGCGGAAGATTGCAACGATCTCGATCCTGGATCCTTCTGGAGAGGAAGTTAAAACATACAACCTTCCGCTGGGAGCCTATATTTCTGTAGAAGATGGTGATGAGATCCCGATGGGTGGCATCATCGCCAAGATCCCCAGGAAGCAGGGTCAGATCCATGACATCACGGGTGGTTTGCCCAGGGTGACTGAATTGTTTGAAGCGAGGAATCCTTCCAATCCGGCCATCATAAGTGAAATTGATGGTATCGTTTCTTTTGGCAAGATCAAAAGAGGTAAACGTGAAGTGAAAGTCATGGATGAAAAAACCGGTCAAAAGGTCAAATACCTGATCGGACTGTCCAAACACATACTCGTGCAGGATGGAGACTTTATCCGCGCCGGTACCAGGCTTTCAGACGGGCCGTTGACGCCAAGGGATATCCTGAATATCAAAGGCCAATATGCTGTTCAATCCTATCTCGTCAATGGAGTTCAGGATGTGTACCGTTCACAGGGTATTGACATCAATGATAAACATATCGAGATCATTGTACGCCAGATGATGAGCCATGTAGAGATCATCGATTCCGGTGATACTAACTTCCTGGAGAAAGAGCCGGTTGAAAGATTGGAATTCATCAAGCAGAATGAATGGATCTATGACAAAAAGGTGATCGTTGATCCGGGTGATTCTAGGGAAGTGAAGCAGGGGCAGATCATCAGCCTGAGAAAAGTCCGTGAGATCAATTCAAAATTGAAGCGCAACGATCAGAAAACACTGAAGATCAGGGATGCTATTCCGGCAACAAGCAAACCGATCCTTTTGGGTATTACGAAAGCATCATTAAGCACGGCCAGCTGGATTTCAGCCGCTTCCTTCCAGGAAACGACCAAGGTGCTGAGCCAGGCTGCATTTGCTGCCAAAAAGGATGACCTGGCTGGATTGAAAGAAAACGTGATCGTTGGGAAAAACATTCCGGCTGGGACCGGATTGCACCGTTTCAGAGATCTGTTTGTCACTTCATCCGAAAGCCAACTTGCAAAAGCGGAAAAGCAGGAGGAGGAATACGATTTCATGGAATGAGCCCCTGAATGCAGATTTAAGTGAATAATGGGAACATATCTGCTTTGACAGAAAAAAAAGGCGCTGATTCAGCGCCTTTTTTTTGACCGTTTTAGCCTGTAAACCACTTAGCTCAGCGTCCGATTTTGAAAGTTTTAAAGTTCTTCCAGCAAGATCGGTCACAATTTTCAATAACTTTTCAAAAGGATAAGGTAATTTACCATAACATGGATCTGATCATTTTTGTACCTATTGCTTTTTTAACGATTATTCAACCATTTCAAAGCTTCAGTTCTGGTCAAATTGGACAATTGAGCTGTCGAATTTACAAAATTGATGACAGCATCTGCATTGGTCTTGGAATACTCCCTCAACGCCCATCCGCTGGCTTTGTTGATGAAAAATTCTTTGGTTCCGGTAGTCTGCAATATGATCGATTTCAACAGCTCAAAGTCTGTTTTTAACTTGTAATGCAACTGGAATAGGATCGCAGATCTGATATACCAAATATTACCTGAATTGAGCCACTTGTCAGTATATCGCGGAATTTCTTCCGGAAAGTTTTGAAGAAATGTACCCATTGCCCGAGGTGCAAGCCAGTCAACGGTATCCCACCATGATTTTTGGCCTATAAGCTTTTCATAGACAGGTATGTATGCAGGAATTAGTTTTTTCAGGTAATGGTTGTTGATATCCATTGCAGCATACTGCATTTCACGCTCCGGCTGGGACCAAAGCAAGCCTGTCAGGCCTATCAGAACAGGAAACTCCGGCTTGCCGTTTTTTCTGATCACATCTGAAACAATCGTTTTTCGCGTTGTACTGTCTACACCAAAAAATTCAAACTGATTTCGCATGTATCCCTTCATGCTCATCGCTCTTTCAGGATTGGCATGATCCTGAAATGAAGCCTTCAATTGATGAAAATAAAACAGGTCTTCCATCTGACTAATTCAATTTGAGATTTTTAATAATTTGTTCGCTATGGTTTTTGGTATCCACTTTTTTGAAGATGTGCACAATGGTCCCGGATTCGTCAATGATGAATGTGGTGCGAAGTACTCCTGTCACTTCTTTACCATACATCATTTTTGTGCCATAAGTGCCGTATTTTTTCATGATCTCTTTGTCAGGGTCAGAGATCAGCGTATACCTGAACCCAAATTTTTCCTTGAATTTTTTGTGACTTTCCACGCTGTCGGGGCTAACGCCCAAAATGTGGAATCCCTGTTCAGACCAGTAGTCAAAATTTTCTTCAAGATTACAAGCTTCTGCCGTGCAGCCCGGGGTATTATCTTTTGGATAAAAGAAAAGAATAAGTTTTTTCCCCTTGAAATCACTTAATTGAATGTCATTTCCCTGATCATCCTTTCCCCTGAAATCAGGAGCCTGATCACCTGTATCCAATGTTATCATATTTTAGTTTTTATGTTTATTAATAATAGCTGATTTTTTATCTGGTAAATTTTGCTTTAAAAACAGACAGGTTGTTTTTACCATCATAGACTTCTATTTTCAGTAAATGCCCGCCTTTTTTAAGGGATTTTTCAAAACGATGCATGATGGTTTTGGATTTTTTATCGTATTCAAAAAGTACCCATTCTTCATCGATGTAACCGTAATATCTCAGTTCATTGGACCTGTTTTCAGAATCCAGGTTGTCCTCAATGGTAAAGCTGACCGATGCCTGACCGGACATATCAGGCTTGAAATTTTTGGATTTGATGACGGGTGGAATGGTATCGGCAAATAGCGCATAGGTTCCGAACCTGTTGATCTTTGCATGGATATAGGTATCAAAAATTTCTCCACCGTATGAAGTAAGTTTATTGCCGGGTCCGCATTCCACCACTACGGTCTTTATAAGTTTTTCCGGTGGCAAACTGTCATATCTGATAAATAGATCTACTTTTTCCTTAAAGATCTTATTACCGTTATTGATAAAAATAAAGGGTGATCTGTACGGTCTTTCGGTTGAGTCGCTTTGCGTAAGATGAAGGTACATTCTGGCATAAAGGGCTGAATCTGAAAAGTATAAAATGCTGCTTTTGTCATTGATCAGGGCAGGCTTTCCCGGATCGAGTATGTAATTGTAAACAAGCGGAAAGGGTTTGGCATTTGGTTTATCCAACCTTTTGACCCAAAACCTGATCTTACTTTCATTATGATTAAAATCCTTGGCCAAAATTTCAATCAGGTGTTTTTCTCCGGGTTTCATCGTGATCAGGGATCCGGTTGATCCTTTATTCAGATATATTTTCAAGGGGTCAGCTGGAAGAATGTAACAATGCTGATATTGTGATTTGTCCTGGAAAAAACTGGTGTAATTGACATGGGCGTAAATGTGTTGAGCTTCTTCGAAAGTAAAGGAATCCACCCGGTATTGATAAACTGTTTTGCCATTGAGCTTCATGGTCAACTCAACGATCCCATGCTTATTGTAAACTCCATCCATTTGATCGTAACCCTTGAATTCTATTCCAACTAATTCATTATCAGTTATTAATGTATCCGACTTCAGTTTAAATTTCCCGTTTCCCAGATTGGTCGCCGGAAATTGCTGACTTTTGAATTCTATGGAATCAAAAGTGAATTGGGTTAATTTGATCCCGCTGATGACAGGGGGCCTTTTGTCTGGAGGCCTGAAACCGTAGAAGAACGGGTTCATTGGTCTGTCTGTTTTGGAATTTCTGACTTCGAAATGAAGATGAGGCCCGAATGATGTACCGGTATTTCCCATTTTTCCTAACAATTGACCTTTAGTGACAGGAAATTGTTCAGGTTCGGGACTGATCTCAATCTCAAAACTTTTATTTTTGTACTGTGTCTGTTTCACAAATTCCGCAAAAGGTGACGCAAATTCCTCGAAGTGGCCATAAACGCTGGTATAAGATCCGGGATGAGACACATAGATCGCATTGCCATAGCCATCAGCCCGAACTACAATCCGGCTGACATAACCTTCTTCAATACTGTAAACGGGATCTCCCGTCTTTCCATTTTTGGATTTAATATCTATGCCAGCATGAAAATGTGTTGCCCTGAGTTCGCCGAAACTACCTGAAAGCAGGATGGGGTGGTTGATCGGAGATCGGGGATTAAAAGTTACCTGCCCGGAAACAATTACGGCAGGGATTAAAATAATGAACCAAATGAAGATCAGATTGCAATATGTTTTGTTAAGCATCATTTTTCAATTTTTTGCTAAGTTTTTCGAAAAAAACTTTGGCGGCCTTTAACGCGGAAAGCTCATTGTTCGAAACAGATGTTCTGCAGGCTTGATATACGCCGGCCAGATCAGGATCTGAAACGATCATGCTGAACAAGCCTTGCTGGATTTCAGATTCAAACCAATCCAGTTCCTGATGGTGACGCCTCCTTTCCAAATCTCCTGAACTCACCGAAGTTTCCAGGAATTTTACTATTTGTTCCCAAAGCTCGTCAATACCATTTGGTAAAACGGAAGATACCCCAAAAATCTTCGGGTTGAACTGTTCATTCTGTCCTTTCATGATCCGGATCGCATTCGAATAATGTTGCAGGCTGATATTCGCCTGTAACAGCAATTCCCCATCCATTTTATTGATCACAATGAAATCGGCCAGTTCCACAATTCCCCTTTTGATACCCTGAATTTCGTCACCTGCTCCAGGTGCAACCAACAGCAGGAAACAGTCGCTCATGCCGGCTGCGGATATCTCTGTTTGACCAACACCTACCGTTTCGATGATGATCGGGTTGAACCCTGCTTTTTCGAGCAGCAAGACTGATTCCCGCGTCTTCTTTGCGGTCCCGCCAAAGTGATCTCCTGCCGGAGAAGGCCGTATGTAAGCATCTTTTGAAAGTGCGAGCTTTTCCATCCTCATTTTATCGCCCAGAATGCTTCCTCCGGTTGACTGACTGCTCGGATCTATGGCCAAAACTGCAGGTTTATACCCAAGACTGATGGTATAAAAGCCCAAAGCTTCAATAAATGTACTCTTACCTGCACCGGGAGGACCTGAAACAGCAAGGCGATACGCAGTACCCGGTAATTTGCCAAGCAATTCGATCATCTCATCAGCCAGCAACTGGTCTTCAGGCAGTGAACTTTCAATCAGCGTGATCGCCTGACTCAGCGAAAATCTGTCCCCTTCCAACACTTTTTTCACTAAACTGTGGAGATCTGTTACCGGATTCTTTGGATTCCGGGAAATATTTGGATTGATCTTAGCCAAAATGCTGCCGTATTTTCGGTGCAAAGTAATGCAATAATTGATCTTTTTCCAAGCGCTTAAAGGTTTTTGGGCCAAATATTGTTGAATGAATGATTTTAATCCATTTAAATTTCAAAACAGTTTGGATGAAAAGAAATATTGTACTATTTTTGCACCTCAATTTTTGAACGTTCTTTGTAATGAAAAATTTTAATCAGTTTGATATACCGGTATTCGGTTTGAAAACAGGGGTGAGAAGGTTCGAATTTGAAATAGACAATGAGTTTTTCAGCAGCTTTGAATTTCATCCCATTCAGTCAGGTCAATACAAGGTCATCCTTGATGTAGATAAAAGGGAGAATGATTTTCTATTGAATTTTGATATTCAGGGTGCTTTTCAATCACCTTGTGATCGTTGTCTGGCTGATATTCAGGTCCCGTGCGGAATAAATAAACTGATATGGGTCAAATACACGGACAAAGACAATGCAGTTGATTTTGAAGACGATTGTATTTTTATCGAAAAGGAAACTCATTGGTTCAATGTGGCTGAATTGATCAATGAACTGATCGTGTTGTCCATCCCGATCGTACGCAGGTATGACTGTGAGAATGACCCGAATCCCAAATGTGATTTCAGGGTTTTATCCTACCTCGAAGAAAAAGAAAATGCTGAACCGCCGGCTGATAATATCCTGGCGCAGGCTCTAAATAAAATTAAAGGTCGTTAATTAATTTACAATGGCACATCCAAAGAGTAGAACTTCCAAAACAAGGAAGAGAAAAAGAAGAACGCATTATAAGGCTGAAGTACAGCAGATCAATATTTGTAAGGTGACAGGTGAAGCACATCTTTACCATCACGCTTATTACCATGAAGGTGATCTTTATTATAAAGGTCAGAAGGTAGTGGAAGCCAAAGCAGGTCTGGTAGATTTATAATCGCTTAAGAAATTGATGCAGAGCTCCCTCCATATTATTGGGGTGGAGCTTTTGTTCGTTTATGCGAAATGAATCTCCTGATTCAGGGATCAGGGTCTGCTTTTCACTGATTGTTTTTACGGCATTCTTTTAACGGACATTGTTTCCATTCAGACCATTGATCTCATATTGACTTTTCGGTTGGATTTTTAAGTTAAGTTGCCTTTCTTTATCCTTAATTCATTAAATGAGCTTATTTTTGTATCGGGTAGGCATCAATGCTGTCCTCCAGGCAATATCTACAGGAAGGCTGAGATCGAGGTATCTTATTGATTTGTTGGTGCCATAAATGAAAAAACAGACAATTCAGAAGTGACTGTTTGAATCAACCGGAATAAAAATGAATGACCTATGACTTTGGTAACAAATAAACCGAAGAATTTTCATTATTTGCTGAAAGAAAGGCAAACGCATTGAAACCTATCATTAAGTCAAAATTAAAATAAAATTATGAAAAAGATCATTAATTCACCGAACGCACCGGCACCCGTCGGACCTTATAACCAAGCTGTGCTTGCAGGGAATACATTATATGTTTCCGGACAAATTCCCATTGATCCATCCAGTGGCCAACTGGTCAGTGAAAGTATTGAGGCGGAGACAAGGCAGGTTTTAAATAATGTTAAAAGTATCCTCAATCATGCCGGTTTTGATCTTTCAGACGTGGTAAAATGCAGCGTTTTTGTCACAGATATGCACAATTTTGCCAGGATCAATGGCGTTTATGCTGAGTTTTTCAGGGAAGAAAATGCACCTGCCAGAGAGTTGGTTCAGGTTGGAGCCCTTCCAAAATTTGTGAATGTGGAGATTTCTGCGATTGCAGTAAAAATTTAATTGATTTATGCCTAAAGAAGTATTATCCGCCATTCAGCCTACCGGTGATATGCACTATGGAAATTATTTTGGTGCCGTTCAGAACTGGGTAAGACTGCAGGAAAAATATAATTGTGCATTCGGTGTCGTGGACTACCACGCCATGACCATGCCTTATGACCATAAAAAACTGAGAAACAATACCTGGGAACTGATCACCAACCTGATTGCGGTAGGTATTCATCCGGAGAATTTGTTCATTCAGTCCCTGATCCCTGAGCACACTGAACTGTCCTGGATACTCAATTGCTTTACATCTTATGGTCAATTGACCAGGATGACACAATTCAAGGACAAAAGCGCCAAAAGCAGTGAAGATTCCGGTGAAGGTTTTGTCTCCAGTGGATTGCTCAATTATCCTGTTTTGCAGGCAGCGGATATTTTGCTTTACAGGCCGAAATATGTACCTGTCGGTAAAGATCAGGAGCAACATCTTGAATTGACGCGCAACATCGCCCAGCGGTTCAATGCCCAGATGGGCGTTAACTATCTGCCGGTAGTGGAAGCTTTGTTTACTCCTGCTTCAAAGATCCGGTCAACTGCAGATCCGACAAAAAAGATGAGCAAAAGCGCAGGTGAAAAGCACTACATCAGTGTTTTTTCCGATGAGGCCAGGATCCGCAAGCAGATCCGCTCAGCAGTAACAGACACCGGAGAGCACAAAGAAGGTGAGATGAGTGAAGGGGTAGATAACCTTTTCGGTTTGCTGATCGCCGCCGGGAAAAATGAGATCCATCAGACCTTGATGAATGCCTATTTGGACGGAACACTCCGATATGCTGACCTCAAGGAAGAAGTTGCCAACGCACTTGTTGAGATCAGCAATGGATTTATTGCCAGGAAGCAGGAGATCAACTCTGACAAAAAGGCTCTGAAAGAACAGATCAAACAATCTTCTTCCGAAATTCGTAAAATCGCACAGGAAACCATCAGAGAGGTCAAAGAGTTATCCGGATTGATGAATGTGAGATTTTAAATCGATTGTCCAGGAAGGTTCAAAAATACATCTGACCGGGAAAATGCCCGGAATTCGATTTTCAGGGTTTTTACCTGAACGATTTGATTATTGATCAGCAGCAAACCATTCGGCATAACTTCGGGGTGTTTCCCGTAGAAATGCACTGTGTAATTCTACACCTTCAGGCATTTTATCCTTGATCCTGAAAACCATATCCAATAACAGGTTTTCACAGGTTGGCTGATATGGAACGTATTGCACACGTTCATTCTGAGCTTCAATTCCCCGAAAGCGGGAATCCTCCTTAAGTATCAGCATATGATCAAACTGATCGATGATCTCATGCTTAACGATTTTTTTGAGATCGGTGAAATCCATTACCATACCACTTTCAATTCCTGGTTTCTGAGGGTCAACCATTCCGGTCACGGTGATCCTGAGGTGATAGGAATGTCCGTGAATGTCCTTGCATTTGCCAAAATAACCTTCCAAAGCGTGTGCCGCCTCAAAATCAAACTGCTTGGTTATCCGAATTTTGTGCATTCTTGAAAATTTTGTGCAAAGAAAATGAATTTACCATTAATTTTCATTCGAAATTGAAAATATCTATGTTTAATGCATTATCGGATATTGCCGGCAGGCTTTTGAACAAGGAATTCGTACTTTTTGTTACATATTGAAAAAATTAAGCAGTCGCCTCATTAAAATTAGGTAGTTTTGCGATTCAATTTAAACGGATATTTATGAGCATAGCAAAGAAGACCTGGATAGTTGGCCTGGTTGTGTTTAGTATACTGGTTGTGGATCAGATTCTGAAGATATACATCAAGACCAGTTTTGAATATGGAGGTGGTTTTGATATACTGGGTTTATCATGGGCAAAGATCCATTTTGTTGAAAATGAAGGTATGGCATTCGGGATGACTTTCGGAGGGTCAACAGGCAAGCTCATTTTGAGTATCTTCAGGCTTATTATGATCAGTGTTCTGATCTACCTGATACACAGAATTATACGTTCGGAAGCAAAATTAAGCCTTGTACTGAGTTTTGCGCTGATCCTCACAGGTGCGATCGGCAATATGATAGACAGTGCTTTTTATGGTATCATCTTTTCTGAGACTCCGATGTACCACGGAGGTATTGCAACCATGTTCCCGGCTGAAGGAGGTTATGCACCATTTTTGTATGGTAAGGTGGTAGATATGTTTTATTTTCCTATGATAGATACCGTTTTGCCGGAATGGGTTCCTTTCATGGGCGGGGAAAGATTCCAGTTTTTTCAGCCTGTTTTTAATGTGGCTGACTCCATGATCACAATAGGTACGCTGAGTTTGCTGCTTTTCCACAGAAAATTCTTTACTGAAGAAACTAAAAAACCTGAAAAAGCAAAAGCTGCTGAAGTGCAAAATCCTGAAAATCAGGAATCATCCGCTAAATCAAAAGATGAACAGTCCTGAGTGGTACGGAAACCATTTGGTTTGTTAACTTTCAGGACTATTTCAGTTTAATGATACTGCGCAGGTATTTATTTTCTGTCAGGTAAAGCGTAACAACAAAACCGGCAAAAAGCAGGGAATTTATGGCTAAAATCGGGTAAATGCCACTGATAAATTGTCTGATCAATAGATTAATCCCAAAAATCAGTAGTGCAAATCCAAGGTAATAAGCGATCTTTCCAAGATTATAGGGCACAGGAAAATACTTTTGCCCCAGCAAATAACCGGCCAGCATCATGAATGCATAACAAACAAATGATGCCCAGGCTGCCGAAACCACACCTGCAATGGGGATAAATATGAAGTTGATCGCAATCGTGATCACGGCACCACCAACCGAGATCAGGGCGCCAATATTGGTTTTGTCTTTTATTTTGTACCAGATGGCCACATTGTAATACAGGCCCAGGAAAATGTAACTCATCAGCAGTATGGGCAAAACCTGGGTTTCTGAACGAAAATTCGGCCCCAGCACAAATACAATAATATCCTGGTACAAAAGAATGAAAAGGAAGAACAAACTGCCGAACAAGGCAAATAGTCTTGCACTCGCTGCATACAACTGCCTGGAATCTGACCTGGTGGAAGAACTGAAAAAGAATGGTTCAGCTGCATAGGTATAGGCAACCGTAAATAAATTCATGATCAGGGCAAGTTTTGCAGCTGCCCCGTAAACTCCTGCTGCTGCAAGGTTTTGGGTTATGTCATCGCCCAGAATGTATTTGATGATCGGAATGGAAAAAGATTGATTGAAAACGCCTGCCGCACCAACCAGTGCCATGGGTAATCCGTAAATGACCATTTTGTTCAGGAAAATCCAGTCCAGCGTCAATTTTATTTTCATCAATTGCGGGATGAGCAACAACATGACTGCAACGGATGCGATCAGGTTGGACATGAATACATAGTCCAACTTTTTGGAAGGATCATAAAAGCCCAGAATATTTTCCCAACCATGAGCGATCAGATACGGACAAATGTCAAGAAAAAAAACAACCAGAATAATGGTGAAAAGGGTATTGAAAACTTTTAAAGAGGCAAACCTTATGGGTCTTCGCTCTATTCTGAACCGTGCAAATGGTATAGCAGACAAGGCATCCAGTGCGATGATCACGGCAAACCAGTACACATATTCTACTTTATCCGGATATTTGAGCAGGTCAGCAACCTGTGGTGCAAATATAATGAAAAGCGCTGTGAAGAAAACTGAAGTGATCAGAATGGATTGACTGGCAGCGGAATAGCTTTTTTCAAGGTTGGCATTTTCACCGGTTGCAAATCGGAAAAAAGAGGTCTCCATTCCTAACCGGTATACGATCAGCAACATAGCCGCGTATGCGTACAGATCAAGATAAATACCATAATCTGCCTGCTCGCTGAATTTGTAAGTCAGGTAAAAAGTGAAGATCACATAATGGAGAATACGCGGGAGAATGTTGCTTATCCCGTAAATGATCGTTTCCCCGGCCAGTTTTTTAAATACGGACATGACTTAATGTGCGCTTTTGAGTTACAGAATCATTTTCAAACAAATGTACTGATAAATATTATGAATTAATTTAATATAATTTGTGAGTTTTTTCAATTTGCCTGAAATGTGGAATAAATTGGTGAAATTGAGATATGAATATGTTTAATTTGTAAAAAAATACAAAATGTTCAGGGAGAAAGTGATCAGATACGCGTCCGGACTGAAGGGAAATTTCAGCACAGACCTTCAATTCAGCGCAAATTTTGAGATACAGAACAGTTTGGGTAAGGATGTTTTTCATATCGTGGTTCAAAATGGAGAGATGTCAATAAAAGATGGTTTGGCAGAAAAACCGGTTTTGAACTTTTCATCCAGAGAAAACTCCATTATGGAACTGCTGGAATTAGGAGATGACATGCTGGAGGCGCTGCTAACTAAACCTTTTTACATCTCCGGGGATCAGTATTCTGTTCCTCAAATGGAACAGACTTTTTTTATCAGTTCGGAAACACCCCGGGGATTGCCCGTAAGGTATAAACTGGGAGTCAAAAACTCAGTGATCTGTATTTGGGAGGGCGAAGAAGATAAAACTGATATCGCAGTAAAGATCAAGCCTTCGATTCTGAAAGAGCTGATCAAAGGTCAAGTGAATATACCTTTGGCATTGATAAAAGGACGAATCAGGATCAGCAACAAAAAAGAAATTTTCAGGATACTGAAAACTTTTGGCATGAAATCCTTCTGACAGGCTACTGTCAGATTCTCTTTTTACCTGTGTCTGAATGATATACTCAAAAACGGGTTTGCATTTGCATAAATTAATGGATTTACATTCGGCTTTTCCAGAAATAATTAGTACTTTAGCCTTGAAGTAATGGTTATGCAGTCCTGCCTTAAATAAAAACGGAAAGGCATTGATTTGGGATACCATTCAAACGGGAATGTATTTATAAGGATAAGTACCTGCATGTGTTGTTTTGTCAATTATTAATTTAATATTATGAGAAAAGTATTGATACCCACCGATTTTTCCCCTGCATCCAGGAATGCGTTTTACTATGCCCTTGAACTGTATGGCAATACAGACACGTCATTTGATGTGGTACATACACATCATGCTTCCTTTGATCCAAGCCAGCCTACGGTTTTGGATTTTACGCTGGGTATTGACCAGGTCAAGCAGGAAAATCTGAAACTTTTTATAGAGCTCATACCTGAAGATTTGAAAAAAAGGCTGCCCGAAGAGATCAAGATCAAAGGAGAAGTAATGATTGGATTTGCAGCAGAGCAAATTGTCACGCTTTCCAAAGATTTCGACGTGATCATCATGGGAATGACAGGCTCAACCCAATTGGTGGATAAGATCTTCGGTTCCATTTCACTGGAAGTTGCCAGAAAATCGGAATGTCCGGTATTTTTAATCCCTGAGCAGGCTAAGTTTGTCACTCCAAAGAATATTGTATACGCATGCGATCTGGATGGGGTTGAACCCAGAATACTGGATAAAATTGTCGCTTTTGCTTCGAGATTCAATGCCCAGGTCCATTTTATCCATGTGTCCACTGAAGAGAACGTTGAGTTTAATGTATCTGAAGCCATCAAGGTCAATAACTTTCCGATAAGTTATTTTACTCAGACAGTCAAAGCGGAATCCGTTTCAGAAGGTATCAATGCCTATGCTGAAAAGCAAAAAATTGACCTCGTGATCATGGCTACCAAAAAGAGAGGCTTCTGGGATCAGATATTACATTCCAGCGTTACCAAAAAGATCGCCATCAATACCAAAATTCCGCTTTTGGTTTATCATGAGTAACGCTTTGTAGCATTATTTTTTCATTATTTTGATGCTGATTCCCCTTATGGTTTGCCAGCCAGATTTATCTGTCAGCCTGATGTACATGTGGTAATCTCCCGGATCTATGTCGGCAGGAACCCCTACCACATCATTTGTCAAATAGGTAACAGAAGCATCAGGTATGGAGAATTGATTGATGTAAACCCAGGGATTCTGGGGAATTTTAACCGGATCAAGCTCACATTCAGATGGTTCAGTGGAATGTGTATGATGGTCAAAATTGTTGTGTATTTCCAGGCTGTATGCACCCAACTCAACATTATCGGAAAATTCAGCTTTAAAATTAAATGACTCTCCGGCATAGATCGTATCACAATTCTGTGGAAAAGTGTTTTCATAGTCCATGATAATGGAAGGCGGCTGATCATCTTTGTCCGTTTCGCACCCCGGCAGGTATGCAACAGCAAACAGCATGATCATTATTTTATATGCTGTGTTTTTATTAATTATAGAGCTCATTTTTATAATTTTTAATCAAGCGCAAAAAAAATTAATTTCCTTTGCGCTATTCCTGAACAAAATGGGTCTGGATTGAAAGATTACCGGTTATTTTCTGACAACATCAATATGAGCCTCTTTTTCAGTCAGATTGCCTTCCCTGTCCGTTACAGAGATATGGAAATGATATTCTCCGGTTGCCACGTCTGAAGGTACGTCAATATGCTCATGCAATAACACATTTTTCAAATTTTCGGTATAGAGAATGATATTTGAATGATCCCACGCTGCCTGCGTTTCACCCGCATCCAGTTTTTCCTTATGGATCCCAATCTCAATTTTACGGATATAATTTTCCGCAACAATATCAGCTTCGAAATGAAAATCTTCACCCAAATAGGCTTTCTTTGAATTTTCAAGACCCAGTTCAAGATTTTTAATCTCCGGATAGCCTGATCTGGTGCAGGAAATTGCCAACATGGAAATTAGAAATAAACCTGAAAGAATTTTTAATGTTTTCATGAATTTAAAATTTTGGTTATGAATGATTTGTAACTATTTTTTTCTTCTGAAAATATGATGCGTATTTTAATTGTTCAGTTAATATTCAAAAATGAATTGTCTGAGGGTAGTTTATGATATATTAAGACTTTTGTGAAAAGGTATATTGATACTGAATGTAATATTCCTTCCCGGTTCGGGTAAAGAGATCAACCTGTAAAAATTGGTATGATTCAGGTATTTGGTATTCCAAATGTTGCTGATGATCAGATTCAATTGGATCAATTGTTTTCCAATCAATAATCGTGAACCTGCATGCAAATTCCAGACGCTGTATCCCGGGGTTTTCTGTTCCGTCGGCAAGATATCATTTTGCGGAGCAGTCCAATGAAAATCTATTCCCAGATAGGGTTCCTTTATCCATTTGTAAGACGGAGCGCTGTAATTCAGACTCAGCAAAACATTGCCCGGTGGTGAGAATGGAAGAGCAAATCCCTTTTTATCACCGCTCAGTTGCCTTGAAAAAATGTATTCTGCAATAGTGCTCAATTTGAGTGACTTTGTCAACTGGAGCTGGGCCTGTAGTTCACTTCCAACCCTGAAAACCATTGATTGTCTGTAGTTGAATACCTGGTTTCCTGCGCCGTAATAAATATCCATTTCAAATCCGGGATTCAGGTATATGTAGTTCGGGAAGTAATTGATAAAAGGGCTCAACTGAAATGCCCACAAAGGTTTATGCCATTCCAGATTGAGATCCATTTGGTATGAAATTTCAGCACCCAGGCTGGAATCGCCTTTTTCAAAACTGAAATGATGATAATTTACCCCATTGGAAGCGATTTCTTTTGGCGTTGGCATCCGGTAACTTTTACCTGTGTTCGCCTTGAAAGTGAAATCTTTATGGTTGTAGGATACGCCTGCACTTCCGCTCCAGTTACAGAAAGATCGTTCAATTTTTGGGGCACGAACCAAATACTCATCCGTGGTTATAGTCCCTTCCGTAACGGGCGTTGTAAACCAATCTGAGTAAGCTTCTGTTCGGATGATACCCAGATCATACCTGAACCCTCCGGACAAAATCCATTTTTTTGATATCCGGTGTTGGTCATACAGGAAAAACCCGCCTGTTGTTTGCCTGAAGGAAGGAATGATGAAGCTGTACCCGTCGATCTGATTATTTTGAAACTCGGTATTGAAGCCAAAATTCAACTCATTTGCAGTCCCGATCTGAAATTGTTGCCTGATATTTGCTGAAAACGTATTTTTGTTAAAGCCCCTTTCCAGATTTTGGCTGAGATCCGTTGTTTCCGGAATAGTTGAAGGCATATAGCCATGGCTGATATAATCATTGTATTCGTTCCGGATGTTTTTTTGATAACCAAATTCCAGCAATGTGGAGTTTTCATCCCAAAAATATTGGGTTTTGTTGATCAGTTTAAAGTGATTAACCTCTTGTTTTGGAAATAACGCGTCCCTTCCGGATGCAAAGTGAACGGTCGTATCCACTCGCCTGGGCTCCAGCCCGTGTGCATGAGCGAACATGCCTGTAGTCATCAGGTTTTCTGAAAGGTAAAAAGCGGAATGAACTTTTTTGCCCAGATATCCAAAATTGAACTTAAAACTATTTTCCGAACCTGATGTATTGGTCAGTGTCTTGTTGTTCAGGGCAACTTTATACGAATAAACGGTGATGGTATCTGCCGGAACCCTCATATCTCCATAATCTGTCAGTGAATACCTTGCTGAAAAAAACCAATTGGTTTTTCTTGCATCAAAATTGAAGGAACCTGCGAGCTTGCCATTGTTGCTGCTGTATTGCAATTGAGCATTACCGCCCAGACTGTTTTTATGAGGTATGGAATAGGATCTGATATTGATCACCCCGGCCATCGCATCTGATCCGTACATCAATGAAACAGGGCCTTTAATAATTTCTAGTTCTTCCACACCAAACTGGTCTATTTCCAGTCCGTGATCAGATCCCCATTGTTGTGATTCATGTTTTATTCCGTTTTCAGTGACTACAACACGGTTAAAACCTAAGCCGCGGATGACGGGTTTTGATTGTCCTGAACCGATTTCCATGGCACTGATCCCGGGTAAACGATCCAGCGTTTTCATCAGGCTGCCTTGTTTATTCCTGGCAAGAAATTCTTCAGATGCGACAGACATACTTAGGGGATTTTCCTTCAACTTTCGTTGTAAATGATCATCCCTGATCGTTATTTCGTCCAGAATTTGCTGATAGGGTTGCAGGATGATCAGTAAAGGTTCTGCCGGGTATGGATACTCAATGTGAATATGCCTGGTCTGGTAACCGATAAAGGAAACACTGAATTCCTGACATATTTTTTCTTTGCTGTTGATCTCAAAAGTGCCATCTGTATCTGAAACAGTGCTGAAACGAAAATCTCTGGTCACAATTGTAGCGCCCGGCATAGCCAAACCGTTTTCGTCGATGACTTTGCCATAAAGATGATGATCCTGTCCCTCAAGAATGAATGATTTCAAAATGAACAGCAAAATGATCAATTTCGATAACTGCATAAAACAGCGTTTATTGGATAAAACAAAAAATCAAATGTTTATAACAACTTCATATTGTGGTGTCTATGAACACAAACAACGAGCATGTTCATTGTTTCAATCTATTTGAAGTAGTTCCGGGTAACATCTAAACGGAATTCGATCCACTTCAGGCATGATCAGACAGCATTCAAAGTATTTTCCTTACTGAGGTATTCAAGGATTTAGTTCAGTTTGCCAATGTCAGATACGAAGCTGAAAATTTACTCAGGTGCAGTTGCACCTGTATAAAACCTTTTCACTGTTCAGGCTATAGGGGGTGCGCGTAATAGATAGAACTGGATGGAATGTCTATATTGCTTTTCAGGATTAACGGCAATTTTTCCGGATAAAAACGGAATTTCACCTTTATATAAAAGTGGAATTTCCTGAGCATTGAAGTCAATAAAATGGAATTGGCAAATTGGGCAAATTTCCTGGAAAGATGTAAACTGCTGATCTGAATTGCCGGAAGATTCATTTTGCAGCCCGCAATTGTCTGAATGGTCACAACAGCTGTTTTCATGGCAATGGTCACCAATATTGTGGGAAATGATATGAATGGATTGCCCCAGATAAGAAACAACAAACAAAAGGAGTATGAAAAATGATATGTAGTTGTGTTTTTTCAATTGGAATCTGTGAAAAAAAATTGCATCGATTGAAAATAGAACCTTAATTCAAAAATGAGCGTACGGGTAAACAACAATGAAAAGGCGGGTTTTGTTCCTGCATTTTTGCCATATCATTCATCAGCTTTCGTAAAACTCAGTTCGTAAATCGTTTCATTATTGGTTTCATTGGTAAATAAAACCGTTTTTTGCGCCTCAAATGCTGTTTTACTTTCTTCGTGCAACTTATTCAGTGTCTTATCAAATAACGCCGGATCATCATTTTCCGTATATAAGTATACTTTCCTGCCGGAGGCGATCACATCACCTGCGTCAAATGGTTTTCCCCAATATCTCAGCGTATTGTCCCAGGTGAAATAGTTATAAACATTTGGGTATAATTTATCCAGAACCGGTGTGTATTCCAGTCTTTTTTCATGTTTTGCCCATACCTGAGAATAGGCAAGGATGTATTCAATGAAAGGGCAGCCGTAATTCTGGGTTGCGATGATCCGGTATTGATCCTTATCCAGATTTTTCACAAAATTCCGGGTCTGCGTCCTGGTGGCAATGTCAGTTCCCATCGCTTCACTTTTGACCGAAAACCAATGAAAGTTATTTCTGGCAAGGATCAACAGCAAAACGAGGATACCCCATTGAATACCGTTTTTCATTTCCTTCGTGGGCGACCATCTTCTGATCATTTCAACTGCAAGATAGATCATTAAAGGAGACAGCATCAAGACAGGTATAAAATAACGGTGTGCAAAATGCTTGCCCACTATCAGAACCTGGATTACGATAGTCAGTATGATCGCCAGACTCAGCAGGCTTAGTTTTTTTTCTGCTTTTTTATTGAACCAGACCAGATAAGCAGACAATACCAGGATAAGCATGCCTGATAGGAAGAAAAAGAATTTTTCGAGATGGTACAGTTCCATTATGTTTGATTTCCATGTTGCAGGATCAAAAATATTGGATTCTCCGGTCCCATATTGACCGCTATGTATAAAAAGTGATTTGACCCAGTTCCAGAAAATATCCAACTGAAGGGTAACAGGAAAAGCGATTAAAAAGAATAATGCAAAAGCAAGCAATAGAAAACGGACTTTTTGTTTCCAACCCTCAACAAGGAAAAATGGGATGATCCAGACCGGCAGAAATGTCAGCTTTACGGATAAACCGAATGCCGAGATCAGCGAAAGGAGAAAAACCTGTTTCTTGGTAACCGGTGTTTTTTGGTTGATAATGCCAACGGCCATGACCATCAACAGGATAACCGGAAATGGCATCATCAATTCCGGAGCGACTCTTCCTACCAGGTCAAACCAGATGAGGGGCAAAAAAGGTGCTGTCTGGAAAAGTATGGCCGTCAAAACAGAGCCGGTATATTCAAATATTTTTTTTCCGGCAAATAAAAGCAGAATAGTTGTTAAAACTGCCAGCGTCATGCTGGTCACGGACAGATAAAGATCCGGATAGCGCAAAACATCCTCCAGATAGGGTGTTGGAGCGCCCCTGATGAGCCAGATGATCCTGAACAAAATTGCCATCAGAACCTGTAGCGGAGTGCCTGGATTGTCGATATGGGCAACTTCCAGAAGGCCTTCTGACATGTTGAGCCCACTCATGAAATATATGTACTCCGGATCGCTGGATCTTAAAGAGAGATCGCCCAATAATATCCTGAAGTGCCTGGCTACCAGGAAATATACCGCAGGAAGGAAAAACAGTGCAAGGGAGCGGATTTTAATGATTTGGTCTATTAACTTTTTCATTGCTGAATATGTTGTTTTTTAACAATCCCCATTTATGCAACCTGTAATCCAGGGAAGTTTTCAATACGCCCAGACCATAGATCAGACTATTTTTATAGTTGATGCTGGAAGCATCGTCAAAATATTTGGTCGGGCAGGTGATCTCGGCAATTTCAAATCCCGAATACCATAGCTGTGCCAGCATCTGGTTGTCAAAAACAAAGTTGTCCGAGTTGGCATTGTAGTCTATCGTTTCGAGGGCGCGACGTGAAAATGCCCTGTAACCTGTATGGTATTCAGAAAGCTTGGCATTCAGCAGGATATTCTGGGTCATCGTCAAAACGCGGTTTGCAATGTATTTAACCAATGGCATTCCGCCTCTGAGCGCTCCTTTTCCCAGGATGCGTGAACCGAGGACCACATCGTAAAGTCCGGAGGCGATGAGGTGAGACATTGCCGGTATCAGTTTGGGTGTGTATTGATAATCAGGGTGAAGCATGATCACGATGTCTGCCCCAATCTCCAGGGATTTATTATAACACGTTTTCTGATTACCACCGTAACCTTTGTTTTTTTCGTGAACTATGATGTGCTGAATACCGATTTTCTTCCCGATGTCCACGGTCGTATCCCTGCTTTGGTCGTCAACCAGAATGACTTCATCGATAATGGAAAAATCGATTTCATTATAGGTCATTTCCAATGTTTTTGCAGCGTTGTATGCGGGAAGTACCACTACAACCTTCTTATCTTTGATCATTTTTTTTCAATTTGACAGGCAAATGTAGAAATAAAAATTCCGGATATAACCAAAGCTTGTCATTAATTACTCCCCGGATTGATTCTGAAATTCTGATGAAAGCAGGTAAATACATACAACCTGTTTAGTCAATCTTGAATAATGTCATGACTTGCAATTTGTTATGGAATGGACATCCCTTACATAAAAGGATAATCCTTTATGAAGGCACGGTTTGGGTTACCGGATAATGGATCATTTTGAAAAATGGATGCGCTCCGATAATCCGGGATGTATTCAATAATTACCGGAACCTGTCTGCAACAACCCAGTCCTTAGTTCCGTGTGTATAGCTGTAAAAACCGGTGCCTGTTTTCCTGCCCAGTTTTCCTGCCGTTACCATATTGACCAAAAGTGGACAAGGAGCGTATTTGGGATTTCCAAAACCATCGTGGAGTACGTTCATGATCGACAGGCAGACATCAAGTCCGATCAGATCAGCCAACTGAAGCGGACCCATAGGATGCGCCATTCCCAGCATCATCACCGTATCGATCTCTTTTACTCCGGCAACTCCTTCATAGAGAGTATAGATGGCTTCATTGATCATGGGCATCAGTATCCTGTTGGCTACAAATCCGGGATAATCATTGACTTCTACCGGAATTTTACCTAGTTTACCGGATATTTCCACAATCGTTTCACTCACATTCCGGGCAGTTTCATAGCCATTGACGATCTCTACCAGCTTCATCACCGGCACAGGATTCATGAAATGCATTCCAATGACTTTTTCAGGACGTTTGGTTACAGAGGCAATTTTTGTGATGGATATGGATGATGTATTGCTTGCGAGAATGGCATGCTGCGGAGCAAATTCATCTATCTGTCTGAAAATCTTCAATTTGAGATCCACATTTTCAGTTGCGGCCTCTACGACAAGGTCAGCTTTGGCCACTGCCTGGCTCAGGTCAGTTAAAGCAGTGATATGCGAAAGTGTTTGCTGTTTCTCAATTTCGGTGATCTTTTCTTTTGAGATCATCCGGTCCAGGTTGGAAGTGATCGTTTTGATCGCTTTATCCAGGGCATTCTGGTCCACATCACAAAGGAAAACGTTGAATTGCTGCATGGCAAAGACATGAGCAATACCATTGCCCATTGTTCCGGCTCCGATAACACAGATATTTTTCATAGTTTTGGTTTAATTTAATGAATGGAAAATACACATTTTAGGCCGGATAACCAGCCTGGTCTGTTATAGTTTAACCTGCAACAAATTTAATGAAACAAAAACAAAAAAGGCTGAACAATTACTTTTTTGTTCAGCCTTTTTATAATTATTTAAACTCGTAAAGATTAGGGTATCATCAAAAACAATTATCGCGTCAAAAAATTATTTTGTATTGGATTGTTCAAGGTATTGATCTATAGCCATGGTCATGGAAGGTGCTTTTTCTGTTGGTGCAAGGACATTGACGAGCAATCCTCTTTCCTTTGCCGCTTCTTCAGTGTGCTTTCCAAAAACCGCTATCCGAGTATTGTTTTGTTTGAAATCAGGAAAATTTTCAAAAAGTGAAGCGATACCCTGAGGATTAAAAAAACAGAGCATGTCGTAGGTAATATCACTTAAATCTGAAAGATCGGAAGATACAGTTTTATACATCATCACTTCGGTGAATTGAATACCTTCGCTTTCCAGAAAAGTACAGACTGTTTTACTTCTAAGGTTGGAAGTTGGTAAAAGAAATTTCTCATTGTCCTTGTGTTTCAGAAAATAAGGATGAAGATCATTGATCGTTTTTTGGCCGATAAAAACTTTTCTTTTCCTGTAGACAATGAATTTTTGCAAATAATTGGCTACTGCTTCAGTCAGGCAAAAATATTTTGTTGTTGCCGGCATAAAAACGCGTTGTTCTTCACAAATTCTGAAAAAGTGATCCACTGCATTTTTACTGGTCAGTATGATGGACGTAAAATCATCAAGTTTCAACCTGTTTTTCCGAAATTCCTTGTCTGTCACCGGATCTACCTGGATGAATGGTCTGAAATCGATTTTGATACTCCATCTGGATGCCAGTTCTCCGAACGGAGAACTGTTGGATCCCGGGTCTGGCTGAGATACTAAAATAGTCTTTACCGGTCTGAATTCCTGATTTGCTGCGTCTCTTAGCATTGTAATTTGCTATGGTTTTTTAACAATAATTAAAGTCGTTTTAATTAAATTCTAAAGCCAATTTATATATCGTCAACAGTGGTAAAATTTCGAAGGTGCAAAGGTAAATAAAAAAATGAAATGGATGATTAATTAAATAATTGAAAGATATCATAAAGCCTCGGATTGTCCTGATCCCATAAAACAGCAGGATTATTCCGAATGCAACAAAAAAGGCTATCCGGGCAAATTCATCCGGGCTGAATGCAAGAAAAAGGTTTGGTATGATCAAAGCAATACCCAGGATGGCATTAAAACTCAGTATGGTAAAGTTATATGCATGAAATTCAATGACTTCAGGGAAGATCCATTTCGCTATCAACAATCCCGTATGTCTCACAAGATATACAGCAAAAATGAAAAACAATGACATCAGATACATGTTGAACGTGCTTTCCAAACCGTTGAATTGCCTGTTGAAAAGTAAGACAAAAACGGACAAACTGATGATAAAAACCAGGTAAAGGAAAGCAAACAGTAAAATACTGAAACCGGAGAATTCCCTGGCCAATGAGTTGGAAATATTAATGTTGAAAAGTGACCTCATGATCCGGACAATATACCATCTGTCCATGCTGACAGGAAAGGCCAGAACGATCAAAGAAAACAAGATCACCCAAAAGATAAAACTGATGTGTTTTGTCGTTTTGGTATCAACATTTATTTTGTCTCTTATTCCTGAAGTTGCATCCCCTGCGGAAGTATAAACTATTCTATCTTCTGAGATGTCAAACGGGTTGTTGCCTGAAGGTTTTTGAACTGAAATCAAACTGTCTTGCGATAGAAGACTTTCATCTTCAGTTTTAAATGTGTCGGCAACAGGTGGTTTTGATGGAGTTTCGGAGCCTTTTAGAATATTTTTTCTTACGACCGTGTCTTTTGGAGTAACTACAGGTTTTTCTGGGTTTTTTGTGCGCTGCTCGGTTTTGGCCGGAACACTTTTTCTCGCCTTGATATCAAATGGATTTCCGCTCTGGCCTGACAGCACAAATGACATAAAACTGAGCAGAATAAGTATATATAATCCTCTGAAATTCATAACAGGCTGCAAAAATAAGTTTATCAGCTAATTATACCAATTTTATATGGAGTATTTGGATGTATTTGATCAAATCTGATTCATTATTTTTTGAGTTATTTCAAAAATGCGCTGATCGTTAAAATTAAAAGCCTGAGTACCAAAGTGGATCTGATTATGGATTGTGTGCGGGAATTTTAAAACCGGGCAAACTGAATCATTTGTTGTTCAGTGATTTGTAGAACATCGTCAAATAATATCCTGAAGTAAAATCAGATAAAAAACCTCCGGGATTATATATTTTCAAATGGTGAAACGCGAACTGAGACTTTTTAACGGTCCATTGAATTTGCATTGGTAAAAGACTTCTTTTTGAGGGAGTTGTGTCAAGGATATAAGAAAAACCCAGGTTTTTGAATACAACAAATAAACCTTGCTGTCAAATATGTGGTTATAAAATACGTTAATTCACTATATTTGAATCATGAAAAGAAACCAAATTATCAGGGTGTTAATACTCGGAGGTCTGGCCATCGGAGGTATTCTGATGATCCAGGCTTACTGGTTGTACAGCAACTGGCAATTGCGCACCAATGAATTTGATGAAAAAGTAACGATGGCTTTGCGCAATGTAGCGGAAAAAATGGCAAAGCAAAGTAGTTCTGAATTGCCAAAAGAAGGTTTGATCAAAAAACTGGCCGGCAACACTTATGTAGTTAATTATAACAACTTCATTGACCATCATATTCTGGAAGATTTTCTTTTGAGGGAAATGGCGGAGATATCTTTGGATACCGTATTTGAGTACGCCTTATATGATTGTTTTTCTGAAGAGCTGGTACATGGAGACTGTTGCACACTCGATAAGGAACACCATGAACAGTATAAGGAGAAGCTGGTTGAAATGGATGGATTCACTTATTATTTTATTGTTAGATTTCCAAACAGGAATTCATTTCTGCTCAACGAAATATGGATATTTGCATTCCTGAGCGTACTGTCACTGGTCGCTGTGCTGGCCTTTCTTTATGCGGTAAAAACCATTTATCAACAGAAAAAGCTTTCTGAATTGCAGAAGGATTTTGTCAATAACATGACACATGAGTTCAAAACACCATTATCATCGATCCGGATTGCATCCAAAGTGTTGGAGAATTCGCCTGAGATCAGGGAAAACGACAGGTTGATGAAATATGCCCAAATCGTCAACGAACAAAGTAACAGGCTCAATGCACAAATTGAAAATATCCTGGAGGTGGTTCGCAGTGAAAAGAAATTTGTACTTCAGAAGGAACCGCTGGATCTGGTTCAATTATTGAATGAAACGATCAAAGTTGAGGAAAACAGATTTGCAGATAAATCTTTGAAGGTGGTTTCCGATATTAAAATTGAAAGGTTTTCTATTTTCGGTGACCGCTACCATTTGACCAATCTGTTTTCAAATATTATTGAAAACGCTGTAAAGTATGCCAAGCCCAAAGCTTTTTCACCGGATGATCCGCTGATTGTAAGCGTTTCATTCAAAAGGTCAAACGGCAGCCTTGAACTCCGAATTTCGGATGAAGGGATTGGAATTGAAGAGAAACACCAGAAACTGATTTTCAATAAATTTTACAGAGTGCCGACGGGGAATGTGCATGATGTTAAAGGTTTTGGTCTCGGACTGTATTATGTAAGTAATATTTGTGAGCTGCACGGATGGCAAATCCGGCTGGAATCTCAGAAAGATAAAGGAACAGATATTATCATTAATATTCCGGATGATCCGAAAAGTTGAAACAGTAAAAAGAAATCATACTTATATCAACAAGGTGATCTCCCGGAATAGAATATCATTTGCAATAAAAATACTCGTCATATGAATGGAGATGCAAAAAAAATACTTTACGTGGAGGATGATGAAGTCCTGGCATTTGTAACCAAAGACAATCTGGAATTTCACGGATATAAGGTAGTTCTTGCAGTCAACGGAAGGGAAGCATACCAGTTTTATTTGCAGGAAAAATTTGACATCTGTCTGATCGATGTCATGCTCCCGCTGATGGATGGATTTACTCTGGCAAAAGAGATCAGGGAGATCGATACAGAGATACCGATCATTTTTCTCACTGCCAAATCTCTGAAAGAGGACAAAATTCACGGACTGAAGCTGGGAGCTGATGATTATATCGTCAAGCCATTCAGTATTGAAGAACTCATCCTGAAAATAGAAGTGTTTTTAAAAAGAAAGTATATCGTCCGGGAGCAGAAGGAAATGGTATTTGAACTTGGTTCCTACACTTTTGACTATCTGGACCTGTTACTGAAAAGAGAACAGTTCGAAAAAAGACTTACGCAAAAGGAGGCTGATGTGCTCCTTTATTTGTACCAAAACCGAAATAATATCGTCCCAAGAGCGGATATCCTCAAAAAAGTCTGGAAACAGAATGACTATTTTGTTGGCAGAAGCCTGGATGTATTCATCAGCAGGCTGAGAAAATACCTTTCTGAGGATCAAAGCATTTCTATCGAAAATATTCACGGGATCGGATTCAAATTTGTTTTGAACAGCTGAGAATGAACTTTTTCAGGTGGTAATTGTTTGGCTATGAATAGTTAAATACATTACCATGTATAGATCAAGGAAAAATTGGCTTTTGTCCATCCTGTCGAGCCTGTTTTTGGTCCCCGGATTTGGACAAAATTTTAAAACTGTAAAACTGGATGAAGTCATTGGCCTGATCCAATCTTCTGATGACAGTATATATATCGTCAATTTCTGGGCAACCTGGTGCGTACCTTGTGTAAAGGAACTGCCATACTTTGAAGAATTGGGAGAAAAATACAAGGATCAGGGAGTGAAAATAGTTTTAGTCAACCTTGATTTTAAAAAGGATATCGATAAAAAACTGGTACCGTTTCTGGATAAACATAAACTGAGGTCGGATGTCTGGTTTCTGGATGAATCCAATCCCAACCGGTTCATTTCAAAAATTGAACCTGACTGGTCCGGAGCGATCCCATTCACAATTTTCGTGAAAGGTTCTGCCGGCATCAGAAAATGGCATGAAGGATCTTTTACCAGGGAAACACTGGAAGAACAGATCAGCAATATATTATTAAACCATTAATTTAAATTCAATGAAAAAACTATTTTTTTTACCTCTGCTATTGATAACATTCAGCCTGTTTGCTCAGGAAAGCTATAAGGTTGGAGATCAGGTAATGCCTTTTGCACTCAAAAATATTGACAATAAGGTCGTCCAGATTTCTCCCGGGGAAGGAATGAAGGGCTATATCATTGTTTTTACGTGCAACCATTGCCCTTTTTCTGTTTTGTATGAAGACAGGTTGATTGAACTGGATAAAAAATTCAGACCGCTGGGTTATCCTGTGATGGCCATTAATCCCAATGATGCTGTTGCATATCCGGATGACAGTTTCGAAAACATGATCAAAAGAGCTAAGGATAAAGGGTTTACTTTCCCTTATCTTCACGATGAAACTCAGGAAATTGCAAAAAAATTCGGTGCAACAAGAACCCCGCATGTATTTGTGGTGAGCAGTGGCGGCGGAAAACTTAAGCTGGAATATATAGGAGCCATTGACGACAATGCAAGGGAACCGGAAAATGTTTCAGAGAGATATGTTGAATCTGCCGTGAACGCCCTCCTCGCAGGAAAAGAGATCAGGGAGACTGTCACCAAGGCTATTGGTTGTACGATCAAGTGGAAAGGATAACTGTGCTCAGTCGCAGGAACTGTTTTGCCTGGAACCGTGAATGTGAGCTTCAGGCAAAACAGTCAATTTTAAGTCAATAGTTTTTCTATCACTCTTGGAAAATAAAAGTGTTCCAGTTTTAGCACCCTGGCAGCAATCTGTTCTGGACTGTCATCCTTGAAAACAGGGCATTTCACCTGCAAAATATGCTCACCCCGGTCATACTGCTCATCTGCAAAATGGATGGTTATGCCAGATTCAGCGTCCCCGGCTGCTTTGACGGCATGATGAACATGTGAACCGAACATCCCTTTTCCACCATATTTTGGCAACAAGGCAGGGTGAATGTTGATGATCTTATTAGGATAGGATTCAACCCAAAATGGAGGAATCAGCAATAAAAACCCGGCTAAAACGATCAGATCCAAATCCAGAGGTAACAAATGATCTTTCACGAAACTTTCCTGCCACATCTGTTGTCTGCTGAAAATAATCGAATGTATACCATAACTTTCGGCATGCTTCAGGACTCCGGCATCAGCTTTATTGGTACCGATCAGAACCACTTTGATTTTGGGGTGTTTTTCAAAATATTTGCAAATGCTCAATGCATTTGATCCCTGGCCTGAAGCTAAAATGGCGATGTTCTTCAAGTTGTTTTTATGCAAAGTTAACCATCAAAAAGGGTAAAAAGGCAGGAAAGTGTAAAATTT
Source organism: uncultured Saprospiraceae bacterium (assembly GCA_964594045.1). Classification (GTDB taxonomy): domain Bacteria; phylum Bacteroidota; class Bacteroidia; order Chitinophagales; family Saprospiraceae; genus UBA2365. Next base: position 33,883 of record CAZQKR010000010.1, on the reverse strand, counting down.
AATATTCTTTTATTATTTTTTTTAATTATCTTTTGTCTTAAATAATTTTGTTTATTAACTTCGGCAAATATAGCCTAATTCCTTTTTAAGATTTTTGAAGATTAGTAAATGATGACTTTTCAAATCCGATATTTATTAATGTCTTCGAAATATGGACTTAGAAGTATTTTTACTTGATCTCAAGATTTTTATTTCTAAGCTTTTGATTTGATTTTGAAATAATAAAACAATTTATATGAAAACCTTAATTAGTTTTATATTATCATTTATACCGGTTTTTTTGTTTTTAATGAACGCACAAAGTCAGTGCATTTATTTTGAGAATTTTTCAAACCCAAGCGGGTGGACACAGGTTGGTTCGTTGGTTGAAATAAACAATGGAGAATTACAATACATCAATGGGGCACCGGATGGTTCTCAAAGAAGGGTTTATAAACAAATGGACACACCAATTACGAATGCTGATGTCTGGACTGCAACATTTAAGTTTAGACCTGATGATGTCGGGACTTATCAGGGTCAACCTTTCCCAGGGCATTTGATTTTTTCACTTACTGAAACATCACAGGATGCCTGGTGGGATTGCCCGGATGAAGATTGCACCGGGAATCCACCGGGAACCCAAGATGCTTTGACAGTAAGTTATCATGCAGAAAATCCCCCAGATGGAACAATAAATTTTAGAATAACGGTTAGGAAAAATTCCATTAGGTATGACTCTCCGGTTATAACCTATAGTGAATTGGGTGAAGATATTTACCTCGTTTTAACAAAAAATAATTCAAATTTTACATTAAATATATTTAGTGATCCTAATCATTTAATTCCAGTTGGGGACGGACCTGTTACACTAAATCTTTTCAATTTAGAAAACCTGAATTACATACAACATGGAAATGCTGCAGGTGGATACTATTACAGAGAATTGACAGGAATTGTTGACGATGTTTGTATCTCATTTAATGATGAGGAATGCGAAACAACCTACGGATCATTTACTTATCAAGGTTGTTGGGGAGATGGGGCAAGTTTTACCATTGGAAATACTATTTATGATCAATTTAACCCAGATGGAACAGAAATTTTGGTCAATCAGGCTGGTTGTGATTCCATTGTGACTATTGATTTAACATATTATCTGTCAAATGAATTTGAATTGGTTTATTTTGGATGCCAGGGAGATGGTTATGAAGTGGAGGTAAATGGTACATTATATTCAGAAAGTAATCCCAATGGCGAAGAGTTATTATTCAATCAGTATGGATGTGATTCGATTGTATTTATTAACCTATTTTTTGATCCACCGGAGTACGAGGAAATCAATTATATTGGATGCCAGGGAGATGGATATGAAGTAATTGTAAACGGCACAACTTATTGGGAAGGGAATCCTGTTGGTGAGGAATTCATCGAAAATGAATACGGTTGTGGAACATATGTTACGATCAATTTAGTCTTTACACCTCATGTCGCTACACTGATCAATTATTCTGGATGTGTAGGAGATGGTTATGAAGTAGAAGTTAACGGCACTACTTATTGGGAAGAAAACCCGGTTGGGGAGGAGCTGATGTTCACCCAGTACGGATGCGATTCGATCATTTATATCAATTTACAGTTTAACACTGCGGTGACGGAAGCAATAAACTATTTCGGATGCCAGGGAGATGGATTTCAGATCGAAGTGAACGGCACAACTTATTGGGAGGGAAATCCAACTGGTGAAGAGTTCATGGTAAGTCAGTTTGGTTGTGATTCCCTTATTACCATTAACCTTGTTTTTGCTCAACCTGTTTATACAGACATAAATTATATCGGATGTCAGGGAGACGGATATCAAATCGAAGTAAATGGGACAACTTACTGGGAAGGTAACCCAAACGGTGTAGAATCCTTACTTACACAAAATGGTTGTGATTCTATTGTTGTCATTGACCTTATTTTTTACGAAACGGCTACTCGGCAAATAACCTATAATGGTTGCGAAGGTGATGGCTATTCCATTGAAATAAATGGAAACATATATAATGAAAGTAATCCGGTTGGGGTAGAGCACATCTTCAATGATATTGGTTGTGATTCCATAATCCAGGTAAATCTGGATTTCGCTGCCACAACTTATTATTCAATCAATTATGTAGGTTGTACAGGAGATGGCTATTTTATCGAAGTGAATGGAATTGTATACGATGAATTCAACCCTTCCGGAATTGAAATTCTCCCGAATGTCAATGGATGTGATTCAATAGTAACAATTGAACTGATTTTTATGGAAAATTCGACCTCAGATATCACTTATTTTGGGTGTATTGGCGATGAGTATTCTGTTTCAATCAATGGAAATACTTATAACGAAAGCAATTTATCCGGTGTAGAAATTTTACAGAATGTATATGGTTGTGATTCTATCATCAACATCAATTTGGTATTTGCAGAATCCTATGTAGATACAATCTTTTATAAAGGTATTCATGGTGACGGATATCAGGTGAAAGTCAACGGAGTACTCTATAATGAAAAGAATCCAAAAGGTGTTGAAATCATGGAAACTTCCAATGGCTGTGATTCAATTATTTATATCTTTTTAGTCTTTACTAAGGGGAAATTCGGTAAAGTGGAAGATTTCACATTGGGTGGTTTTGACCTTTATCCCAATCCTACCATGGACTTTCTCCAGGTTGATATTAAGTATGAAGCGATTTCGAAAACTGAGTTTTTTATCAGGATATATAACATTCTTGGCGAATTGGTCACGAATTCTGTTAGCAAGGAAAGTTCAGTCAAACTGAACACCTTCGATTTCCTTAAAATAGGCACTTATTACTGTGAAGTTCTGACCGGAGAAGGAGAAAGTCTGGGTATCAAAAAGTTTATAGTTACCAGATGATATCAAAAAGTTGTTTAAAATGTATCTTGATGCTAACACCAAATCATTGAAATCCTGACGAAGCAAAGCTTATCAGGATATAACCAAATGTTTTAACTTTTTTTGATTCCGTACATTCCGGAAGGTAATTCAAAAAGAACTTCTCATTGACTTTTTGGGCTGACCCACCACTTCGTGTTCACTCCCTTGAATATTCAACGGATATTCGCCTTTGAGGAACGGTTGGTCATTTTCAGAAATCAACATAATTATTAAACAACTACGATGAGTAAAGAATTTTAGCTTTCCCTGTTTTCAGATAAATTTGTTTTTGTCGGTACGGATCTAAATAAGTCCTTATTTAAAGGTTTGTAAAAACCCATCCAAAGGGTCTGAAAAAATACGTACTTTTGAAAACTGAATTTTAACTTGCTGTATTGTTTTTTCTGAACCACCAGAAAAGTCTTGATCTCAGTTTTTAATATTAAAGTTTCATTTTCAAGTTTTCATATGAATCAAAACAAAAAAGTCCTGATCATCGGAGATGGTAGTTCAGTATTTGTCCTGAACCATGTGAAGCAATTCAAAGCTTATAACAATGATTATCGGTTTGATATTTTTCTGACAAATGATCATTTGGACCATGCATACAGGAAGTATTTCGATGAAGTACATTATTCCTACCGCAATTTCTTTTTGACCAGGATCCCGATGGTAAAAGGCGCTGTCATCAGACTGATGATCATCATGAGCCTGTTGGCATTCAGGAAAAAATACGACATCGTCCATATTCAGTTTCTGAATGACAACATCATTTATTTCAACATCTTTCACAGGATTGCAAAAAAAGTGATCATTTTTATCTGGGGAAGTGATTATTACAGATCAACGGGTTTGAATAAATGGCTGAAAAAAAGGATACTGAAAACAGCTGATATCATCACTTTCGGCAATGATCAAACCAGACTAGACTTTATCAGCGAAATTCCTACCAATGCGGAGATCAGGATGGTCAGGTTCGGGTTAGTCATGCTGGACTACATCAGGGAATTGTCCTCAACCAGGGAAACGAGCAGAAAAGTCTTTGATTTTCCGGCGGATAAGATCAATATTACCATTGGTTATAACCTGAATCCTCACCAGCAGCATGAAAAAATTCTGCATGCTTTATCTGAATTGAGGGAGAAAGACTATTACAACAATCTTTTTCTGGTGGTACCGGTCACATATCCGGCAGACAAGCACGGATACAAGACCAAACTGATCCATGCTCTCGAATCTACCGGAATACCGTATCAGTTGATGGAATCATTTTTGACGGAAAAGGAAAATGCGCATCTGAGAAATTGTTCAGATATCATGATACAGCTTCAGACCAGTGATCAGCTGTCCGGAACCATGCAGGAATATTTTAGTACGGGTACGATCGTGGTGACCGGTTCCTGGCTTCCATATAAAATTTTTGAAGACAGAGGTGTCTGGTTCATTAAAATAGAATCTTTTACTGAGCTCTCCCGGAAGCTGGATGAAGTGATAACGGATCTGGATCATTACCGGCAAGAGACCATTCAAAATGCTAAGATCATTATGGAAATGAGCAGCTGGGAAAGTAATATCCAGCCGTGGATCGATTTATACAAATGATCAAAAAAGGATGATCGCAGCGCTTTTATTGCCTTATGACGGCATAAGTGCTCATTTGTGCCGGATCCAATCTGGCCATAAGATTGTAGACAGTATTTTTCTGACCCCTGCTGCCCCCCTTGAATATCTCGATGATCTCATCCCTTTTGGAATCCAGGAAATTGCGTAATACAATGCTGTTGGGGTAACTTTCATTGACTTTGTCCATTTCCTTTAATACACTGACCATGATCGCTTTTCCACGATCAGCGTCATCAGCCATCACATCCAAACCTAAGCGGTGGTATTCATACATAGATTGTCTGTAAGGCCTGTACCTGGGATTTAATAAATTTTCCATCAACCAGTAGCGGTTTTCCTTTTTACCGCCTATGGACCATCCGGAAGCATTGGGGCTGTTTTGAGGTACTGCATTCAACACACTTTCAGCTACCTGAAAGTATTGTTCTCCTCCCAGGGGTGCAAATGAATCATAATCCATTCCAAGCATCAAATAGGCATAGAAACTTAAAACAGAGGAAAAATCATCGATGTAAATTCCTTTGCTGACTTCAATGGATTGCAATTCTTCGTATTCCAATTTGAAGTCTTTATCGAGTCTGTTGAATATCAATGTAGTATAATTACTGTTATATACCGGTCTGATGCCCTGAATGGCGATATCTGCAACAAAACTGCTGGCTGAATATTCTTCTGTGATGGTAATCAGCATGCTGCCTTCAATCCTTTCATGCGCCTCAAATTCATCACTTGTCCATTTGGTATTGTTCATAAATTCAGAAACAGATCTCTCCATGGTCTGAAAAACCCTTGGATCAGCCAGTTTTAATTTGGGTGCATTAACCTTAACATCAATTTTCAATTCCTGGGCTAAAAGGCTTGAAGTGAAAATGAGTAAACCCAAAAGAAAAATTTGTTTCATAAAGCTTCCTTTCAATTTTTTATCAAAACAGTAATATAGTATTCTGCCTGCTTATTTTTAAGAGTTTGAATGATACTCTAATTCTCATTATATCAACCATCGTCAGAATACTCTCCTTTTAATCACGTTTTCAGCACTTGATGCTGATCATAAGATCAGCTTTTGACTGGTATCAGATCAACAATTCTGTCAACGATATCCTTTGCAACCAGAGTTTTAGACTTTAACTCAAAATGTTCAATCTTATTGTTTTTACGGTGTAGAATACTGATTTTATTGGTGTCAAGTCTGAAACCCGCACCTTCATCCTGCAAGGAATTTAAAACGATCAGGTCCAGATGTTTTTTGTGCATCTTTCCTGCTGCATTTTCAATTTCCTGATCAGTTTCCAAAGCAAAACCAACCAAAATCTGGTTGTCTTTTTTTTCGGCTCCGACCTTAGCCGCTATATCGGTTGTCTTTTTTAAATGCAGTTCCCAGGCGTCCTCTTTTTTCTTGATTTTCGTAACTGATACCGAAGCAGGCGTATAATCAGCCACGGCAGCTGAAAAAATGAAGATATCTGTTTCGTTCTGAAGACTAAAAACCTGTTCTGCCATCTGGGCTGCCGAAACCACTTTTCTGATGCTTATACCTTGTGGAATGTCAAGTTGATTAGGACCGATCACCAGGTCGACCAGGGCACCCCGGTCAAAACATTCCTTTGCTATTTCCAGTCCCATTTTACCTGAACTGTGATTTCCAATAAACCGGACAGGATCAATGGCTTCAAAGGTAGGTCCTGCAGTGATGAGTACTCTTTTACCTGTCAGATCATCTTTTTTTTTTTCAAAAAAGTCACTGAGAAAAGAAATGATCTCTTCCGGCTCTGCCATTCTGCCTTCTCCGCTCAATCCGCTGGCCAATTCTCCGGACCCAACCGGAATGATCGTGTTTTCGTACTGTTCGAGCGTCTCAATATTTCGCTGTGTTGCCGGGTGCTTCCACATATCGAGGTCCATGGCAGGTGCAACCAGGACAGGACATTTAGCAGAAAGATAAACGCATAAAGCTAAATTGTCAGCTATTCCCCCGGCCATCTTCGCAATGGTGTTGGCAGTGGCAGGCGCTACGAGAATTACATCTGCCCATAGCCCAAAGTCAACATGACTATTCCATTGACCATGGTCCATCATATCCAGGTAGGCAGTTTTTTTGGAAAGGGTGGAAAGCGTCAACTGTGAAATAAACTCTGTGGATGCAGGAGTCATGATCACCTGAACTTCAGCACCGGCTTTGATCAGCAGGCGGGCCAAAACTGCGCTCTTGTAGGCTGCAATACTGCCCGTTACGATCAGCAGAATTTTTTTATCTTGCAATACATCCATCCAAGATGATTGAACTTCAGAATTTTTTGTATTCGATCACATTTCCTTCGTCGTCCCTGTATTCATACTGGATTTTCCCGTCAAAAAATTCCTGTGTTGCGATCAATGCCGGATTGGGGAGTTTTTCATAAAACTTGGTGATCTCAATCTGTTCCTTATTCTCAATGATCTCTTCAATCGTATCCTGATGGATCGTAAATTCATCCAATTTGTTTTTCAGCTCAAGTTTGAGGTCGAGAGCCAACTGATCAGCACGCTTACCGATCACTGCAAGGGCTTCATAAATACTGTTGATTTTATCCTTTCCGATAAAATTTTCCATGTTCTGCGGTTGAATATTTGGGTTTTGACCCTGTACTCTAGCTTTGATGTCCTTTGCCATGCTTATAATTATTTAATAATTTGTCAATTTCAAGACCTATTTTATTGATTTTGGAACTGAACCGGCTGTTGGGATAACGTCTGACGAATGCGTTAAATTTAGTTTTGGCTTCGCCTAATCTTTCTTCCCGCTTGTCATAAATGCTGTTGATCGCATACAGATAACTTGCCTGAACCACCAGGTATCTTACTTCTTCCGCTCTTGCTGATTCAGGAAAGTCGTTAAGCATATTTTCAAATGAGGTCACCGCCGAAACATATTGCTTCGTCCTGAAGTACAGCATGCCTTCTGAAAATGATTTTGCCTCCAGTTTTAGCCTCAATTCATCCAAAAGTTTATTACAGTTTTCCAGTTTGTCACTATTGGGATATGTGTTGACAAACTGCTGCAGGGACTCAATGGCTTTGTGTGTGTAAGTTTGATCCAACGCAGGGATAGGTGACATCAGGTATTCAGAATATGCGCTCATATAGGCGGCTTCCTCTCTTTTACTGCTGTTGATGAATGAACTGGCAAAATTTTTAAAATAATGCGCGGCTAGTATATAGTCTTCAGTATGATAATAGGTATATGCATAACGGTAAAACAGATCCTCGGACTCTGCTTTTCCCCTGTAATAAGGTATAGCAATATCGTACAATGTCTGCGCATTGAGATACTTCCCGCTGTCGTAATATTTATTGGCCTGTTCAAGCAGTAATACGGGGTCATTGCTGGTTCTGACCCTTTCGAATTCTGACTTGCAGGAATTCATAACTGCCATGAAAAGGACGGCAATGACAACCAAAAAAAGTATTCTGAATTTCATAAGCGCGCAAAGTTACAATTAATTTGTTATTGGTATAAAAAAACAGTTAAGCTTTTACAAAATAATGGTGATTATTCTGGTTCACAAGTTTTTGACTCTTAACCTCAATCAAGAATTTTTGATCATTTTTCGGGTAATTTTGTCAATTATTGAAAAATTTCCTCCGGAAAAGTTCAGGTATATGCTCATCGACGTCGCTTTTGGCCGTTGGGCTTGTAAATATTGTCCAATTAACGTTTGGAAGTTGGATTTCGCGCCTTAAACTGTCAAAATCTGTATAGATGGTGATGTAATACTGTCTTAGAGTTAATATTGTTTTTTCCTGGTCATGGCATTGCTATAAAGATTAAACCACTTCGTGGTATTAATGTATTGGGTAAGGTGGCTCTTTTCTCTGATAATTTTTTTTTGTGTCAAATAAATATGTTGATCGTGTTGGCGAACTTTGGCAGGCACTGTAAAAAATGCGCTATGTGCTTCTATGTTTCTATGTTCCAATGAGGTAAAAGAACCTTTATCCACAAATAAATCTATTGGGAAACAGCTCCTTTATGAAATATTGGAATTCTAAGATGCACCATCAAAATTTACACATAACCAATTAAAGTACCCGGATCAAAACCGGGAAAAAAGTTTATTTTAACACAGAGTCTCTTAACCCTTCAAAAAGCCAGTTGGCGATCGCCTGCCGGTTGGTATCGAGAATAAGTCTCTGATGGTCGTTTTTATTTTTAATATTGGCCAGTTCAACAAAGACCGCAGTCGGATGGGAATATTTCAGTACATACAATGGTCTTGCTTCAACAAATCCTTTATACCCTCGTCCTTTCTGGAACTGCTCATATTTCATGTCGAAAGTTTCATGGATGATATTGGCAGTTTTTTTCCCGGATTTACTACCTTCAGCATGGTAAAAGAAAACATCCTGACGTGTACCGGTGCTCCTCGAGTCCACATGTATGGAGATCATCACCTGGTCTTTTATACCCTCTTTTTTGTGTTCGGCATACAATTCATTAACGATATCCACCCTTTGTTTGAGTCTTTTTTTCTGGTTGATCGGGAGCGTTTTGCCGGTAATGGTTTTCTCATCCGTGTCGCAATCCAGGTATTTTTCATTGCGGATACCATCGTTTTTATCCTGGACAATCACATGCACCGTCGCACCATGTTGCATCAGGTTCCTTGCCAGCCGCAAGGCAACGTCATAGGCATATTCATCCTCACACATCATTTTTGGGGCATCGGTACAAATGGCGCCCGGATCCGGTCCACCATGGCCGCTGATCACATAGAACACTTTGTTTTTGAGGACAAAATCTTCGATTGGAACTCTGGAGTAATCTTCACCAAACAATGGCTCATCCACATATCCTTTGATTTCCTTTTTGCCTGCAGGCTCTTCTGTCACAACTTTTTTCTCAGGCAATTCAGTGCTTTTAGCCCTTTTCTCTTCACAATAGATTTCATTGTATGGTACCCAAAGTATCCTGGAGTCCACATAATGCGTTTTTCTTAAGCCTTGCGCCAGGATATATTCGTTGTAAGACTGGATCCTCTTTGCTTTATCAAAATCCGTATCTCCTATGCTGCTGCGTATGCTGACTCCGTCATAATTGTAAATCAATATGGGCAACTGGTATGACCTGCCTTCGATCAGGTTTTGATTTAACTCCAGTCCGTTCAGTTCCAAAAACTTCTGAATATTGCAGCTCGTTGGTTCGAGCTTGTATTTGCGGAAAAGGGTATACATTCCATCACCCCGTTCTGCGGTTACCTTAAAGAAAAAAGGGTCTTCTGCACGGTCTGTTGCCCACCTGGCCCCTGATGCAAAACCAGTTGCCAAAAACATCAACAATATGATCAGTACATTTTTCATATCGCAAATATATTACAATTATTTATAATGTATAAAAATATGCAATAAAATTAATTGTAATTTTTTATAAGGTTTTACATAATCTTGCCGGATCATTTGATACAGGAAAGGTATGATTTCGATTGATGATTTTGGGTTCAATGTTGATTTGTTCCAAATGCATTTGATCAAATCTCGCCTGGATTAACAAAGGAATACAAAATACAGCTGTTCCATAAAGTTGCAAGTTGAAGGAAGAAAGATCATGAAGGGAATAATTTGTTTTAGTTTTAAAATAAATTTTTGGAGATTCAAAAATAAAAACTTCGAGGATTTCAATTCTGTTTCATGCTTTGTGGAACTTTTTTTGGCTATTCCACGAAGTTTGTCAGAAATCACATGATCAAATACACTTATTGATCATTTTAAACTAAAATCCACTCAAAATAACATACAACCTGATTTTGCGTAAACGGCGTGAAATGATTCAGAAAGTTTTTCGGAAAAAAGCTTGGCTTACATCCGAAATATAAACTTGCAGTGAAGGAAACTTTATAAATCAGGGTGAGTTGAAAACAGGTTTACTTGCCCTGATGACCTTCTGCATTTTTTCAGCGCAAAGGGGATAGTCAACAGGATCAGTCTGTTTTTTTCTGCTTATTGCCGGCTTCCTTTACTTTGTCCTGTTGTCCGGTTTCTTCGATGAAAACATTGAAATGTTCCATTTTGGGCAGCATGATGATCCGTTTACCAAAACGCCCTTTTTCATGCAGGTGAATGTGTACTCCTTTGAACAGCAAATGGTCATAAATCTCAAATTCTTTTACGGAGTCCAGCGTATATCTGACGGTTTTGAAGTAATTTGAAACAAAAATGTGTTGGCCATCAGCATCCACCCTTTTGATCCGAAAAAGCGTGAAATAGAAAAATATCAGGCCGCTCAGGATGAAGATGCCGATATTGATCCGGAAAGCATTATTGGCCACCTGTGGCACTTCGATGGCATTGCTCAGTAAGCTTGCAGCAAGTAGTGAGGCAAAAAAGCTCAGCCAGATCACAGGGATGACGATCCTGAGAATGATCGTCCAGTTGGAACTCAATCTTATGGTCTTTTGCATGGATTATGCTTTCTGTTTAGATTTTTTTTCCACATTTTGGGCAACCAAAATACTCATCTCATACAACAGGTAAATTGGGATACCGATCAGCATCATGGTGATCACATCCGGCGGAGTGATCACTGCGGCAACCACTGCAATCACCACAATCGCATGCTTTCTGTATGTTCTCATCATCTGAGGACCGATCACGCCAAGTTTGGCCAGAAAGTACACGAGTACAGGCAGCTCGAAAACAATACCTGTGGGTATAGTGAACATGGTCATATATCCGATGTAGGAAGAAAGGGTAGGAGAGGTTGTTGCAAAATCACCCACGGAATACTCACCCAGGAATTTTATGGCAAAAGGAGCCATGATGAAGTAGCCGAATAGTACACCAAATATGAACAAACCTGATGTGATCCAAAAAAATCCTTTGGAAACTTTTTTTTCCTTTGGATACAATCCGGGTGCAGCAAACATCCAGATCTCTCTCAGGACCAGTGGAAATGCAACGATGAATCCCAGCCAGAAGGAGACCCTGATGTGTACCAGGAACTGCTCGCCCATCACCCTGGTGATCAAAGGCATATCCGGTGGTTCAAAACAAAGCAGATCACCAAAACTGCACAGGATCCGAAAGGTGATGAAGTCTTTGGAAAGCGGACCGAAAATGATGGTGTTGAACACGAAATCCTTGGCAAGAAAAACTACGATCGCCACCACCAGGATGTAAAGCGCCGAACGAATGATGTGCATCCGTAGCTCCTCCAGGTGTTCGAGGAAACTCATCTCCTTTTCCGGCTCAATTTTGGTTTTTTGTTGTTTTTTATTGCTGAGAAATTCCATGTTGCTCTTTTGACGCCACAATTTTACGCAAGATTAGAGAATAAATCTTATTCAAACCGAAAAATAGTTCAGTATGATCTTCTTTACATGCTGGATTAACATAAATCTGAGGCTCCTATGAAGAAACCAATTTGTTGGTTTTTGATTTTTTCGCACCAACCCCTAAATGTAAACGGTTGAAAACCTGTAAATTAAAAGTCCACAATTAAGGGGATTCAGAGTGTAAAACCTTTCCGGAGCGGAACCAAATATTTTCTTTTTGAATTTGTGACGTGGATTTTCCCGCAGATCCCGCAGATTTTCGCTGATCTGTTTTCTGATCAGGAAGTTAATTTCTGGGCTGATCTGCGAGATCTGCGGTAACAAAAAAAACGTGAATCATTAACAGTACCTTTACTTGATATACTTTTCTTTTCTTCCGTTGCGTCACTGCGGGTCTGACCCCCAATCCCGTTATCGGAGTGACTGCGAAAACGGGATTCCGGCTCATGGCCGGACCTGTCCCGACCTGTCCCGGCTGAAGAATGAACGTAGGGCTCGAGTTTAAAGAGCATCGGGAATGACGAATCCGAAAACTAAGGAAATCGAGTTCATGATTTTCACCTTTGTTGGTGTTTTCACCAATCTGAATTAGATCACGATATTCATCGTCGTGTCGCGAATTTTCGAATTTTCAAATTGTCGAATCTTCGAATTTTCAAATTGTCGAATTTTCAAATCTGAAATAAAAACGCCCTTTTTGCCCATACAATCATTACTTTTGAAAAAAATATCGTGAGTTTATGACGCAGGACCATTTCAGGAAGGATATTTTGCCGGGTATTCCGGAAGAGCCCGGGATATATAAATTCCTGGGTTCAGAAAGACAAATACTCTATGTGGGCAAGGCAAAAAACCTGAAAAAACGCCTCAGTTCATACTTCAACAAAACCATCGATTCTCACAAAACCAAACTGCTCGTCAAAAATGCCGACAGTATTGAATTTACCGTAGTGCATACGGAACACGATGCGCTTTTGCTGGAAAGCACCCTGATCAAAAAACATCAGCCGCGTTATAATGTCATGCTCAAGGACGGCAAAACTTATGTATACATCCGCATTCGCAAAGAGCCTTTTCCCCGGGTGGAATTCACCCGCAAGGTCATTCGCGATGGTTCGGTGTATTTCGGTCCGTACACTTCCAAACACCGGGCAAATATCCTCATTGACCTGATCAAGAGATTGTTCCCCTTGCGCAACTGCAAACTCAACCTGTCCGAAAGCAACATCGAGTCCGGCAAATTCAAAGTGTGCCTGGAATACCATATTAAAAACTGTGAAGGGCCTTGCGCCGGCCTGGAAACCGTAGAAAATTACGAAGAAAAGATACTTCAGATCAAAAACATCCTTCGCGGGCATTTTAAAAATGTAAAGGACTATATTGCAGAGCAAATGCATCAATATGCTGAAAACCTTGCCTTTGAGCAGGCACAGGAATGGAAGGAAAAACTGGAAGTATTTGACCATTACCAGTCAAAATCGACTGTTTTGAGTTCAAAAACCGAAGATCTGGATGTTTTTTCCATAGAAACAGACGAAAAAACTGCTTTCGTCAACTTTATGAAGATCGTTCAGGGTTCATTGATCCAATCCGAAACGGCCGAGATCACCAAAAACCTGACGGATGACAAAAAGGATATCCTTCGTTATGCCATCAGCAAACTGAGGGAAAAATACAACAGCATCGCTCCGGAGATCATTGTGCCGTTCAAACTGACATTGGAAGATCCTGATATCCGGGTGACGGTGCCAAAAATCGGTGATAAAATGCAGTTGCTCGATATGTCTGTTAAAAATGTCCGTTATTATTTATTACAGGCCAAGAAAACAGAAGCGAGCAAAGTCAAATCCCAGACACCTGCTGAGCGGATACTGCGGACGCTACAGACGGATCTGCACATGGATGAAGTGCCGTTTCACATTGAGTGCTTTGACAACTCCAATTTCCAGGGTAGCCATCCGGTGGCGAGTTGTGTGGTTTTCCGGCAGGCAAAACCGAGTAAAAGCGATTACAGGCACTTCAATGTCAAAACAGTGGAAGGACCTAACGACTTTGCTTCCATGGAAGAGATCGTCTTCAGACGTTACAGCAGGATGCTGAAGGAAAATCAGCCTTTGCCGCAACTGGTAGTCATCGACGGTGGTAAGGGACAACTCAGCGCAGCCATGAACAGCATCCGGAAACTAGGTATTGAAGGCAGACTCAAAGTGGTCGGTATCGCCAAGCGACTCGAAGAGATCTATTTTCCGGAAGATCCCATTCCTTTGCACATCAATAAAAAATCCGAATCGCTTAAACTGATCCAGCAGATCAGGAACGAAGCGCACCGTTTTGCGATCACTTTCCACCGGCTCAAAAGGTCCAATGCCAGTCTCCGTACGACCATCTCGGACATTCCCGGAGTTGGAGCCAAAACAACCGCTAAACTCCTCAGCCATTTCAAGTCAGCTGAACGCGTCATGATGGCGGGTGAAGAAGATCTGAGCCTGGTGATCGGGCCTGCACTGGCGGTAAAGATCAGACATCATTTTGAGCAGATGGCTGAACCACTGATACTGGACGAGGAAGAATGATCAGTTTCCTGAACCTAAAAGATGAAAACAATCCATACCTGATCTGAGCAAATTTAAATCCCGACATTTATCGTCGGGACTGTATAAAATTTCCGGTTACTTGATTTCAGTGTCCATCCATCCTGAACTTATTTGAGTCAATTTGTGGAAACATTTGAGTCATTTGTGGAAAAAAGATAGTCATTCAATCCACAAAATAGCTCAAAACTGAATTTTGGGATTGGAAAATTTGTTACAATAATTGGATCAAATCTCACGATTATGGAAAACTTCTTTAAAATATTCTCTTCAGGCAGGAAACATTTATACTGGAAGGGATATTGCCGGGGAGACCGTCATTCAAGCATATTTGATATTGAAAATGCGATCAATCAAAACGGCTATATCGATGATTTCCACATGTTTTCAGATATGGCGATCAGCCTGAAGATCAACGTGGAAGAGCGTTACGTGGAATCCCTGCACAAGGATCTTTCCGGGATCATCCAATTGCCCGAGATGCCTGCAAATGATCTGCACTCAAGTGTTGAATGCACTGTTTTCCTGAACCTGACTTTCAGTCACGCCACGGGCAATCTGAAGATTGAAGTGCCGGCTGTTCCCGGTTGAAGAAAAATGATCAAGCTTACGAAATAAAACCAGGATATTGTAAAGGTATTTTGGGCAATCACAAATTTGTATTAACATTAAAAAAAAACAATGAAATACAAGGTACACCGGGTAGATGTTAAAAGTGATACCATGACAGAAAAACTGGAACATCTGCTCAATCAACTGGACGGTGAAATCGTGGCTGTCGTTCCGCACGTCACTCCTTTTTTCTCAATGATGGGGGCAGCTGCCAAAACGGATTATTTATTGGTCGTCGAAAAAACGATTGACAATAACCACTGATCTTTTGACCGGAATTTTGAAGTTGTGTCATAGTTGGAGAAAGATCCAAATAATAAACCTCTGCTCTGGCTTAGGCCTGAATTACTTCTTTCCCGTGCATGTTCAGGGAATAAGCTGAAAAATGGATGCAGCAATTCAGGGATTTTGCAGAAAAGCAAAGTCAGAACTTGTCTTACATTATCTGATCCTGCAGAAAACTTTCCTGTATCCTCTTTGTTTAATTTGGATGTTTATAATATTTAAACAATATTTATTTATTAAATTGATATATATACCAACTTTTCTGCTTTTATTTATCAATTTTAATATCGTTTGAGTTCATTTTTTATATATCTTTTTATTATTGAGCAGCTGTCAAATATTTTTTCACAACTATTAAAACAAACATTTTATGGAGGATTTTTACATCAATCACTGGGCAGTCATCGTGAGTGCAATTGCCAACCTGGTCGTAGGTGCCATCTGGTATTCTCCCATGCTGTTTTACAAAGCATGGATGAAGGAAAATCATTTTACGGAGGAATCAGTCAAGAAAAATTTCAATCCCCTGAAAACTTACGGGATCACCCTCATATTGTCACTGATCATCAGTTACAATCTTGCATTTTTCCTTGGCGATGACAAAACCGATGCAGCCTGGGGTGCAACTGCAGGATTTTTGGCAGGATTTGGTTTTTCAACCCTCATTTTTGCGATTATCGGACTCTATGAACAGCGTTCCTGGAGGTATATTCTGATCAACGGTGGTTACATCACGCTGTATTTCACACTGATCGGGTTTATTTTGGGTGTCTGGAGATGATCAATTGACTCCAGAAAAATTGACATCCGGACGATGAATTAATAAAAAGTCCGGATGTTCATTTTCCATCAATCAACTGATTTCAATTATGAAAAAATTGATTTTGATCATTGCATGCATATTCTTTGCCGGTTTTTTCTCAGATGCTCAGGTAAATTTACCTGAACCAGACACAAGAATATCTATTGCCTATAACATCCAAATACCGATCACTAAGGTTGATGACTGGGAGATCATGCACATGGAAACGGATGGTTCGGCAAAGAAAAACATCACAAACAATAACGATGTGGCCTGGACCTACCATGCATACAAAGACAGATTGTTTTTCATCAGCGACCGGGATACCTGTTATCGCTGTTTTTTCCTGTATGAAATGAATAAAAATGGTGAAAATATCAGACGAGTCAGCGATCTGAGACTCGAAGACAGTTGGATGGACACCCGCAAAAACGGGGAAGAAATGGTAGTTGCAGGCAGGATCGGTAAAAACATTCGTTACCAGATCTTTATGATCCAAACGGCATCTGGCGAATACAGGCAGATCACCAGCGATACTGCTGGTATGTTCATTGATCCGGTTTTTTCACCCGATGGATCAACTGTTGCCTTGAGTTACAGGAAAAACAAAAGAGATAAGAGCAGTCATGAAGAATTATTTCTGATGGATTTGGAAAACGGCGAATTGAATCAGCTCACAAGGTATCCTGAGGACAATATTTCTGCCAAGACCTATGGCTATAAAGCCGGTGCTGCCCGATGGCATCCGACAGAAAACTTTATTTCCTATGTTTCCCGACAGGATGGTAAGAACAGCATTTTTGCAGTTACACCGGATGGTACGAAGCAATGGAAACTGATCGAAAATTCCGGTTCTGAAGGCTGGCACGATTGGAGTGAAGATGGCAACTGGCTGGTATTCAACAGTTCCGATATTGAAGAAACTCAGTATCACATTACTTTGATGAACTGGAAAACTAAAGAGCGTTTTCAATTGACTGACAACAACTACAAGTCACAGTTGGGCCCGGTGTTTGTGGAAAAGTAAGTGATAAATTCGATATCGGGTAAAACGTTTTCGTACATTTGCACAGAATAATATAATATCCAATGGCTAATTCAGAATATTTTACCACGGAACAGGAACAGATTGCCCGTTTTGCCAAAGCGATGGGACATCCCGTCAGGATAGCCATTCTCCAGCTGCTCAATGCACAATCCTGTTGCTACCACGGTGACATGGCCGAAGAATTGCCCATAGCCAAATCAACCCTTTCGCAGCATCTCAAGGAACTCAAAAACGCAGGACTCATACAAGGAAATATCACCCCGCCTTCCATTAAATATTGTATCAACCAGGAAAACTGGCAACTCGCCAAATCTCTTTTCAATACATTGCTGACCACTCCGGTTTTGATAGAAAAATGCAGCTGAAAAACAGTTCGTAATTTTGCGAACTAAAATATAGTTCGTATTTTTGCGAACGATATCGTAAATGCATTATTTCAAACCATTTCCATGCAGGCAAAACTGAAATTTCTGGATCGTTTTCTTACCCTTTGGATTTTTCTGGCTATGGCACTTGGTGTAACACTGGGTTATTTTTTCCCGGGCATCAAGCAGGTTTTTGACAGCCTTTCCATTGGTGCGACTAATATTCCGTTGGCTATCGGCCTGATTTTGATGATGTATCCTCCATTGGCCAAAGTGGATTATGCATTGTTGCCCAAAGCATTTCAGGATAAAAAAGCGATGAGTCTTTCACTCTTTTTGAACTGGATAGTTGGTCCGATACTGATGTTTGTGCTGGCCATCATTTTTCTGAGAGATCATCCTGATTATATGGCCGGATTGATCCTGATCGGACTGGCCCGCTGTATCGCCATGGTGATCGTCTGGAACGATCTGGCTCACGGCAACCGCGAATATGGTGCTTTGCTCGTAGCATTGAACAGTGTATTCCAGGTATTTACGTATAGTTTTTACGCCTGGTTGTTCATCAATGTTTTGCCGGGAAAACTGGGTTTGTCTCACTTCAACGTCGAAGTACCAATGAGTGAAGTTGCCAAAAGCGTGTTCATTTACCTGGGTATTCCATTCATCGCTGGTTATCTGACCCGGAGATTTTTGGTTAAATCCAAAGGTGTTTCCTGGTACAACAGGAAGTTCGTTCCGGTGATCTCTCCCATTACATTATATGCACTGCTATTTACCATCGTTCTGATGTTCAGCCTGAAAGGTGACAAGATCCTCGAATTGCCCATGGATGTTTTGAGGGTTGCGATTCCTTTGGTTGTCTATTTTCTGCTGATGTTTTTTGTGAGTTTCTTCATCAATAAAGCGATGAAGGTACCTTACGATAAAAACGCTGCGATCTCTTTTACCGCAACCGGAAACAATTTTGAACTGGCGATAGCCGTGGCCATCGCTGTTTTTGGTATCCATTCAGCGCAGGCATTTGTCGGGGTGATCGGCCCGTTGGTGGAAGTTCCGGTACTGATCTTACTGGTCAGGGCCAGTTTATATCTCAAAACCAAATTTTACAAATAATGAATCAGGCAGTGCAACATCTGATCCTTCAGTTTGATGAAACAAAAATTCCGGCAGAGCGAAAGGCCGTTTTGCAACCATTGAAGGATTATATCCGGCAAAAATCAGCCCTGAATGAGCCTGTGCGTCTCAATTTTATCTGTACGCATAATTCGCGCAGAAGCCATCTGGCACAGATCTGGGCACAGACGCTGGCGTATCATTTCGGGAAGCAAAACGTGTTTTGCTACAGTGGCGGTACCGAAACCACGGCCATATTTCCGATGGTGGTGCAAACTTTGAAGGCGCAGGGTTTTCAAATCATGGAACTGGCCAAAACGGATAACCCTGTCTATGCCCTTAAATTTGCCGGAAATGAACCGCCGGTCATTTGTTTTTCAAAAGTTTTCAGCGATGCATTCAATCCGCAACAAAGCTTTGCAGCCATCATGACCTGCGATCATGCGGATGAGGCCTGCCCGTTTGTTGCGGGAGCAGAAGCCCGTTTTCCGGTCAGATACACCGACCCAAAAGCATGGGACGGCACTGAGATCATGACGGAGAAATACCATGAAACCAGCCTGGAGATCGGGATGGAAATGTGGTGGGTGATGGGGTAATTATATAATTTGAAAATTTGAAAATTGAATAATTTGGAAATTGAGTCTGCTCCGAAAAGTCCAATTTGTTGATTTTCAATCGTTTTTTGCCCCAACCTACTGACGTCGTAGATGCTGATAAGCTCGCTTCGTCAGTGCTAAAGGTCAGCACAGGACTAAAGGGAAACGATTGAAAATCAACAAATTAAAAGTCCCCTTTTAGGCTTGTACTGACTGAAAACGTCAGTGCCTGCACTGACTGAAAACG
The DNA here is from genome assembly GCA_964594045.1 of uncultured Saprospiraceae bacterium. GTDB lineage: Bacteria > Bacteroidota > Bacteroidia > Chitinophagales > Saprospiraceae > UBA2365. The sequence goes on along the minus strand of CAZQKR010000010.1, from coordinate 14,380 downwards.
TCAGTGGGGATTTAGGGGGCAAAGACTTTTCGGAGAAGACTCGAAATTGGATAATTTGGAAATGAATCAATTGGATAGAAAAGTATACCAGCTAAATTATATTAATGAGAAGTGATAAAGACAATATCATAGTGAAAAAGTCATTTGACTTTGCATTAAAGATCATCGATTTTTCTGAAATACAGGAGAGCCAAAAAAAAGTGATCATTGCCAGACAATTGATGCGATCAGGCACTTCGATTGGAGCCAATGTCAGGGAAGCACAAAATGCTGAAAGTAAAGCTGACTTTGTGCATAAATTAAAATTGGCAGCAAAGGAAGCAGATGAAACTGCATATTGGCTGGAATTATGTCAGGCAGCTGAAAATTATCCGGATTCCCGTAACCTGCAGATTGATTGCAATGAACTCGTTTTAATACTTTCATAAATAATTTCCTCCACAAAAAAAAAGTACTAAATAATATTTTCAAATTATCTAATATTAATTTTCAAATTATGAAAAAAACACTTTTCAACTTCACAATTACGGCCCTGGTGGTCTTGCTGTTTGCAGGGATCACTTTTGGACAGACCTCAAAACCAGGCAAGGCCAAAAAATCCGAAGTGAGCATTGAGCTCATACAGTTTCATTCAGAGCATCGGTGCATGACCTGTAATCTGATTGAGAAACTGACCAGGGAAGTATCGAAATCCTATCCTGAGATCACTTTCAAACTGATCAATGTAGATGAAAAAAAGAATGCAAAAATTGCGGAGGAATTTGAGGCTGCAGGAACTGCCGTTTTTCTTTACAACCCGGTCACAAAGGCCAAAAAGGACCTGACTGATTTTGCGTTCATGAATGTAAAAACCCGACCAGAGAAGTATAAGGAAGGACTGAAAAAAGAGATTAAAAATTTTAAAAAATAATTTGTTTAAAGATCACTTATTATGAATTTCAAAATTCTTGGTACGGGTTGTACCAAATGTAAAACACTGGAAAAACTGACCCATGAAGTTGTCCGGGAGAACAATTACGATGCTGAAATCGAAAAAGTTGAAGATATTGTTGATATCATGAATTATGGTATCCTGGCTACTCCGGGTTTGGTGCTGGATGAAAAAGTGCTCATCAGTGGGCGGGTTCCTTCTAAAGAGGAAATCAAAAAACTCATTGAAAAGAACCTGAATAGTTAATCAACAGCTTCGATACAAGAGGATACCTCTGTGAAACTCTGTGCGGATCTCTGTGTATCTCTGTGTAATCAAAAAACCCGAATGTAGGTAAATGGCTCATTTTTTATGAAATTTACTTATAAGACCTGATGCAATAATTATCTGTTGATACAAATTATCCTGAAAGGCAAATTAGTTGGAATATTCAGCAAGCCTGTTTTATACTTATTGCCGCATCAATTTTTTTGATTTTGTCGTTGATTTCCGATTGATCACATAAAAAAGAATGTCATGGAATTTCTTCAAAATATTTTAGATGGCAGCAATTTTCCTGTTTTATCTGCTTTTATACTTGGATTGATGACGGCCATCAGTCCCTGTCCGCTGGCAACCAACATTACGGCTATTGCCTACATCGGTAAAAACATTGAGAACAAACGAAAAGTATTCATAAACGGACTATTGTACACTTTGGGAAGAGCGTTTTCCTATGTTGTTCTGGGTGTCGTCCTGTTCTTTGGTGCAAGTAAATTCCATGTCGCTTCCTTTTTTCAGGGCAATGGTGAGAAAATCCTGGGACCGTTACTGGTCATTATCGGGATCCTTATGCTGGATATCATCAAAATAAAGTTTCCCGGACTGGGCAACATCACTGATAGATTTCAAAACAGTCAAAAGAAAGGTAGCGGGATCAGCGCATTTCTGATGGGTATTGTTTTTGCCCTGGCTTTTTGTCCTTATAGTGGAGTTTTGTATTTTGGAATGTTGATACCCATGACCATTGCCAGCACTTCAGGATTGATATTACCTTTTATTTTTGCCATAGCCACAGGCTTACCGGTCATTATTTTTGCTTACCTGATCGCATTCACTTTATCCGGTGTCGGAAAACTGTACAATTCACTGAAAATATTTGAATTGTGGTTCAGGAGAGTGGTTGCGGCCATTTTCATTCTGGTCGGTATTTATTACATATACATTTTCTATTTGTAGGTAATTTGCCTTATTTTAAAACTCATTCATCTGCAAGTGAATGATAAATAATCTTTTATGGAATTCAAAAAAGAGATAAGAACCCTGATATGGATAGCGGTCATTTTTGGTGCAGCATTTTTCCTGCCGATCGAAAGCGCCCGGTTCAATACGGCGATCGATGCCACATTGGACCTGGTAAAATGGTATGCCAGGGAACATGTTATATTGTGTTTATTGCCCGCTTTTTTCATTGCGGGTGTTATTTCGGTTTTTGTGAGTCAGGGATCGGTGTTGCGTTATTTCGGTGCAAATGCCAAAAAGTGGCTGGCTTACTCGGTTGCTGCCGTGTCAGGTACCATCCTTGCAGTATGCAGTTGCACGATACTTCCATTGTTCTCCAGTATACATAAACGTGGAGCAGGTTTGGGTCCTGCCATCGCTTTTTTATATTCAGGTCCTGCCATCAATATTCTGGCCATTATTCTTACGGCCAGGATTTTGGGATTTGAGATGGGTGTGGCCAGAACCATCGGTGCGGTTTCATTCAGCGTGATCATCGGACTCATCATGTCCCTGATCTACAGAAAGGAAGAGAAAATAAAAAGGGAAGCGCAAATGAACATTCAGTTGCCTCCGGAAAAAAGGCCTGTTTGGCAGACCTCATTTCACTTTTTTACATTGGTGCTTATACTGGTGTTTGCCAACTGGGGAAGCCCGGCAAATGATGACACTTCGAGTGCGTGGTATTATTTATGGGCGTATAAATGGCATACTACCGGCTTTTTCTCTTTACTGTTGGCATATTCATTGATCAAAATACTAAGAATTAAGTGGATTTGGGTTTTGATAGCTGTTGTTGTAACCGCTGCTTCCGGATTCATCTCTTCCAGCCTGATCGACAATGCTAAACTTGCTCCTCTGGTGCCTATGCTGGTGGGTATTGCAGCTTTGAGCATCATCACCTTATATGATGAAAATGAAAGTGAAAACAGGGAATGGACGATCGCTTCCTGGGGTTTTGCGAAGCAGATTTTACCCTTATTGGCCATCGGAGTGGTCACGGCAGGCTTTCTACTTGGTTCCACGCACGATGGTCAGACTATAGCCGGTATCATACCCAATGAATGGATCCAATGGTTGGTAGGCGGTAATTCCGTTTTCTCCAATTTCTTTGCTTCGATAGTCGGTGCTTTCATGTACTTTGCCACACTGACAGAGGTGCCTATTTTACAGGGATTGATCGCATCAGGTATGGGTAAAGGCCCGGCTTTGGCTTTGCTTCTGGCAGGCCCTTCTCTGTCTTTGCCTAATATGCTGGTTATCCGGGGCGTGATGGGCACGCAAAAAACTGTTGTATATGTTTCATTGGTTGTGATCATGGCTACGATCTCAGGATTGGTTTATGGGAGTTTATTTTAGGAATTGAGCGTCCAAAAGATGAATTATTATTTGCAATTTATCGCAATTGAATCCCAAAAATCATTCGTTTAATCAAGGCAACTCCCTGTTTCAGTATTGATGGGATCTGTTCAAATCCGCATTAGCAAATCCGCATTATCTGTGTTCCAATCAGCTCTATGCTAACTTAAATGACAGAGATGCTATGTAGCGCGGATCGTTGATTTTAAATGCTAGAGACATTTGAATTCTAACAAAATTCGTTGAGCTATTCCATGCAATTCCTCGCAAAGTCGCAAAGGCGCAAAGAATCATTTGTGTTTATTCGTAAATAAAAATGAAAAATACATGATTGAATCTATAGAATAATTTGTGCATTCGTGGAAATTTCCATATTAAACGCTCTAAGATCCGCTCAAATCCGCGTTAGAATATCAGCGTTATCCGCGTTCCCATCAGCTAAATGACAACGAGGCTTCACCCTGACACTCTTACCTCAACAAAGTGATCTCACTGCTCAATACCTGTTTCTTCCCTTCTCCATCCACATACACCATCACAAAAACATAGACTCCCGGCATCAGGCTTTGACCTTTAACAGTGCCATCCCATTCCACCGTATTATTTTGTTGTACAGAGAATAATAAATTGCCCCAGCGATCAAATATTTCACAACTGATCAGTTGGTGATCCGATGGCAGTACAGCTTTCCATGTATCGTTCAGCTCATCTCCGTTGGGACTGAATACATTGGGTAATAACAGATTTGGCCGGATGATGCTCAACTTAAAACCAATGTCATATACACATCCGCTTTCATGTGTCAGCCGAACCGCGATATCCGTATTGCTTTGCGCTGATATATTGACCCGTGCACATGTGCTGCAATCTACCACCGAAGCAGGCAACCATTCCACCGTCCATTCACCTGCATCCAAACCCAGATCTATCGTGATCTGTTCGTTCACCCTCACTACCGTATCTCCGGGAAATACATACAAACTCATTTCCGGTATCACCGGCAGATCAAGCTTAAATTGCCGGTCACAACCCGGTATTGCATGCAGGTTTACCGTTGCCCCTGTGCTGTCCCGGTACATTGCCTCACTGCCACTTGTTCCATTGTCCCACATCACCAGCCAATCCTCCGAAGCATCCACCGACAACCGGATGATCCTGTTCGCACAGTCGATGTCCATCTGTGGCTCGGACGGTTCTCCGATCATCCTGATCCGGGTGGTCAGCGTAGAATCGCAACCATTGGCAGCCACAAATACCTGCGATACTTCATCATCCGCAGCATACCACCGACCATCGATCAATATGGAATCTCCCGGACACAACAAAACACTCAGCTGCTCAGCCGCATTTTCCAACAGATGAACCTGCGTATAAATGATGCTGTCACAACCCGTACTTGCGGTCAGTTCAGTGGTGATCATCCCTGCATCCGTCACCATCGTTCCAAATACCACACCTGTATCTCCCCGGCACAAATAATAATCCTCCTGGCGCTCACTGACCGGAAGCTCAGATATCTCCAGATGGATCAGACTGTCACATCCTGATGCATTTGGCAATTGGAGATGGTAGGTATCGGGTACAGAAAACCACCGATCATATAGGAACACGCTGTCTCCTGCACAGACAGTAGCGGATGCTTCTCTTTGGGGCAGGTCGATGATGGTGACATGGTAGGTTTGGATGCTGTCGCAACCGGATTGCGCAGTAAATGTCTGGCTGATGTCTCCGGCTTCCTGTATCCAGCTGTCAAAAATGAACACTGAATCACCCGCACACACTGAAATATCATCATGGTGCTCAAGTTGGTTCACAATGGTCAGATCGAGTTGGACGATGCTGTCACAACCCATACTGCTGATCGTCTGAAAGGTATAGACACCGCTTAGAGTATAGGTCTGAGCATTCCAGGTATAGCTGTCGCAGGCAGTGTGTTGCAGCGTAACCCATTCTGACGGATGTATGGTCAGCTGCAGGGTCAGGATACTGTCGCAACCGTGGATGGTTTGATCCGTATAGGTATATGTACCAGACTCCGTATAGGTATTTCCCTGCCAGGTGTAGCTGTCACAGGCAGATGCTGATTCTGTGGCAGTAAAGGAATGATTGATCTTAAGATGCAGGATAAACAGGCTGTCGCAGGCATGAGGATTTTCAACGACCTGAACATACATGCCGGACATGGTCTCATAAAAATTGCGCCATTGATATCCGTCGCACGCCGTAACAGAAGTTTCCACCACGAATGTACCGGACACAGTCAGTTGGAGCACGGTGATGAGGCTGTCGCAACCCGATTGGCCGGTCAGGGTATGATAGTAAGTTCCGGGCGAACTCAGGATGGTCCCGTAAAAAGTATACAAATCACCTTCGCAGATGTTCGCCTGCACCGTATCTATGGCAGGAAGATCCAGGCTAATGTAAAAGTTGTCTGTAAAATCGCATTCCCTGATACTGAAATCCTCATCCGTGAAGGGCTGACCGCCGGTTTTGTCCGTATTCACGACGATCACCACCTGACTCAGTCCTGAGGCAGTGAAAGAATGGCTCAGCTGTTGCAGCGTATCTCCCGGAGCGACGGTTTGCGTGGTCAGGTAGGTACCAAGCAGTTGGCCGCCGGATTCCGGCTCTCCGTCATAGAAGGAGACAGGTATCTGATCCGGGGCAGTTTTGGATGCGTCGGATGCATTGTATAGGTCAAAGCTGACGGTATAAACTCCGCTAACCGGATCAAAACGGACACAGTGGATGGCGGCGGAGAGATTGGGCGCTTCGATGGCAGTGCTGCCTTTGACTCCCGGCAGGGTTTGTTGTACAAAGAAGTTGTTATAATGCCCGTTTTGGTAAGTGGCATTATTCTTCATATACTGAGGCACAGTGAGATCGTCGTTGATATTGAGTCCATGGTAATTGTACTGATTCCACATATTCCTTGTGGGCGCCCATCCAGGGAGACTGTCGGGGGCGCCAAAGACGGTGAGTTTTTCAGATCCAAATTCTCCACATATGGTACATAAATACGCCTGTCCTGAATTATAAAGGTCGGCAATCCTTATTGGATCCCTTCCGAAGAAGTTTGGACAGGAAATTTGCTTTATTAAACTTGGAGGATTTGTCATTCCACTTAATATCCACAAAGAATCAGTATCTTTATAGATGATCTCCAGGATGCCGTCCCCGTTAAAATCAAACAATTGACTCTCACCTACTAAACCAATTGGAAATTGAATATCCCAAATTGCTTTTAACGAATCAGTGCCATCATATTTAAAACAATACAAATTTCGCCCCAGTTGGAATACAATAGAGGGAGACCTACTCCCATCGATATCTCCAATTCCAGGTGCAACAGCTACACCTTGTGTTGAATAGCTTATAGTAAAAACAGCTTTTGCGATAAGATCCAACGTGTCGGTTTTCATGGTATAAACATATATTAATGAATTTGCTAAGTGAGGTGATATTACTATAACATCCATTGTTCCATCCAGATTGATATCTGCTACCGAGGTATAGCCATCCCTGTATTCTCCATTGATCAGGATGTTGTTTGCAGTCATTGTATTTCCGGCATTTCCGTTCAAATTCTGCATATCCACTTTATAAATGGTATAGCCTGCTGCCAGTTCAAGGTCTGTTGTGTCGTTATCAAGCTGTGCTGAAATGGTCACCGAGTGGTTGAAATAATGCACACCATCTCCGTTGATACCTCCGTCCAAAACATTATTTCCGCCATCGGTAAGTCTGACCCCTGTCTGGGCATTGTAAATTTCATTGTATATATAGACTTCCGGGATACCATCCCGATTAAAATCAGCTAATGCAGGTGTGCCATAATTACCCCATGTACCGTAATCTACCATGTATTTGTCTGATATCCATTTTATATTTCCATCGATATCATTGCATACAAGTTTATTTTTAAGATTTATTGGATTTGAATTTAGTTCTGCTGCCACAATAATCTCCGGTATACCGTCAGAATCAATATCTGCTATTGTATAATCCGTAAGACCTCGACTACCAAAAGCAACTTTTATTTTTCTACCAGAGGATACATGTTTTGCATTAAATGCACTAATGTGGCCAGGTGAATTCAATTCGGTGCACATTATCTCAGGAACGCAGTCTGAATCCAGGTCAGCAACCAATAAATCTACCCCGAAAAGGCGAGTTTTATTTTCCCATTTCTTCTCAATACCGATCTGTGATATTGGGAATCCAACCTGATAATAACAGTGTATGGTATCTAGGGTAGTGCAATCAGACATTTGGGAATATGCAGAAAAAAGTGATGATAAGATTATATATATGAAAAGTATCCTTAGCATGGCATATGAAGTTGAATGAATTAAGGAAAATGCGTGTTACCTATCAAGATAACACGCATCAAAACCACAAATTTACAATTTGATCATCTTGACAATGGCCGGTTTTCCGTTTTTGTCATGATATCTGATAAAATAGGTTCCTTTTGTAACATGCAGTGTAATCCTTTCTTCATGCCCTTTAAAAGATCCTTTTTGGATAAATCTTCCCGACATATCAAATATCTCATAGGCTGTATGATCCAAAGCAGACCGTAAAATCACTTCATCCGTACTGAATGGGTTTGGGATCACGATCAATTCTCCTTTTGTATCCTGACCCTCAACCAACTCTTTCACTATACTTCTTTTTTCCAACCTTCCTTCAATCTCCTTTTGTGTCACAAAATCAGGCTTGGGAATGTATAAATATTTATAGCAAGCACTTGTACATGCGGGGCAATCGGTACCACGATTACAGATCTTGACATACATATAAACATCATCGGTAAAAGGACCGAAGTCATAGGAACCGTCTGAATAAGATCCTATGTATGTAAAAGAGGAAGAAGTTGGAGTATATGAATACCCCACACATGCTTGTTCATTAACAGGGTCAATATCGCTCAGATCAAGATGCACTTTAAATCCGGTGTATGTCTGCGTTTTAGGATTATATACACATTCCACATCTTTAACAATTACATCGAGGTCACAATTTACACAAGGCTTTGGTGGGCATATCGTAAAACTTGATGTACAAAGTTGATTATTTGCATCAACTAAAGTATAAACCTGACACCCACCAGAAATATATATTGATCCAATTACATTCAATGCATTATATTGGTATGGAAATTGCGATGCTCCAGTTCCATAAAGTCTAAAAGTTGGAGGTGGATTAGTATTTTCATTAGGGACATACAAATTAAACACCCACTCATAATCTGATGGATAACATTCCACATTTCCTACCTTCAAATCCCGGAACTGATCACATCCCGAGCAGTAATCCGGAGCGTCTATGTAGGTTGTAAAATCACAATCAGGCAGATACACATGTAACCACCAGTCACCCTCTTGTATCAAAAATGGACCTAAGATCATATTGATCGTATCACCCGTACCATATCCCAGATCAAAAAGGTCTTCTTCATTTGGATATGGATCGACCAATTCTCTTCCGATACTCCATCCAAGCTCGTTCGGATCATAAACCGTCAGATATACATAATAATAATCATCTGAGATATTAGGTGTCTGATCTACATCATTATCTCCTCCCGTTCCATTACTTTGACAGCCACTGATTTTAATATCAATGATGACTCCGCAAGTATCCACAGGACCTATACCACCTCCACCACAAATTAATACAATATAATTGTTTTGGCATATTTCAAATGTATTACTTATTTGTGGAGGCAATATATCAGTACCATTTGAGAATACTGCTTCCAAGTAAACATCAAGGCAATCATGATTGCCAAAGTTGGTGATAGGAAAATCAAAACTAAATATCATGGATTCATGATCAATGATCAAATTCTCAATTTGATATCCCGGAGCGATTAAAGATATTAGTTCCCAGGGGTCTTCACTATAATTACAATTATTCAAAAGATTAGGCCGAGTATATCTACCATAAACCGTGGCTGACGTTGGAATATCTTCTAAATAACAGGTAACATAATCTATGGTATCAATAGCAATAAAGCCCAAGGCACTTCCATCACACGGTTCACATATCCCATCAATATAAGCATAACCCGCATGAAACCCCAAACCACAATCAGCTACCATGATTTCAAGGGTTGCAATGCTATCAATAAACTCTTCAGGGATGTTGATCCTGTGACAAGTCCAATCCAAAACATCAACATTTTGAAATTTTGAACCCGTAAAACAAATACTGTCTGAATATGCATTTTCACAATTTAACGAATCAGCATCGAAACATAAATCAAATTCTGGAGCTCGATCACATTTAATATTAATAAAAGGTTGATTATTTGTGTGATTGGTTGGGTTTTCTAAAACTACAGCATACCAAACGGTAAAATGTCTGCTTTCATTAGTAACTTTGAATCTTTTAACAATTTTATCAATACCCCCAGCTGTCCAACAAGGATCATCATGTCCATATTGACTATTTATCTTGAGTGCTTTATTACCGAATTTAACTTTATTAATTCCTACTAATGGATCAATTCCTTGAGTTACAATCTCAAATCGATTCTGAGTTGGTAATGGCGTTTGAGCGTAAGGAATTGGGATCCCCCAAATTCCTACCGGTGCACAGGAATCACTTCCACTGTTAAAGTAAGACCAATATCCTTTATAAAAATCAAAGTTATCTTCAAATCCTCCATTATCACATATGAGTGTATCCATCAATATTCTATCTTTTGAAGGGAAATATAATTGAAGATACTCTTCATAATTTAACCTGATAAATTTTGATTTTGCTTCCTCGCGAGTGATTCCAATGAAAACTTCTTCGGTGAGCGGCGAACAGTGATGTATCCCTGACTCGGCTTCTTTTACTTTTTCAAGGTTTTCTCTCAAATACTCATCCATGTAAACTTGCATTCTTTTTTCAAATCCGGCAACATCCTGAGCCTGTAAGGACACAGGGAACATTACATACATACATACATACATACATACATAAACGAAAAACGCTTTTGCAAAAAAATGAACTTGTTCATCACAAAAATATTTACTGGTTAAAAAAATCAAGATTATTCTTCAAATATTTACATTCGAACGGATGTCATCAAAAAGATGCCTGAACATATGAAATTGCTACATAATAAAACAACAATTACTCTTAAAAAAATGATTTGGATTGTTGGCTATAAATATACACATAAATTTTTATAAATCAAAGGATAAAGTAAACATTTTCACAATTAATTAATGTTCTCATCCTGAAATTTGCCGTTCAGACAACGTTTAGAATTCAATATCTCGTAAAGGTGCAAAGCCGCATTCGTGCCCATTTGTGAAAAATCATTTGTGCCATTCGTGGAAAAAATATCTGAGTCAATCTGTGTGAAATTTGAGAAAATCTGTGGAAAAAATTTGTGTCTATTCGCAGATATAAAAGCAGAAAATACGATTGAACTATAAATTCATTCGAGCATTCGTGGCAACTCCCTGATTCAACACGCATGGATCCGTTCAAATCCGTTTTAGAATATCCGCGTTATCCGCGTTCCAAAATATCAAATGGCAATTCTGATGACGCAGATGCGGCGCAGCGCGGATCTATGTTTGGAAATGCGAGTGATCTTTGAATTCTAACAAAAATCAGATGACCTGTTCCACGCAATCTCTCGCTAAGGCGCAAAGGCGCATTTGTGGATGGAATAATTTGAATATTGACCCCGGTAAGAAAAGGATTTTCCCGCAGTTCCCGCAGATTTTCGCTGATCTTTTTTTTCCTGATCATCCAGTTAATTTCTGCGTTTATTTGCGAGATCTGCGGGATCTGAGGAACGAATAAAACAAAGTTATAATTTTTACTTTTCCCTGACCTCAATGAAGGTGATGGGGTTCCGGCTCGTAGGCCGGAATGACGGCTCCGAAAAAAAGGAACCCGACTTCATTTGATCGTTCAGTAAAAAGTTGCTGTTGGTGAAAACACCAACAACGGCGAAACAAGCAGCAAACAAATCTCAATTCTCGAATCTTCAAATTTTCAAATCCTCGAATCTTCACCTCCTTGAAACTTCCAATCCCTAAATAAACTTTCTAAACTTCATAAACTCCCTAAACTTCATAAACTTCATAAACTTTCTAAACTTTATAAAGGCCCAAAGCCGCATTTGCGCCCATTTGTGAAAAAAATTTGGGTCATTTGTGGAAAGAAATCATAAAAATCTAGGGACCCTTTTCTTTGACAAAAACAAATATTTCCCCAAATTGCATAAATTATACCCGCAAGGTTCAGGCAGAGTATTCCCTGGCCTAAAAACAACAGATCAAAAAATCACAATATGTTCGCAGACCGGGTTTTTGACAATATTCAAGCCAATTCACACGGCTATTTCGGGCAACTGACCATAGAGGATGTGTGTATTGGCGCTCTACTTACTGCTGTCAGACTGTCTAATGGTTTTTATGGAGTGGCCAGCACAATGCCCGGTGGTGAAACGCATCAGCCATATAAAAAAAACCGCGATCATGGAGATTTTACACCGTTGAAGATCATTGACCGAAGTCTTTCAGCGCTATTCAGTCACCTCCAAAACTCTTCCCTGGTTCAATCCCTTAAAATTGCCACCCTCAATGCCTGTTTTCAGGAATCCCTCGCACAAAATAAATATACCATACTGCGTAATACCGATCCGGTTGACCTGCTCGATCTCAACCGTTATGCAAAGATCACCATGGTGGGTGCGTTCAGCGCCTACATCCGGAAAATCGCTGAAGTTCATCCCCGATTGCAGGTGCTTGAACTGAGTGAAGCAGCTTTTTTGCCCGAACATAAAACTTTTTTTGTGCCGGCTGACCGGTATCCTTCCGTTCTGCCTGAGTCTGACCTGGTCATCATCACCGGACTCACTTTGGTCAACCATACCTTTGACGAACTGATCAAATATTTACCGGAAGGAAGCACTAATATATTGATCGGACCATCTGCCAGCATCCCGCCTGAACTGTTTTTTGAACATCATATTTCCATGATCGGGGCAACCAGGATCACAAAGCCTGAACTGCTTTTTCCCCTGGTCAGTCAGGGCGGTGCAGGTTACCATCTTTTCGAATATTGCGCTGAAAAAATAACTTTACGAAATGAGTAAAAACAGGCAGTTGAGTGAAGTCTGGCTCAAGGCAGCCATTTTAGGTTCCACCTGGGCTGCTTCAGAGATCATACTTGGCAGTTTTTTACACAATCTCCGGATACCTTTCAACGGCAACATACTCACTGCCATCGGATTTATCCTGCTGATCGCTGCCAGTTATCGATGGAAGGATAAAGGCCTGTTCTGGCGCAGCGGACTGATCTGCGCGTTGATGAAGACCATGTCACCCAGTGCGGTGATCTTCGGGCCTATGATCGCCATTTTCATGGAAGCCCTGTTGCTCGAACTTGCGGTCAGAACGCTCGGCAGAAATATCCTGGGGTTCCTGGTGGGTACCTCTTTGGCCATGACATGGATCTTGTTCCAGAAAATATTCAACCTCATACTTTTTTATGGTTTTAACCTGGTGGAGATCTACAAGCAATTGATGGGTTTTGCTTCAAGACAGCTTGGGACTAATGCAGATCTGGTCTGGACACCCATCCTGGTGCTGCTGTGCATCTACCTGCTTTTTGGACTGGTTGCGGTCTATTTCGGTATGCAGATCGGCAAAAGCCTGGGTACAAAGGACAAGGAAACCAGTATTCCGGTCAATACTTATAGCTTTGACATTCTGCCCGGGATTAGCCGGTCATTTCCATACTCCATCACCTGGCTGATCCTCAATTTCATTCTGCTGACCGGGATGATGTTCCTGATCAACATGACCGGCTGGCAAATCTGGATACCTGCCACATTGTTGTTAACCGGTATCTGGGTCATGCGGTATAAACGTGGACTCCGGCAGTTGTCCCGTCCTAAATTCTGGATCTGGTTTGTGGTGATCACCATGATCACCGCATTTGTGATCACCGGGCTCAACCACCAGGCAGACAGGTGGATGGAAGGTTTGACGATCGGTTTGCGCATGAACTTCCGGGCAGCTGTTGTGATCGTCGGTTTTACCGTGCTGGGTACAGAACTGTACAATCCACGGATCAGGGAATTTTTTGCCAGGACCAGCTTCAGACAATTACCGGTTGCCCTCGAGCTGGCATTTGAAACCCTGCCTGTGGTGATCCGTTACCTGCCCGAAGTCAGGACCTTTTTCACCCGTCCCGGAGCGGTCATCCGCCAACTGATCCGGTTGGCTGAACAGCGGTTTGATACTTTGCGAAAGGCTCCTGAGGTGATTTTACTGACAGGTGACTATGCAGGAGGCAAGACCAGTTTTCTGCAGCATTTGATCCCATTACTGAAAGAAAAGAACATTCGGATCCTCGGTTTTTATGCACCGAGGATCATGGATGGAGAAGAGACGGTCGGTTATGATCTGACTGATGCAGTCACCGGAGTGTCCATACCCTTTTTGAGAAAAGCCGGAGAATGCGAAGCTCCGGATATCGGTAAATACATGGTGAACAATACTGCCTTGGATCACTATAATCAGCTTTTCCGGCAGGCATTTACTGAAAAAACCCTGGTCATCATCGATGAAGTTGGCCGTTGGGAAACCCGGGGTAAAGGCTGGCATGACAGTATCGGGGATATGCTTGCTCAGCCTGAGGTTGTCCAGTTGTGGGCGTTACGATCGGAGTTTGTTGAGCCGGTGAAGGAAAAGTTTGATCTGGCTGGTGTGGAATTGATCCGCGTAGAAGATGGGAAGACAGAGGAAGCCTTTAGATTAGCAGTCACAAAACTACATAGATAATGATAATCGTTATTTTTTC